>CAIQQQ010000366.1 GCA_903873995.1 uncultured Rhodospirillales bacterium
CGAACACCACATTCAGCACGACATTGGCCGTCTTGCGCCCAACCCCCGGCAAAGCCTCCAGCGCCACTCGATCGGCCGGCACCCCCCCGCCATGCAGGTCGATCAACTGTTGCGACAACGCCGCCACATTCTTCGCCTTGCCCTGCCACAGCCCGATCGTGCGGATATGCCGCCCGATCGCCTCCACCCCCAGCGCCACCATCGCAGCCGGCGTGGGCGCCGCCGCGAACAGACCGGCTGTCGCCTTGTTGACCGCGGCATCCGTCGTCTGGGCGGACAGCACCACAGCCACCAGCAGCGTGAACGCGTCCTGGTAGACCAGCTCCGTCTCAGGTGCCGGGTTCTCCGCCGCCAGCGCCCCCAGAAACAGCGGCACATCGGCAATGCTCATGCGGCGCGAACGGGTGGGCCGGGCAGCACTGGGCTTCTCTTTGATCATACCCGTTTCTATCCCCACACCGCACGGGGATGGCAAGCGCGCGAAGCATGCTATCTCCCGGACATGGACATCCCTTCAGATCCGATGCTGTTCCAAGCCATCATCGTGCCCCATCGCAGCCTGTCGCGGCGCAGCCTACGCCGGCTTCTCGTCGCGATCTGCGCCATGTGCGGCACCTCCGCCGCCGTCTTCGTCTGGCTCGGAGCCTGGCCCGTGGGCGGCTTCACCGGACTCGAACTCCTGCTCGCCGCCTTCCTCTTCCGCCTCAACGCCCACGGCGTGCGCGAAACCGAACTCATCGTTCTGACCGGCAGCGGTCTGCGCATCACCCGCACCGATCGCACCGGCCAAAAACGCGAACGCACCCTCAGCCCAGCCTGGCTCACGCTGTCGATCGAGGAACGCGCCGGCCGCGTGCCAGGTCTCATCATCACAGCCCGGGACATCCGCATCGAAATCGCCCGCAGTCTCTGCGAAGACGAAAAACGCGACCTCGCCCAAGCCCTCAACGCCGCCCTCCACGACCTCCGGCACCCAACCTTCGACAACCCGCAGCTAAGGTAGGAAGAAAGGCCAGGGCTCTACCCTGGACTCATAAGGTTCCAAGGGGCTCGGCCCCTTGGCGGGTCCAGGGCAGAGCCCTGGCCTTTCTTCCCTCAGTTGCTACGACGGTCGCCGAAGAACTGGAGCAGCAGAGTGAACAGGTTGACGAAGTTCAGGTAGAGGCTGAGCGCGTCGAATACGCTGCGCTTGGCGGCTTCGGGCGTTCCGGCGGCGTAGGCGTTCTGCAGGTAGTCGGCCTTGATGCGCTGGGTGTCGTAGGCGGTGAGGCCGGTGAACACGAGCACGCCGATGATGCTGATGGCGAACTGGAGCGCACTGGAGCCCACGAACATGTTGACCAGCCCGGCGATGATCATGCCCATCAGGCCCATCATCAGGAAGCTGCCCATCTTGGTGAGGTCGGTGCGGGTGACGTAGCCCCAGATGCTCATGGCGGCGAAGGTGCCGGACGTGATGAAGAACACGCTGGCGACCGAGGCGCCGGTGTAGATCTTGAAGATGTTCATCATGCTGGCGCCCATGACCGCGCAGAACGCCCAGAAGATACCCTGGACGGCAGTGGACGACAGGCGGTTCACGCCAAAGTTCAGCACCAGCACGAAGGCAAGCGGGGCGAACATCGCGACGTAGGCGAGGGCGCCGGGCTGGTGGAAGATGCCGCGCGGCGTCTGCACCATCGGGTAGAACGCGTCATACAGCGAAGGCGTGTTGGCGATGAAATAGGCCACGATGCCGGTCAGCACGAGGCCCGAGGCCATCCAGTTGTAGACGCGCAGCATATAGGAGCGCAGGCCGGCATCCAGAACGGCCGCCGAGGTGGCGGCGGTGCCAGAGCCGGGGTAGGTCCGAAAATCCGGAGTGTAGGCCATGGTCAGGGTTCCTTTTGGCGATCGCGGGATCGAGGTCGGAGACGGGCTAGCAAGGCTTTCAATGATTTGGTCTGCCGGTCAAGCATACCACACCTTCATAATGATACATTTCGTCGAACTTTGTTCATGATTCAAGCACCGGTTAGATTAAACCGAGGCAAGCCCGAATCACGCCGATATTGAAGTCCCGCAAAGACACGTGTCCGCATTCAGTCGTTGCGCAGCAGGGGCGCCACTTTCGCGCGCAACGCTGCCTCGGTGCCGAACAGGCCGAACAACAGCATCATCGCAACGCAGGACACGAGGGTCGCGGCCAGATGCAGCGGCAGGAACGACCAGTCGGTGGCCATCACGTAATGCACCACGGCGTAGCTCGCGGCACTGCCGAGCAGCGCCGCGATCAGGCCGGCGGCAAGGCCAAGGGCTGCGAACTCCGCAAGCCAGGCCGACCGGATCTGGGCGCGGGAGGCACCGAGGCTTTTGAGGATCACCGCCTCGCCGATCCGCCGCCGCTGGCCAGAGGCGACGGCGGCCGCCAGCACAAGGCCGCCGGCAACGAGGGTGAGCGAGCCGGTGGCGGCAAGGGCGGCCGCGATCTGGCCCAGCAGCACACCAACGGCCGCCAGGATATCGGCCATGCGGATGCCCGATACGTTGGGCATCGCGTCCGTCACGGCGCGCAGCAGCCCCGCCTCGCCGGAAGGCTCGACCTTGACGGTGGCGATATGCGTGTGCGGCGCGCGTTCCAGAAGGCCGGGGCTGGCCACAAGCGTGAAGTTCAGCCCCATCGAACGCCAGACAACGTCGCGCAGCGAAGTGACGGTGAGGTCGATGTCACGGCCCAGCACGTTGACGCGCACGACATCGCCGAGCTTCACGCCCCAGCCACGGGCGAGATTGGCATCCAGCGAGACCTGGGGCGGGCCGGTATAGTCCGCCGGCCACCACGCGCCCGCAACGAGCTTGGTCCCATCCGGCATGGCGCCGACATAGGTCAGCCCGCGATCGCCCCGCAGCGCCCAGACGGTGTCGGGCGTCGCGTGCACCTGCTCCACCGGAACGCCGGCCAGGGACACGAGCCGGGCACGCAGATTGGGCACCTCATGCAGGTCGCTCACCGCGGGATCAGCGGCCACAATGTCACGGAACTTCGCCATCTGGCTGTTCTGGATATCGATGAAGAAGAAACTTGGCGCCCGCTCGGGCAGCCGTTCGGACACCTGACGCCCGATATTCCCCTGGATGAGAGCGACGGCAGCAAGGGTCGTCAGACCAAGCCCGACGGACACCAGCATCAGCGGCGTGGCGTTGCCGGGGCGGTAGAGATTGCCAAGACCCAGGCGCAGCGCGGGCCCGCCGTGATGATGCAGCGCGCGGGCGAGGCGCATCAGGCCCCATGCGCCAAGCCGGAACAGCAGCAGCATGGCCACGGCGCTGCCGCAGAACGCCAGCGCAAAGCGCCGCTCGGGGCTGGCCAGCACGGTCAAGCCCACCAGGGCGGCTGCAAAGGCCGCAACACTTGCGATCAGCCACCCCCGCCAGCGCGCCGGCTGCGGCATCAACGCATCGCGGAACAAAGCACCGCCGGAGATCTGCATGGCCCGGGCGAGGGGGGCGAGGGCGAACACGCATGCCACCAGCACGCCATAGGCGCCGGCCAGCGCCAGCGGCCGCCAGAACAGCACGGTCTCCGGCGCGACCGGCAGGATATTGCCCAACAGGGCGGCCGCGAGGCTGGGCAGCAGCGCGCCCACCATAAGCCCGATCCCGATCCCAGAGACCGCCAGCACGGCAACCTGGATCGCGCAGATCCAGAACACCAGCCGCGGCGAGGCGCCCAGGCAGCGCAGGATCGCCAGACCCTTGGCCCGCGCCTCCAGCCAGGCGCGCACGCCGTTGGCAACCCCGATACCGCCGACCAGCAGCGAGCTCAGCCCCACCAGGGTCATGAACAGGCTGGTGCGGTCGAGGAACTGGCTGACGGACGGCGCCGCGTCGGTCTTGTCGCGGATGCGCCAGCCGGTCGCGGGAAAGGCGGCGCGCAGATCGCTGACGGTCTGCTTGAGGTCGGCACCGTCCGGCAGCGCCACGCGAAGCTGGTGCTCCACGATCGCGCCGGCCTTGGCGAGGCCCGCGCGATCAAGGTCGTCCATCCGCATCAGCAGCCGTGGGCCGAGGATGGAGGGGTTGGAGACAGCATCCGGCTCCTCGGTCAGCTCCGCCTGCAGGGTGAGCATCAGGCCGCCGACCTCGAGCTGGTCTCCTGGCTTGAGGCCGAGCCGGTCGAGGACGAGGTGCTCGCCGGCGACATGACCGGGCAGCAGCGCGCCGGACGGGACGAGCTTCGCAGCGCCGATCAGCGGCCAGGCGCCATCCACGGCCTTCAGCTCGACAAGCTGCCGCGCACCTGGAAAGCGGCCCGTCGGCGCCACGGCCATGCTGCGCATCGTGATGATGTCGGACACGCGGCCGCCGCGCTCGTGCAGCCAGCTGCGCAACGTGTCCGGCAACGGCTGCGAGCCGCCCTGGATCGCCAGATCGCCGCCCAGAATGCGCGCGCCGTTCTCGGCCAGCCCCGCATCGATGCCCGCACGCAGACTGCCGACGCCGGCGATCGCGGCCACACCCAACGCAAGGCACGCAAGTATGACGCGCAGCCCGCGCAAGCCGGTGCGCAGCTCGCGAAACGCGAGACGGACAGCAAGGATCATGCGGCGATCCGGCCATCGGCGATACGGACCACCCGGTCGCACCGCGCAGCGAGCGCCGGATCATGGGTGATCAGCATCAGCGTGGTGCCATAGGCGGCGCGCAGCTCGAACAGCAGGTTCATCACGCTGTCGCCGGTCGCGCCGTCCAGATTGCCGGTGGGTTCATCGGCCAGCAGCAGCCGGGGTTTGGCGGCAAAGGCGCGGGCCAGCGCCACGCGCTGCTGCTCGCCGCCGGAAAGCTGGCCGGGCAGATGGTCCAGCCGATGCCCCAGCCCCACGGCCTTGAGGCTGTCGCGCGCGACCGCCATCCCATCGGCACGGCCCGCGAGTTCCAGCGGAATGGCGACGTTCTCGAGCGCCGTCATGCTGGCAATCAAATGGAAGGCCTGAAACACGATACCGACCTGGCTGCGCCGCAGCCGCGCCAGCGCGTCCTCCCCCATCCCCACCAGCTCCTGCCCGGCGAGTCTGACCGATCCGGAACTGGCCTGCTCGAGCCCGGCCAGGACCATCAGCAGGCTGGTCTTGCCCGAGCCGGACGGGCCGACCACACCCACCGCCTCGGCCGTTGCGATGTCCAGATCAATGCCCCGCAGGATGTTGACCGGACCGGCCGCCGAAGGCACGGTCAGGGTGAGGTTGCGCACGATGATCAGGGGTTCGCCCTGGTGCGTATGCGCTGGCGAGGCCGGAGGGGCTGCGATGGTGTCCATGACCATGCGATATGGCGTGAGACCCGGATTGCGCAAAGCGGCCTTTGCCGTGTGTTGCCTGATCTTCATGATCGTTCCCGCCCACGCCGCCCCAAAGCGCCTCCTGGTGCTGGGTGACAGCCTGACCGCGGGCTACGGCCTGCCCCATGCGGAGGGATTCCAGGCGCAGCTGCAGGCGGTGTTCCCCGATCTGGTGATCATCGATGGCGCCGTCTCCGGCGACACCACCGCCGGCGGGCGGGAGCGGCTGGACTGGGCGCTTTCGGATGGCGCGGACGCGGCCCTGGTGGAGCTCGGCGGCAATGACGGGCTGCGCGGCATCGACCCGAAGGACACCGAAGCCAATCTGACCGCCATCCTGGATGCGCTCGCCGCCCGGCACATCCCCGTGCTCCTGTCCGGCATGATCGCGCCGGCCAATTTCGGCCGCGCCTACGAGACCGAGTTCCACGCGGTGTTCGAGCGCCTCGGCAAGCGCCCGGGCGTGCTCTACGACCCGTTCTTCCTCACCGGTGTCACGGAGGACCTGTCCTTGCGCCAGGCGGACGGGCTGCACCCCAACGCCCGGGGTGTCGCGATCGAGGTCGCGCGCTTCAAACCGTTGATCCGCGAGCTGCTGGGCCTGGTATCGGAAAAATGAGGCTGTTCGTGGGGCTCGATCTGCCCTGGGTCCTGCGCGAGCGGCTGGTCGAGCTGTCCCGCGGCCTGCCGGGCGCGCGCTGGGTGCCGGAGGAGAACCTGCATCTGACCTTGCGGTTTGTGGGCGAGGTGACGCCGAACGTCGCCGAGGAGGTCGATCTCGCCTTGCAGGGCCTGCGCGGCAAACGGTTCGAGCTGCTGCTGAGCGGCGTCGGCACCCACACCAAAGGCGGGCGGGAGGTGGCGCTGTGGGTGGGTGTTTCGCGCAACCCGGCGCTGGAACATCTGCAGGCCAAGATCGAGACGGCTCTGCAGCGCGCCGGCCTCGCGCCGGAAAAGCGCCGCTTCCTGCCCCATGTCACCCTGGCACGGCTGGAGCAGACGGTGGGGCACAAGCTGGCCGCCTATGTGCAGTCCCACAATCTGTTCCGTGCCGGGCCGGTGGAGATCGACGCGTTCACCCTGTTCAGCTCGCAGCTCGGCAAGGAGGCGTCGGTCTACACGGCCGAGATCGGCTACCCCTTGTCATGACCGTTGACGAGGTCGCGGCCGAGGCCCGCGCCTGCTGCCTGTGCGAGGCAGCGCTGCCGCTGGGCCCGCGCCCGGTGCTGCGCGTGTCCGCCACCGCGCGCCTGCTGATCGTGGGCCAGGCGCCCGGCAGCAAGGTGCATGCCAGCGGCATCCCCTGGAACGACCCGTCCGGCGTGCGGCTGCGAGACTGGCTGCGGATGGACGAGGCCGTGTTCTACGACGAATGCCGCGTGGCGATCCTGCCGATGGGCCTGTGCTATCCCGGCGTGCTGCCCAAAGGCGGGGACAGGCCGCCAATGCCGATCTGCGCGCCCACCTGGCACCCGCGCCTGCTGCCGCTGATGCCCGAGATCCGGCTGACCCTGGTGGTCGGCACCTACGCCATGGCGCGGCTGCTGGGGAAGGGACCCATGGCGGCCAAGGTGCAGGCCTTCGCCACGCATCTGCCGCATCATTTCCCGCTGCCACACCCGTCCTGGCGGACCATCGGGTGGGAGCGGCGCAATCCGTGGTTCGAGACGGAGGTTCTGCCGGAACTGCGCCGGCTCGTGGCGGTGGCGCTGGCCGAACCCGTCTAACGGATCAGCCCGGTCAGCGGGCTCGACGGATCCGCCCCCATGCGCCTCGGCATCCTTCCGGCCAGAAAGGCCTGCCGCCCCGCGATCACCGCATGCTTCATCGCGACCGCCATCCGGATCGGGTCCTTGGCATGGGCGATGGCGGAGTTCAGCAGCACCCCGTGGCAGCCGAGCTCCATGGCAATCGCCGCGTCAGACGCCGTGCCGACGCCGGCATCCACCAGCAAAGGCACGGTTGCCTGTTCGATCATCATCGCGATCATGGCGGGGTTCTGCACGCCAAGCCCGGAGCCGATGGGCGCGCCGAGCGGCATGATGGCCACACAGCCCATCTCCTCCAGCCGCTTCGCGGCCAGCGGGTCGTCGGCGCAGTAGACCATCACCTCGAAGCCGTCCTTGATGAGGGCCTCGGCCGCCTCGAACGTGGCCGGCATGTCGGGGTAAAGATGCGGCGGCGGGCCCAGCACCTCGAGCTTCACGAGGTTCCAGCCGCCGGCCTCACGCGCCAGTCGAAGGGTGCGCACCGCGTCCTTCGCGGTGTGGCAGCCGGCGGTGTTGGGCAGATAGGTATAGACCTTGGGATCGACGAAATCCTGCAGCATCGGCGCCGCCGGATCGGACAGGTTCACGCGGCGGACCGCGACCGTCACGATCTCCGCACCGGAGGCCGCAATGGCGGCGGCGGTCTCCTCGAGGTCCTTGTATTTGCCGGTGCCCACGATCAGGCGGGAGCGGAAGCTCCGTCCGGCCACGGTCCAGCTGTCATCGTGCGCCACGGTCTCATCCGTCATGAACTGGTCCATCAGCCGCCTCCGATGAAATGCACGATCTCGATGGCGTCCCCCGGGGCAAGATGGGTCGCTTCATAGGCGGAGCGCGGCACGATCTCCTCGTTGCGCTCCACCGCCACCTTGCGGGTCTCAAACCCCAGCGCCGCCAGAAGGCCCGCCACGGTCTGGCCGGGCTCGATTGCGTGTGGCGCCCCGTTCAGCGTGATCGTCATAGGCGGAATATGGTCGGCGTCTCCGGCCGGGGCAAGCAACGGGACTGCATGACATTGCTGCGTCAGCCCCCGCATGCTACGGCGCTGCCATGTCAACACAAGCGACGCCGCTCGTGGTGGTGCTCAACGGCCCCAACATGAACATGCTGGGCCTGCGGCAGCCTGAGCTTTACGGGCGGGCCACGCTTGACGATGTCGAGGCGCTGTGTGCCGAGACGGGCGAGCAACTGGGCCTCGCCATCGATTTCCGCCAGACCAACTCCGAGGGCGAGCTGATCTCCTGGGTGCAGGAATGCCGCGGCAAGGCTGCCGGCATCGTGATCAACCCGGCCGGCTACACCACCACCTCGATCGCGCTGATGGACGCGCTGCTGGCGGCCGATGTGCCGGTGATCGAGGTGCACATCACCAACATCCACCGCCGCGAGGCGTTCCGCCAGCACAGCTATGTGTCCAAGGCGGCGGTAGGGGTGATCTGCGGGCTCGGCGTGGGCGGCTACGCGCTGGCGCTGACCGCTTTGGCCGATCTGCTGGAGGAAGCCGCATGAGCATGTCATTCGATCCTGAGGCGGTGCGCGCGCTGGCGACAATCCTTGTGGACACCGGGCTGACCGAGATCGAGTTCGAGGGCAAGGAAGGGCGCATCCGCGTTGTGCGCGCGCTGCCGACCGTGGCCGCAGCACCCGTGACGGTGCCGGTGGCTGCCGTTGCGGCGCCGGTGGCGGCGGCCCCGGTCGCGGCCGCGCCGTTGGATGATCCGGCGCGTCATCCCGGTGTGGTGCTGAGCCCGATGGTGGGCGTGGCGTATCTTTCGCCGGAGCCGGGGGCCGCGCCCTTCGTCACCGTTGGGCAGCCGGTATCGGCCGGGCAGACCCTGTTGTTGATCGAGGCGATGAAGACGTTCAACCAGATCAAGGCGCCGAAATCCGGCGTGTTGGCGCGCATCCTGGTGCAGGCGGGCGCGCCGGTGGAATACGACGAACCGCTGATGATCGTGGAATAGCGCCATGCCACGGCTGTTCCAGAAGATGCTGATCGCCAATCGCGGGGAGATCGCGCTGCGGATACAGCGCGCGTGCCGCGAGCTGGGCATCCCCACGGTGGCGGTGCATTCGACCGCCGACGCGCAGGCGATGCATGTGCGCCTGGCCGATGAGAGCGTGTGCATCGGGCCGCCATCCGCCCGGGACAGCTATCTGAACATGCCGAACATTCTCTCGGCGGCGGCGGTGACCGGGGCGGATGCGATTCATCCGGGCTATGGGTTCCTGTCGGAGAACGCCAACTTCGCCGAGATGGTGGAGGCGCATGGTATCACCTTCATCGGGCCATCGTCCGCCCATATCCGCATGATGGGCGACAAGATCTCCGCCAAGACCGCCATGGCCGGCATCGGCGTGCCGCTGGTGCCGGGCTCGGACGGCGAGGTGGTGGACATGGACGCGGCGCGGGCGGTGGCAGCGCAGATCGGCTACCCGGTGCTGATCAAGGCCGCGGCCGGCGGCGGCGGGCGCGGCATGAAGGTGGCGCTGGGGCCGGACGAGCTGGAGGAGGCCTGGACCGTGGCGCGCACCGAGGCGCGAACGGCGTTTGGCAACGATGCCGTCTATATCGAGAAATATCTCGACCGGCCGCGCCATATCGAGATGCAGGTGATGGCCGATGCCCACGGCCACGTGGTGCATTTCGGCGAGCGTGACTGCTCGCTGCAGCGGCGCCACCAGAAGCTGCTGGAGGAGGCGGGCTCCCCCGCATTGACACCGGACGAACGCGACGCGCTGGGCGCCGTGGTCACGCAGGGGCTCTCCAAGCTCGGCTATCGCAACGCCGGCACGCTGGAGTTTCTGTATCAGGACGGCCAGTTCGCGTTCATCGAGATGAACACCAGGCTGCAGGTGGAGCATCCGGTGACGGAGATGGTTTGCGGCGTCGATCTCGTGCGCGAGCAGATCCGCATCGCAGCCGGCGAGCCGCTTGGCTACGCGCAGTCCGATGTGCGGTTCGAAGGCCACGCGATCGAATGCCGCATCACGGCCGAGGACCCCGAGACCTTCGCACCGACACCGGGCAAGGTGTCGGTGTTCCACGCCCCGGGCGGGCTCGGCGTGCGGGTCGATTCGGCCTTGTATGCCGGGTATGTGGTGCCGCCGTATTACGACAGCCTGGTCGCCAAGCTGATCGTGCACGCACCGACGCGCCCCGAGGCGATCGCCCGGATGCGACGGGCGCTTGCGGAGTTCGCCGTGGTGGGCATCCGCACGACGATCCCGCTGCATCAGCGGATCATTGAGGACGCGGAGTTCCAGGCGGGCGATTACACGATCCATTGGCTCGAGCGCTTTGTGGCAGCCGGGCGGGACCACTGACGGCGCGCGATCCGCTTCCCCTGGCCAGGCAATCTCCTGCACACTCCTGGACATGTCCCGTCGCACCATCGAGGTAACCCCAGAGCTGATGCTGCTGGCCTATCGCATCGGGCAGTTCCCGATGGCGGTGTCGCGCACCAGCACCGAACTGCGCTGGCTCGATCCCCGGCTGCGCGGCCATCTGCCGCTGGATGGCTTTCACCTGCCAAGGCGCCTGCTGCGCACCGTCATCTCCGGGCCCTACACCGTCACCGTCGATCACGATTTCCCCGCCACCATCGCCGGCTGTGCCGCACCCGCGCCTGGGCGGGAGGACACCTGGATCAACCCCACCATCGAGCGGCTGTTCACCGAGCTGCACCACCAGGGCCACGCCCATTCGGTGGAGACGCGCCAGGACGGCGCCCTCGTCGGCGGGCTCTACGGCGTTGTGATCGGTGGCGTGTTCTTCGGCGAGAGCATGTTCTCCATGGCACGCGATGCATCGAAGGTCGCACTGGTGCATCTCGTCGCACGGCTGCGTCTCGGCGGGTTCCGCTTGCTCGACACCCAGTTCGTCACCCGCCATCTGTCGCAGTTCGGCGCCATTGAAGTGCCGCGGATGGACTACAAGCTGTTGCTCGCAGAGGCGGTGGAAATGGCGACCCACTTTCCCGCCGATCCCGATCCTGGGCTGCTGGCTGCGGAGTTCACCCGAATGGCGAAGGCTGCCACATGATGTCGCGTCTGATTGCAGCCCCGGCGCTTGCCGCTCTCGTCATGTGCCTCCCGGTTGCGGCCACAGCACAGACGCCACGATTCCTGCCCAACCGCGACGCGGCCGTGACCTACGCCACCACCGGGTCAGACGCGGCGGTGCCGCCGTCCATCACGATCCGCTATTTCTCGGCCGGCGACCGGCTGCGCATCGAGGGCGGCCCGCTCGGGTTCCTGTTGGTGGACCGCGTGATGGAGCGCGTCGAACTGGTGATGCCGCAGCCGAAGCTGGTGTGGGAGCTGCCGCCCGGCGGCGGTATCACCGATGGGTTCATCCTGGGCAACCAGCTCCGCTTCAGCCGTGCGGGGCAGTCAAAGGTCCTGGGCCGGAGCTGCACGATCTATGACGTGGCGGCCGACCGCGCCACCGGGCAGGTCTGCCTGACGCCGGAGGGGCTGCTGCTGCGCGGCGAGGGTCGCGGGCGCGATGGCCGGACTGCGCGGATCGAGGCGACCGCCGTAACGTTTCAGACCCAGCCGGCCGGGCTCTTTTCGCCTCCTGAGGGCGCGCGCATCGTGGCCATGCCGCAATGAGGGCGGTCGTTTTTGCCCTGATGCTGATGTCCGGTCCGGTGCTGGCCCAAGCTGTCCTGCTCATGTCTGGGCCGGCTTCGGCCCAGGACCGCCCGATCACGGTTCCAACGCGCGATGTGGATGTCGTCTACCGCGTGGGCGGCGGGCTGGAGCAGCGCATGCGCTGGGGCGTCACTTTGGGCAAGCTGCGCGTCGATCCGCCCTCGCCGGGGCTCTACATGGTGCTCGACACCCGCACGCGGGTGATGGAGACGGTGCGCGAGGGTGAGCGCACGGTGTTGCAGATCGATGCGGCCGGCCAGCCAACGGGCGGCCAGATCCCGAGCGGCGCACCGCCGGGACAGAATTTCGTGCGGCATGGCGATGCACAGGTTGCCGGGCTTGCCTGCGTCATGTGGGACACGGTCGACACATCCGGCCAGGCGACAACGGCGTGCCTGACGGCGGACGGCGTGATGCTGCGCGCTGAGACGGCTGGTGGTGTCCTGCTGGAGGCCACCTCGGTCCGCTTCGCGCCGCTGCCGGAGTCTGTGTTCCGGGTTCCGTCGGATTACCAGAGAATCATCGCGCCAAAGCTGTCACGCAAGCCGGGTTAGGGTAGTCAGATAGGAGACGTCCATTCTTTTGGTAAGAATCTCATGATCCCCTGGGTGCAGGACCGTCGCGGCCGATTTTCGCCGTTGCGCGCCGTGACGCTGGTTTTGCTGGTGCTGCCGGCGCTCCAGATGCTGCTGCTGTGGGCCTTCGGCGGCCTGGTCGCACCCCTGGGGGCGGACGGGATCGCCACCGGCCGCCCGGTGATGGCCGTGGTGCATGGCACCGGCGACTGGACGATCTATTTCCTGCTGACCTCGCTGGCCATAACACCGTTGCGCACGGTGCTGGATTGGCAGCGGGTGACGGTGCTGCGCCGCATGATCGGCGTGGGGGCTGCGTGCTACGCGGTGGCGCATCTGGTGCTGTATTGCGTGGATCAGAAGTTCAACCCGATCACGATCGTGACGGAGATCGCGCTGCGGTTTTATCTGACCGTGGGGTTCGTGGTGGTGCTGGGCCTGGTGGCGCTCGCCTGGACATCGACCGATTCCTGGGTGGCGCGACTGGGGCGGAAATGGAAATCCCTGCACCGGCTGGCCTATCCGCTCGCAGCACTCGGGCTGTTTCATTATTTCCTGCAGACCAAGGTGGATGTGACGGCAGCGGTCTTCGTGGCCGGCCTCTATCTGTGGGAGATGCTGTGGCGCCTCACCCCGAAATGGAGCCGTCTGGCCTGGTGGCCCCTGCCGGTGCTGGCGTTTGTGGCGGGCGTGGCGACCGCGGCGCTGGAAGCGGCGTGGTATGGTTTTGCGACCAGCATCGATCCGCTGCGGGTTCTGTCCGCAAATCTTGATCTCGATTATGGTCCTCGCCCAGCCGTTGCGGTGGCGATGGCGGGATTGGCGCTCAGCATCGCAGCCGGCCTGCTGCGGCTGGTGCGCCAGCGCCGCGCGCGGATCGCCGCAGCTTGACACCTTGATATTCGGTCTTCCGGAAAGTTTCGTCTGAAACTAGTCTCCTGCCCGGAGGACCGCCATGAACGTGATCGCAGGCACTGCCCCGATGCAATCGGGCTTCGCCAACCACTTCGCCACCGAGGCGCTGCCCGGCGCCCTGCCGATCGGGCGGAACTCCCCCCAGCGCCCGGCCCTGGGCCTGTATGCCGAGCAGCTTTCGGCCACCGCGTTCACGATGCCGCGCGCCGAGAACCGCCGCAGCTGGCTGTATCGCATCCGCCCCTCGGCCAATCACCCGCCCTACCGCAAATTGCGTGATGCACCCCGTCTGGCGCCGCCCAACCCCAACCGGCTGCGCTGGGACCCGTTGCTGCTGGCCGACCGGCCGTGTGACTTCATCGACGGCCTGCATTTGATGATGGCGACCGGTGACGGCGCCTATGAGGCGGGGGTCAGCGTCAGCATCTACACCGCCAGCGCGTCGATGGACCGGGTGTTCTGGAACGCCGATGCCGAGATGTTGATTGTCCCGGAATCCGGCCGGCTGCGGATCGAGACGGAGCTGGGCATCCTGCATCTGCGCCCCGGTGAGATCGGCATCGTGCCGCGCGGCCTGCGCCACCGCGTGATGCTGGAGGATGTGGCGGCGCGCGGCTATGTGGCCGAAAACCACGGAGCCCTGCTGCGCCTGCCGGAACTCGGCCCGATCGGCGCCAATGGCCTTGCCAATCCGCGCGACTTCCTCACGCCCCACGCCTGGTTCGAGGACCGCGAGGAACCCACTGAAATCGTGCAGAAATTCCTGGGCGAGCTATGGGGCACCACGCTCTCCCATTCGCCGCTCGATGTGGTCGCCTGGCACGGGAACCTCGCACCGGTGAAATACGATCTGGCACAGTTCAACACGATCGGCACGGTGAGTTTCGATCACCCCGATCCGTCGATCTTCACCGTGCTGACCTCGCCCACCGACACGGCCGGCCGCGCCAACATGGATTTCGTGATCTTCCCGCCGCGCTGGATGGTGGCGGAGGACACGTTCCGCCCGCCGTGGTTTCATCGCAACGTGATGACGGAGTGCATGGGGCTGGTGTTCGGCGAGTATGACGCGAAGGCGGGCGGGTTCGCGCCGGGCGGCTTAAGTCTGCATGGCATGATGTCCGCCCACGGGCCGGACAATGCGACGACCGAGCGGGCGATGGCAGCCGAGCTGGCGCCGCACAAGATCGACAACACGCTGGCGTTCATGTTCGAGACGTCCGCCGTGCTGCGGGTGAGCGAGGCGGCGATGGCGAGTTCGGCGTTGCAGGCGCATTACGATGCGTGCTGGGCGGGGATGACGAAGCGGTTTCGCGCGTGATGCGGAGCTGGGTGGCGTCGGCCAACGGGCATGCGGATTTCTCGATGGCCAATCTGCCGCATGGGGTGTTTGCGCCGTCTGGCGGGGCGCCGCGGGGCGGGGTGGCGATTGGGGATGCCATTCTCGATGTTGGGGCCGCGGTGGCTGCGGGGGTGTTGCGCGGGGCTGCAGCCGAGGCGGCGGCGTTGCCGGCGCTGAACCGGTTCCTGGGGATGGGGGCTTTGGCGCGGCAGGATGTGCGGGGGCAGGTGACGGCGTTGCTGGCCGAGGGGGCGCCGGCGCGGCCGGAGCTGCTGCATGAGGCTTCTGCGTGTTCGATGCGGTTGCCGTGTGTGATCGGGGATTACACGGATTTCTATGCGGGCATTCAGCATGCGTTGAATGTCGGGCGGCTGTTGCGGCCGGATGCGCCGTTGATGCCGAACTATAAATATCTGCCGGTGGGGTATCACGGGCGGGCGTCTTCGGTGCGGCCTTCGGGGGTGGACGTGCGGCGGCCGTCTGGGCAGCGCAAGCCTGGGAGCGAGACCGTGCCGAGCTTTGGGCCGAGCCGGAACCTGGATTACGAGCTGGAGCTGGGGGTGTGGATCGGGCCGGGGAACGAGCTTGGGTCGCCGATTCAGATTGGGGCGGCTTCCGGTCATGTGGCGGGGTTCTGCCTGCTCAATGACTGGTCGGCGCGGGATATTCAGGGGTGGGAGTATCAGCCGCTGGGGCCGTTTCTGGCGAAGAGCTTTCATACGACCGTCTCGCCCTGGATCGTGACGCCGGAGGCGCTGGCGCCGTTTCGGATGGCGCAGGCCGCGCGGCCAGAGGGCGATCCGGCGATTTTGCCGCATCTGTTCGATGCGGCGGACCAGGCTTCTGGGGCGTTGGATGTGGTGCTGGAGGTGTTCATACAGACGCCCTCCATGACCGCGCCGCATCGTCTGTCGGTTGGGCATGCGCGGCATCTGTATTGGACGGTTGGGCAGATGGTGTCGCATCACAGCTCAGGCGGGTGCGATCTGCGGCCGGGGGATCTGTTTGGGACGGGGACGATCTCGTCTCCGGAGCCGGAGGGGTGGGGGAGTTTGCTGGAGTTGAGCCAGGGGGGGCGGGCGCCGTTGGCGTTGCCGGATGGGGAGACGCGGCGGTTTTTGGAGAATGGCGATACGGTGATTTTCCGGGCTCGGGCGGAGCGGGATGGGGTTTCGATTGGGTTCGGGGAGTGTCGGGGGACGGTTTTGGGGTGAGGGGTGGGCGGCGGGTTTGGTGGGAAACGGACATTGATTGGTTGGAGTGGGGCCGGCGGTTTTGCCCACATCTTGGGCGGGTAGGCGCTCGATCCGACTTTCCGGGAGTGGCCAATCGTGCCGTTTCAGAAGTCAAAACTTTCGCACGGGGCTGGATGACGGCTATCGACCCATGTCGGGCGCTCATTCGCCCGCATGGCAAAATCCAAAACCGTCGCGCGCCACACCGAAACGTCTTCAGATTGCTGGATGCCATTCCACGTCGCCGCGGCCTATAGCGCCGACCTGTCAGCACGGCGCTAAACGTAATACGAAATGCGCAGCCAGCGGCGCTGAACGTCGCCCACTTTCCTGGGGAAATGGTGGGCCGAGACATCTTGGTGCCCGTTAGGAGTGTTTTGATGGCCGACGACACGATCCGGAACGCAAGGGAACTGGATGCAGCCACACTGACGCGGCTGCTGGCGCTCAACAATGGGCACGCGACCGAGCTTTCCTATCTCTCACCCGAACGCTTTCTGGCTCTGATGAACGCTGCTTGGCTGGCGCTGGCGGCTGAGGACGGCTTGGCGCTATTGCTCGCTTTCGACCATACCGCGGAATATGACAATCCCAACTTCCACTGGTTTCGCGAGCGCTGGCCGCGTTTCGCTTACGTCGATCGAGTGGTCGTCGCGCCGCACATGCGGGGTCGTGGGTTCGCGCGGGGCTTTTATAAGCAGGCGTTAACCCGCGCCGCAGCGGATGGTCACGAACGGCTGTGCTGCGAGGTGAACCTTGAACCGTCCAACCCAGCCTCCGATGCCTTTCACGCAGCGCTTGGCTTCAGCGAAGCCGGCCAGGCGCTGCTGCTCTCGGGGAAGGTCGTGCGCTATCTCGTGCGTGAAATCCAAACGGCGAATTGATTGCAAGAGGCTTGTGACAAGACGATCCGCTTTCGACAAGACCCGGGACCAAACACATCGCCGTCGGGCAATGTCCAGACCGCATGCATATGCTCTGGCAATACGACCCATGCATCGATTTGGAACGGATGAAGCAATCGGGTCCGTGCGACGGCTATGCGCAAGTTGGCGATCTCTCGCACGAGGAGATCGCTGTGACGATCGGCGAGCGCTACGGTGAAGAAATAGGTCCCGCCCGGCACGCGGTGGCGGCGGTATTCGGGCATGCTTCAGGTTGTGGGATCGTTCGTCATGATCCGTTTGTTGCATTGAAGAGGTGGGGTGCGGAAGTGCACCCCACCCTACGGTTGGGATTCAGGCGGCGGCTTGTTGGTATTGGCGGGCTTCGTTTGGTCGGCCGAGGGCTTCG
>CAIQQQ010000367.1 GCA_903873995.1 uncultured Rhodospirillales bacterium
GAACCGGTTGGAAGCCTATCTCCAGGGCGCGAACGTGCTGAGCGAAGCGTGGCGCCACGATGAGGCGGAGGCACTGCTGGAGGAGGCGGTCGGGCGCTTCCCGGACGTTGCCGAGCCACTGGCGCGTCTCGCCTGGATGGCGATGCGGATGACCCGTCTGGACGACGCGGGCATCCGGTTCGCCCAAGTCCGGGAGCGCTTTCCCGATGCTGTGGATGGCTGGCAGGGCGGGGCCCTGGTGCATCGGTATGAGTTCCGTTTCACCGAGGCCGAGGCGCTGCTGGAGGACGCCATGCGGCGCCTGCCCGGGCATCCGCAGTTCGTGCTCGATCACGCCATGCTGCCAGTGGCGCCGCATTTCGCCGAGCAGAAGGACTGGCCCGAGACGCTGCGCCGGCTTGCGCGGCTGCGCGAGCGTCATCCGGAGTTCGAGGCCGGCTTTATCGCCAGCGTGCGGGCGCTCAACGATGCACGGCAGCACGACGAAGCCGAGGCGCTGGCCGGCAGCGCCAGCCAGCGTCTGACGTCGAGCTACGCCCTGGCTGTGCAGCACGCGGAGGCGGCCGAGGTTCGGTCTGACTGGCCGGCCGCCATCGCGCGCTACACACTGGTGTGCGAGCGCTTCGCAGATCTGCCGGGGGGCGAGATCGGGCTCGCGCGGGCGCTCGCCGGTGAGGGGCGGTTCGCCGAGGCGGAGGCCATGCTGGTGGAGACCCTAGGGCGCTTCCCGGACCATTCGGAGCCGATCGCGCAATATGCAGGGCTGGCCACTCGCCAGCAGAACTGGGAAGAGGCGCTGCGGCGTTGGACCCTGGCCGTGGAGCGCTTCCCGCTGGAGAAAACGTTCGCCCATCGCGCCTATGAGGCGCGGATGCGTCTGGCGGATGCCGATCCGGTGATGGCGGCTTCGATGTCGCAGCTGGTGGCAGCGCCGATGCCCGATGCCGCGAACACGGATGAACAGGTGCGTGCGCTGGTGATGCAGTTCGAGAGCCTGGGAGGGCGCGGGCTTGGCTGCGAGTTCGGCATCTTTCAGCGCGATTGCGGGGCCGAGCCGCTGGGGCTGCTGCGGTGGGCCGACATGCCTTATGACATGCTGGTGGCGACGTTGCGCAACCGGTTCGAGGGCGTGGGCACGGAGGAGCACACCGAACTGTTCGTGAGTGCTGTGAGTGGCGGGCGGGGCGAATACTGCACGCGAGATCGGCGCGGCATGATGTTCATGCGGGTCTTTGTGTACGAGGATGAGACCAGCTTCGAGAAAATGAAGATCTCGGCATTCAGACGGCTGAAGTTCCTGACGCGAAAGCTGATTGCCGATCTTGAGGAGGGAACGAAGATCTTCGTGTTTCGGGTGACCGACCGCAACCTGACTTCGGACGAGATCGACGCCCTGCAAAACGCCATGGCGGCGTATGGCGACAACACGTTGCTCTATGTTCGATACGAGGATGAGGGCCATCCGAACGGGACGGTCGAACGGATCAGGCCAGGGCTGATGATCGGGTATATGGACCGCTTCAAGATGTCGCGCACAGACCAGCTGTATGCGGCGCCGCCGACCGGGTCCTGGCTCACGGTCTGCCGTAACGCCTATGTGATCTGGCGCGAGGCCGCTGGCTAGCCCGCGTTTCTACCAGCCGCCGCCATCGTCTCTCCGTCCTCGGAGTGCCTTCATGTCGTTTTCAATCGTTGGCCAGCGCGTCTTCACCCCGGCCGATCAGGACTGGTTCGCCTCCGTCTCGGAGGACATCAACCCGATGCACATGGATGCGCTGGCGGCGCGCAGGACCATGGCGGGGTTTCCTGTCGTGCACGGGATTCACACCCTGCTGTGGTCGCTCGACAGCCTGCTTGCCGCTGTGCCGGACCTGCCGCCGATTGCGACGCTGAAGGCCGATTTCGAAAAGATGGTCTATATCGGCGATGAGGTGCGCTGCGTGCTGCTCAACGGGGGCGAGCAGACCGCTAGGCTCGAGACCATGATCGGGGACCAGACGGTCATGGGGCTCGATATCGGTTTCGGCGATCCGCGCGCCGCCGACATGACGCCGGCCGAGACCACCCTGCATCACCCGGCCCAGCCTTATGACCTTACCTTTGCGCAGATGGAGACGCAGCGCGGGCAGATCCCGCTGGCC
>CAIQQQ010000368.1 GCA_903873995.1 uncultured Rhodospirillales bacterium
AGGTGATCGTCACCGCGGTCTCCGAGGCCTCGTCCCGCCTCGCCGGGCTCCAGGCCGGTGATTTCGATCTGGTGACCGGTCTGCTTCCCGATCAGACGCAGACTCTGGCGCAGGCCCCGACGATCGAAGCCGTCGCAACGGCCATGGACCTCGTCCATCTGCTGTATTTCGACACGCGCCGGCCGGCCCTGCGGAACCGCCTGGTCCGTCAGGCCCTGGTCCACGCCGTGGACACCACGCTGATCACCCGCACCCTGTGGGGCGAGACGGCGCAGACGCTGCACGTGCTGCAGACACCAGCCTTCGGCGATCTCTACGAGCCCGACCGCCCGGGCCTTGCCTACGATCCCGCACACGCCCGCGCGCTGCTGGCCCAGGCCGGCTGGCAGCCCGAGGAGATCGTGATCCGCACCGTCGCCGGCTACTGGACCAACATGCTCCAGGCGATCCAGATCGTGCAGGAGATGTGGCGCGCCGTCGGCGTGCCGAGCCGGATCGAGGTGGTGGAAAGCCGCGGCACCTTGGAGCGTCCTGGCGCCGATGTGCGACCGACCACGATCAGCTTTCGGTTTCCCGATCCGCTGGGCGGCGGCCTGCTGCCCTATTTCACGCCCGCGTTCTTCCTTCAGGCTCAGGGCTTCTGGCGGTCGGACCGGTTCAACGCGCTCACCACCGCATTCATCGCCGCCACCCAACCCGGCCCACGCCGCATGCTCTGGCACGCCTTGCTGGACGAGTTCGAGGCCGAAGCCCCGGCCCTGATCCTCTATCCGGTGCAGGAGGTGGTCGGCAAACGCCGCGACATCCGCTTCACCCAGGACCCGCAATTCCTGATGGATCTGCGCCCCGCCAATTTCGGCTATCTTGGCTGACGCGTGCGATCATCACGCAACCGCCATCGGCCCATCACGGAACTGCCCCGCGCCAGGCGTAGGGTCTGGACAAAAGGGAGTCCGAAATGGCCCGCCTCGTGCTGCTGTCCGATCTGCATCTGTCCCACACCCACGGCTTTTTCTGGGACAACTGGCGCCGTGCGCGAGACGCCGCCAATGCCGCGGACGCTGACATGGTCGTTATCTGTGGCGATCTGTGCATCAACGGCACGGACAGCGACGGCGAGATGGCGCTGGCCGGCCGCGCGCTCGCCCGCCTTTCCGCACCGTGGCGCGCCATCCCCGGCAATCACGACACCGGCGAGGAGCCGCCAGGCCAGGCGCCCGACCAGATCATCACCGAGGCGCGCCTCGCCCGCTGGCACAACGTGTTCGGTGCCGACCGCTTCGCCGAGACCGTCGGCGCCTGGCGGATCATCGGCATCAACGCCCAGCTTCTCGGCTCCGGCCTGCCCGCCGAAGCCGAGCAGGATTCCTGGCTCGACCAGGAGCTGCACGGCACTGACCTGCCCATCGTGCTGATCCAGCACAAGCCGCTGTTCCTGTCGGACCCGATGGAGACCGCCGTCACGGCCACCTGCACCACACCGGCCCCGCGTGCCGCCCTGCTGCGCCGCATTCGGGGCGCGGATGTGCGCCTTGTGGTCAGCGGCCATCTGCACGCCTATCGCGACATGACCATCAACGGCCTGCGCTATCTCTGGCTGCCCGCGACGTCGTTCACCGGTCAGCCGCATGCCGGCGCCGTGCCGATGGTGGCCATCACCAGCATCGACCTCACCACCGAAACGCCCGAGATCACGCTGCATCACCCCGAAGGCCTGCGCCCGATCGACCTCGTCGAGCTCAAGCAGGGGAGATACGCGTTTCTGCGCGACATGCCGGCCTGCCCGCCGGACGAGGCCGCCTGATCAGCCCATGAAGCGCCGCAGCGCCACCACGGACCAGATGGCCTCGACCACGCCGAACGGCCACGCGCCCTGCAGGAAACCATAGACAGACCCAAGCGCGCAGGACGCGGCAAAGCCGAGCACCCACACCCGCCCGCGCCGCTCGAAGGCGTAGCAGACCAGCATCGCGCTGACCGCGACCAGACCGAACCAGGTGAGCGCGTCCATCCTGCATCTCCTCGCGATAGAACCGCAACCCGCGGAGTGCCGAACATTTCGGGCAAGGGCAGGTTGGCGGTGAAGGAGCCCAGCCATGACCGACCTCGCCACCCGCATCAACATAATCGACTGGACCCGGATTGCGCAGGACCTCGCCCGGTTCGGCAGCGCCACCACCGGTGTCGTGCTGGACCCTGCCGAATGCCGGGCGATCGCCGCCTGCTACGACGCTGACGAGGGCTTCCGCAGCCGCGTGGTCATGGCCCGCCACGGGCTCGGCCAGGGCGAATACCGGTATTACGCCTATCCGCTGGCCGAACCGGTCGCGTCCCTGCGCACGGCGCTGTATCCGCGCCTCGCCCCGGTCGCCAACGCCTGGGAAGCAGCAATGGGCCGCGACACCAGATTCCCTGACGCCCACGCCGATTTCCTCGCCCGCTGCCACGCGGCCGGCCAGACCCGCCCCACGCCGCTCCTGCTTCGATACGGCCCCGGCGACTACAACTGCCTGCACCAGGACCTGTACGGCGACCATGTGTTCCCCCTTCAGGTCGCCTTCCTGCTGAACGCCCCCGGCCAGGATTTCACCGGCGGCGAATTCGTGCTGACCGAACAGCACCCGCGCATGCAGTCCCGCGCCGAGGTGGTGCCGCTGCGCCAGGGGGAGGGCGTGATCTTCGCGGTCAACCACCGCCCGCAGCAGGGCACACGCGGTGTGTACCGGGTGGCCATGCGCCACGGCGTGAGCCGCCTGCGCTCCGGGCAGCGGCACACGCTTGGGATCATCTTCCACGATGCGGCGTGAGACCGCCCGTCACGCAGGTGTTCCGGCTGGGGCGGTGTGGTCTGGGTTCACGTAGAGCGTGGACCACGCACCCACGGCCGTTCCGATGATGATGGTGTCCTCGTGCGCGCCGTCGAAGCGGTGCGCCGCCTTGGGCACCAGCACGAAGCTGCCGGTCGGGAAGGCGGTCGCTGCCGCGATGTCGAGCGTGTCGCCATAGCCCAGGTGCAGTGTGCCCTTCAGCACCGCGATGCGGGCGTCGGCGGTGTGCCAATGCCCGGGTCCCAGAAGCCGGCGGGATGAAAGAAGGCATAGGTGAAGGCCTCGCCCCGGACGGCGCGCCGGCCTTCGAGCAGGGTGTAGCGGGTGCCGCCGGGCGCCATCTCGGCCCATTCGATCGTGTCGGGATGCCAGGCGGCGGCGGTGGCTTGCACGATGGGCTCCTGTGAAGACCTTGCAACATTGCAACCGGCACCCCCTGGCTCAACTCCGGTGCTTGCGGTTGAAAACACGATGTCCCGATGATGACGACATGGCATGGCGATGAGCTGTGATATGCGTTCGGCAGGACGCGAGGCTCACGGCGATGTTCCTTTGATCAGGCGCCCCGCCCGGCCGCAAACCGCACCGCCTCCTCGGCTGCCCGCAGCATCGCGCGCGCCTTCTGGCGTGTCTCCTCGTATTCCGCCTCCGGGTCCGAGTCGGCCACCACCCCGGCGCCCGCCTGGATATGCAGCACGCCGTCCTTCACCACCGCGGTTCGCAGCGCGATGCAGGTGTCCATCGTGCCGTCGGCGGCGAAATAGCCGATGCAGCCGGCATAGATCCCGCGCCTGACCGGCTCCAGCTCCTCGATGATCTCCATCGCCCGCACCTTGGGCGCGCCCGTGAGCGTCCCGGCCGGAAACCCCGCCACCAGCGCGTCCACCGCGTCCAGACCCTCGGCAATCCGCCCCTGCACGTCCGACATGATATGCATCACATGACTGAACCGCTCGATGGCGAAGCTCTCGGTCACCCGCACCGTCCCGATCTCGGCCACGCGCCCCACGTCGTTGCGGCCCAGATCGATCAGCATCAGATGCTCGGCGCGCTCCTTCGGATCGGCCAGCAGCTCGGCGGCCAGGCGCTGGTCCTCCTCATGCGTCGCGCCGCGCGGGCGTGTGCCGGCCAGCGGCCGGATCGTGACGGTGTCATCGCGCAGCCGCACCAGAATCTCCGGGCTGGAGCCCACCACGGCGAACCCGCCGAAATCGAGGAAGAACAGGAAGGGCGCCGGGCTGATCCGCCGCAGCGCGCGATACAGTGACAACGGCGGCAGCGCGAACGGCACCGAAAAACGCTGGCTCGGCACCACCTGAAACGCATCGCCGGCGCGGATATAGTCCTTCGCCCGCTCCACCGCCGCAATGAACCCCGCGCGCGTGAAGCTTGACGCAGGCTCGGCCATCGGCGGCAGATCGACGGCAGGCGCGGGAAGGGGCAACGGACGGGTCAGTGCCACGGCCGCCTGAGCAAGCCGATCCTGTGCCGACTGCCAGGCCTGCTGCGCCGAGACCCCTGGCCGCGGATACACCGGTGCCGCGAACGTCAGCAGGTCGGTCACGTTGTCGAAGATGGCAAACAGCGTCGGCCGCAGCATCACCGCATCCGGCACGCCCAGCACATCCTGGTTCTTCTCCGGCAGGCGCTCCATCTGCCGGACCATGTCATAGCCCAGATACCCCACCAGGCCGCCGGCCATCGGCGGCAGGTCCTTGGGCACATCCAGCCGTGCCTCGGCGATGAGCGCGCGCAGGCATTCCAGAGGGGGACGCGGATCGGGCACGAACGCGAACGGGGCCGCCAGTGCGTCACGATTGACCTGGCTCACCCCATCCTTGCAGCGCCACACCAGGTCCGGGTCCATGCCCAGGATCGAATACCGCCCGCGTGACGCCCCGCCTTCCACGCTTTCCAAAAGGAACGCGTTGGGCCGCCCCTGCGCCAGCTTCAAAAACGCGCCAACGGGGGTCTCCAGATCGGCGACCGAGCGCGTCCACACCAGATGGCCGCGCCCGGCCTCGTGATCCGCGAAGAAGGCACTCTGGTCCGTCATGTTCACCCCCCCTGAACGAGGGTGTCGAGCTGCGCGCGGTTCAGCTTCGGCTTCGCCCGGTCGCGCAGCGCCACGCCGAACACCGCCTCGGTGTCATCGGCCATCGCCTTGGCAAGCTGTTCGCGCATCTGCGCATAGGCTGTGGGATCGGCCGCGGGATCGGCGTTCAGCACCTTCACAAGCACTGCAACCACGAAGCCCTCCTGTGTCTCGACCATCGTGGCCTCACCCGTCTTGAGCGCGAACAGCGGATTGACCAACTCGCTCGGCACACCCGCGGGCGGAGCACTGCGCCCGACTGCGGGCAGGGCGCGTACCTGCAGCAGATCGGCAGACGCCGCGTCGGCCAGCGATGTCCCGGCTTTCACCCGGCCCAGCAGCCCCGCCGCCGTCGCCTCCGCCTCATGCCGCACTGCATCGCGCGCCCAGTCCGCCGAGACCTGCGCGATCACCTCGGCCAGCGGCCTTGGTGCGGGTGGTGTGATCTCCTCCACGCTCAGTGCGTAAAACGACTGCGTGCCATCGGCCGCGTTGGGCGCCTCCACCAGATGCGGCGCATCGCCGATCTTCGCCTGGAACGCCGCCTGCACCAAAGCCGGGCGCAATTCCGCCGGGCCAGGGATCGGCGCCGGTGTGCCGTCCTTCGTCTTGCCCTGCGCATCCAGCGTGCCCACCACCGGCGCCAGCCCCAGATCGCCCGGCAGTGCGTCCAGCGCGACGCCGGCGCTCAGCTGGTCCTCGACCTGGCGGGCGCGCGTCGCCATCAGATCGGCCGCCTTGTCCAATGCCACACGCTTGCGCAACTCGTCTTTCACATCGGCCAGGGTGCGCGCGAGGCCCGGCGCGATGGCGGTCACCTTCAACACATGCCAGCCGAGCGCGCTGTGCACCGGCGGCGGCACCACGTCCTTGGTCGCCGCGAACACTGCCGCGCCGAGCTCAGGGGCCGGGAACTCCACCTGCGCCGCATCAGTGATCTCGACGGGCGCGGCGCCGGCATCGTTGGCTGCCTTCTGCATGGCATCCCAGCTGGCACCTGCGCTCCAGGTCTTGGCCAGCGCCTGCGCCGCCGCCTCGTCCTGCGCGAGGATCACCTGCACCGTCCGCTTCTCGGCTGTGACATATTGCTGCCGCCGCTGGGCGTAGGCTGCGGCGATCTCATCGTCGCTGACCTGCACATCGCCCATCAGCTGGTCCGGCGCCAGGATCACCGCGCGCACCCGGCGCAGCTCGGCGGTCGAATAGCGAGAGGTGTTGTTCTCATAGAACCGCTCGAGCTGCGCCTGAGTCGGCGGCTCCGGCGCCTTGGCCGATGCGAACAGCACATCCACCGCGTCCGCCAGCCGCGCCTCGCGCTGGAATTCATAGACCGGCCGCACCAGCGCATCGGGAGCGGAACTGCCGGCCCGAACCGTCTCCAAAAGCTGGCGCTGGGCGATATCGGTCTTGACCTGGGCCTCGAACCGCTTGGGGGTATAGCCGTTGGCCCGCAGCACCTGTTCATAGGTGTCGCGGTCGAACTGCCCGCTGCGGCCCTTGAAAGCAGGCACCTCACGCACCGCCTGCGCCAGCACCTCGTCCGTTATGGCCAGGTGCAGCGAGGCGGTCATATTGTCGATCGCAGCAAACGTCACGAGCTGCTCGAGCGCCTGGCCGGCCACCGCGCGCTTGATCTCCAAGGTCGGCTGTAGCTGGGTTCCGAACATCTTGCTCACCTGCGCCAGCTGCCGCCGATACGCCTCCTGCACCTCCGCCAGCTCGATCTTGCGAGACCCGACGGTCGCCACGGCCGAGCTCGACGCGATATCACCCAGACTGCCCGACACGCCCCAGACGCCGAACATGCCCACCAGCAAGAGGAAAAACACCTTGGCGGCCCAGGTATCCAGAAAGCGGCGCATCAACGAGAGCATGGCGTGGTCCCAAACAAAGGTGGCGCACATTAGGGGCGAGGGCAGGGGTTTGCCACCCCGCCCGGCTTTCGCTAACAGCCCGCACAAGAGTGGGGACAAGAATGCGCCAGCTGATCGCCGGAAACTGGAAGATGAACGGCCTTCTGGCCCAGCTGGCCGAGCTGGCTCAGCCGTTGCCCGCCGCCAGCGCCAACCTTGCGGCGGACGTGCTGATCTGCCCCCCGGCAACCTTGCTCACCGCCGCCGCCGCCATCCTGGCAGGCTCGCGGGTCGCGCTCGGCGCGCAGGACTGTCATGAGGCCCAATCGGGCGCGCACACGGGCGACCTCTCAGCTTCCATGCTGCGCGACGCCGGGGCACGCTTCGTGATCCTTGGCCATTCCGAGCGACGCGCCGATCATGGTGAGACGGACGCGATCGTTCGCGCCAAGGTCGAGGCGGCGACCATCGCAAGCCTCGTCCCCATCGTCTGCGTCGGTGAAACCGAGGCCCAGCGGCTCGCAGCAATCCAGAACGATGTGGTCACGTCGCAGCTCCGCGGCGGCCTGCCGGACGGTTATTCAGGCGTCATCGCGTATGAACCGGTCTGGGCCATCGGCACTGGCCGCGTGCCTCAGGACGCGGATATCGCGGCGATGCACGCGCATATCCGTGTTGTCCTGATCGAGCGGCTGGGCTCATCCGGCCGAGATCTGCGGATTCTCTATGGCGGCTCCGTCAAGCCGAGCAACGCCCGGGCCGTCCTGGCACTGCCCGAGGTGGGCGGCGCCATGGTCGGTGGCGCCAGCCTGAACGCCGCCGATTTCATGGCGATCATTCACGCCGCTGCCTGACGCGGGCGCGAACCGCCGGCCGAGCGGGACGATGGTTGCCCCGCAATCGCCCACCAGCTAGTAACGCGGCTTACGCACGAGGCGCCCAATGACCACCGTTCTGCTGATCGTCCATCTTTTCGTCACGCTCGCCCTGATCGGCCTGGTGCTGATCCAGCGCAGCGAGGGCGGCGGCCTGGGCATTGGCTCCACCCAGGGCGCCGGCGCGTTCATGACAGGTCGGGGCGCTGCCAACCTGCTGACCAGAACCACTTCGATCCTGGCCGCCCTGTTCTTCGGCCTATCTCTTGTCCTGGCGCTGCTTAACCGCGGCACCTCCGGCGTGGGTGGCTCAGTGCTCGACACGCTGCCGGCCGCCTCGACTCCGGCCGCCTCGACTCCGGCCACCGCCACACCGACCACCACACCAGCCGCCTCGACGCCGGCGGCGGGCGCGCCTGCCGTGCCCGCCGCCGGGCCCGCCCCCGCCAAAGGCCCGGCCGTTCCCACCAATTGAGGCCCCGAGCCCATGCCCGGACGCCAGACAGGACAGATCAGCATGCCGAACGCGATACCGGCGACTCGGCCGCTGGGCTATGCCGAGATCCCATGACACGGTTCGTATTCATCACCGGCGGTGTGGTGTCCTCCCTCGGCAAGGGCATCGCCTCGGCCGCCCTTGGTGCCCTTCTGCAGGCGCGCGGCTATTCCGTCCGGCTGCGCAAGCTCGATCCCTATCTCAACGTCGATCCCGGCACGATGTCGCCGTATCAGCACGGCGAGGTGTTCGTCACCGATGACGGGGCCGAGACCGATCTTGATCTCGGGCATTACGAACGCTTCACCGGCGTTGCGGCCCGCAAGACCGACAATGCCACCACCGGGCGGATCTATCAGGACGTGATCGCCAAGGAGCGTCGCGGCGACTATCTCGGCGCCACCGTCCAGGTGATCCCGCACATCACGGACGCCATCAAGGACGCCATCACCCAGAACACCATCGGCGACGATGGCAACCCGCTCGATTTCGCGCTGATCGAGATCGGCGGCACGGTTGGCGACATCGAAAGCCTGCCGTTCCTTGAAGCGATCCGCCAGCTCGGCAACGAGCTCGGGTCGTCGCAGGTGATGTTCGTCCACCTCACCCTCGTCCCGTTCATCCCATCCGCCGGCGAGCTCAAGACCAAGCCCACCCAGCATTCGGTGAAGGAGCTGCTGAATGTCGGCATCCAGGCCAACATGCTGCTGTGCCGCTGCGACCGCCCGATCCCGGACAACGAGCGCCGCAAGATCGCGCTGTTCTGCAACGTGCGCCAATCCGCGGTGATCGCCGCTCTCGACGTAGATACAATATATCAGGTCCCGATCAGCTATCACGCCGAAGGGATGGACCGCGAAGTGCTGCGCCATTTCGGCCTGCCCTTTGAGGACGAGCCAGACGTCAGCCGCTGGCGCAAGATCGTCAACGTGGTTCGCGCCCCGGAAGGCGAGGTGCGGATCGCGGTGGTGGGTAAATACACCAACCTCCTCGACAGCTACAAAAGCCTCGCCGAGGCGCTGGCCCATGGCGGCATCGCCAACCGCGTGAAGGTGCATCTGGACTGGGTGGACAGCCAGATATTCGAGCAGCCGGTTGCGATCGACCGGCTTGAGAACGTCCACGGCATCCTGGTCCCCGGCGGCTTTGGCGAGCGTGGCACCGAAGGCAAGATCGCCGCCGTGCGTTTCGCCCGCGAGCGCCGCGTGCCGTTCTTTGGGATCTGCTTCGGCATGCAGATGGCCGTGATCGAAGCCGCCCGCAGCCTCGCCGGCCTTGAACACGCCTCCTCGACCGAATTTGGCCCGACCGATGAGAACGTGGTGGGCCTGCTCACCGAGTGGTCCCGCGGCAACGATATCGAGCGGCGCGAGGAAGGGGGCGATCTCGGTGGCACGATGCGCCTCGGCGCCTATCCCGCCGCCCTCGCCGAGGGTTCGCTGGTCCGTGCCATGTATGGCAACGCCGCCCTGATCCACGAGCGCCACCGCCATCGCTACGAGGTCAATGTCCGCTACCGCGAACGGCTGGAGACCACCGGCCTACGCTTCTCCGGCATGTCGCCGGACGGCGTGCTGCCGGAGATCGTGGAGATCCCGGGCCACCCCTGGTTCATCGGCGTGCAATATCACCCCGAGCTGAAATCCAAGCCCTTCGATCCGCACCCGTTGTTCCGTGGCTTCATCGCGGCAGCCGTGGCGCAGTCCAGGCTGGTCTGACATGACCATTGTTCCCGTCGGCGATCTGCGCGTCGGCAACGATCTGCCCTTCGTGCTGATCTCCGGCCCCTGCCAGATCGAAAGCCGCGCCCACGCGCTGGTGATGGCCCACGCTCTGCGTGACATGTGCCAGGCCGCCGGCGTCGGGCTCATCTACAAATCGAGCTATGACAAGGCCAACCGCACCAGCCTGAACCGCGCGCGCGGCGTCGGCATGGCGCAGGGCCTGGACATACTCGCTGAAATCCGAGCGAGCCTTGGCATCCCGGTTCTCACCGATGTTCACACAGCCGAGCAATGCGCGCCCGCGGCGCAGGCAGTGGACGTGCTGCAGATACCGGCCTTCCTGTGCCGCCAGACCGACCTGCTGCTGGCCGCGGGCGAGACTGGAGCCGCGATTCATGTGAAAAAGGGCCAGTTCCTGGCGCCGTGGGACATGGAACACGTCGCCGCCAAGATCGCCTCCACCGGCAATCAGCGCATTCTGCTGTGCGATCGCGGTACCAGCTTTGGCTACAACACCCTGGTCAGCGATTTCCGCGGCCTGCCGATCATGGCGCGCACCGGCTACCCGGTGGTGTTCGATGCCACCCACTCCGTGCAGCAGCCAGGCGGGCAGGGCGGGTCCTCGGGCGGCCAACGCGAGTTCGCTCCGGTCCTCGCGCGCGCAGCCCTTGCCGTGGGTGTCGCTGCCGTGTTCATCGAGGCCCATGAGGACCCCGACCACGCCCCCAGCGACGGCCCCAACATGATCGCGCTCAGCGACATGCCGGCCTTGATCGCCCGCCTCAAGGCGTATGACGACCTGACCAAGAAGGGCTGAAGCCATGACAAGCCGCCGGCTTTTGCTTGCATTCCTGCTCGTTTCAACTGGCGCTGCGGCGCAAACCCGAGGATTGAAGATGATCGACCACAAGATCGGCACCGGCGAGGAAGCCACGCCAGGCATGACCGTGAGCGTGCACTACACGGGCTGGCTGTTCGATGAGACGGCGCCGGACAACAAGGGCAAGAAGTTCGACAGCTCGCGGGATCGCGGCTCGCCGTTCAGCTTTCCCCTCGGCGCCGGTCGCGTCATCGCCGGCTGGGACCAGGGTGTGGCCGGCATGAAGGTCGGCGGCCAACGCACCCTCACGATCCCCCCCGAACTCGGCTACGGCCAGCGCGGCGCCGGCGGCGTGATCCCGCCCGGTGCGACCCTGGTGTTCGACGTGGAGCTGCTTGGCGTTCACTGAAGTTCAGGAAAAGCTCCGTCGGCATGGTGTAACTGAGCTGCATGACGACGGAGCCTTTGGCCGTATCGGATGAATACGCCTTCCGCGTGCAACAGCAGGTGGCGCAGGGCCATTACGCCACCACCGGCGACGCGCTGAACCGTGCGCTGCATCTTTTGGAGGCGTTCGAGGCCGCTTCTACACACTCATCGATGCGGAGCCCGCGATCAGGCGCATCATCGACGGCCACCGCGACGTGACGCATGTGCTCTCAGACGTCTGACCCCCGATCTGGCGCGTCCCCCGCCTCAATGCTACGCACCGCGCACCAAAACCGCCGGAGCCCCCA
>CAIQQQ010000369.1 GCA_903873995.1 uncultured Rhodospirillales bacterium
CGGGATGGGCGAGATGCGTGCCTGGCTCGACGAGATGGACCCCGCCAAGCTGGCATCATTCCTTGTGGGCGGCATCGCCCGCGCCGACCTGCCGTTCGCGCCCACCGGCCTGTTCGCAGCCGGTCGGGAGGCCAACGAGTTCATCCTGCCGCCGCTGCCCAACCAGATCTTCACCCGCGACAGCTCGTGCTGGGTGCATCAGGGCGTGTTCGTCAATCCGATGTTCTGGGCGGCGCGCAGGCCGGAGGCCGCCAACCTCGCCGCCGTCTATCGCTTCCATCCGCGCTTTGCCGGCGTCACGCGCTATCTCGACGCGTCGGACGAGCATCTGGGCACCATGAGCCTGGAGGGTGGCGACGTGATGCCGCTTTCGCCCGAACTCGTGCTCATCGGCATGGGCGAGCGCTCCAAGCCGCAGGCGGTCAGCGAATACGCCATGCGCCTGTTCGCCCAAAGCAGCGTGACAAAGGTCATCGCTGCCCTGATGCCGCGCGACCGCAGCTACATGCATCTGGACACCGTGTTCACCTTCTGCGACCGCGACCTGGTCAACATCTTTCCCCCGATCGTGGACCATATCCGCGCCTTCTCCCTCACCCCGGGCGACGCACCCGGCACGATCAGGATGGTTGCGGAACAACACACCTTCCTGGAGGTCGTGGCAGCCGCCCTCGGCATCGCCAAGCTGCGCGTCATCACCACCGGCGGGGACAGCTTCGAAGCCGAGCGCGAGCAATGGGATGACGGCAACAACGTCCTCGCCGTCTCGCCCGGCGTCGTGATCGCCTATGACCGCAACGTGGACACCAACACCCGCCTGCGCCACGCCGGGATCGAGGTCATCACCATCGACGGCGCGGAACTCTCCCGCGGCCGCGGCGGCGCGCATTGCATGAGCTGCCCGATCGCGCGTGACGCGTTGCCGGCATAAAGGGAGTCTCGAACATGGCAAGCAACCTGCACAACCGCTCCATCACCTCGGTGGACAGCCTCACCGCCCCCGAGATCCGCGCTCTTCTGGAACTCGCCCGCGACCTCAAATCCGCCAAGCGCGGCGGCTACGAGATCCCGCGCCTGTCCGGCCAGAACATCGCCCTGATCTTCGAAAAGGACTCAACCCGCACCCGCAGCGGCTTCGAGGTCGCAGCCCACGACCAGGGCGCCCATGTCACCTATATGGGCCCGTCGGGCAGCCATATCGGCGTGTCCGAAAGCATCCGTGACACCGCGCGCGTGCTCGGCCGCCTGTTCGACGCCATCGAGTTTCGCGGCTACGGCCAGAGCGATGTCGAAACGCTCGCAGCCCACGCCGGCGTGCCGGTCTACAACGGCCTCACCGAGGACTCCCACCCCACCCAAATCCTCGCTGACTTCATGACGATGCGCGAATACACACACAAGCATCTGTCCGACATGAAGTTCTGCTTCCTCGGCGACGGTCACAACAACATGGCCCGCTCGCTCGCCGTGGGGGCCGCGAAGATGGGGATGGACCTCACCATCGCCTCGCCCGAATCCCGCCGCCCCGATGCGGCGTTCATAGCCCATCTGGCGGCGCTGTCCGCCCCCAGCGGCGCGCAGATCCGCTTCGAGAGCGACCCGAAGGTGGCCGTCGACAAGGCGGATTTCCTCTACACCGATGTCTGGCTGTCGATGGGCGAGGATCCGACTTTGTGGCAGGCGCGCATCGAGATGATGAAGCCCTACCAGATCACCGCGGCGCTCATGGCCGCGACCGGCAACCCGCACACCAAGTTCATGCATTGCCTGCCATCGTTCCACAACACCGAAACGAAGATGGGCCGCGACATCCACGACCGTTTCGGCCTCGATGCGATGGAGGTGACGGACGAGGTCTTCGAAGGCCCCGCCTCGATCGTCTTCGACCAGGCCGAGAACCGCATGCACACCATCAAGGCGATCCTGGTGGCCACCCTGTCATGACGGCAGATGCCCCCGCCCCGCACAGGGCGACTCTTCGGATCGTCGCGGCATTGGGCGGCAACGCCCTGCTGCGTCGCGGCGAGGCGCTGACGGCCCAGGCGCAGCAGGCCACCATCGCAACCGCCGCCGGATTGCTGGCCGAACTGGTGGCCGGCGGGGATCGCCTCGTCGTCACCCACGGCAACGGCCCGCAGGTCGGCCTGCTCGCCCTGCAATCGGCCGCAGGCCCCGCCGCCAGCGTGCTGCCGCTCGACGTGCTGGGGGCTGCGAGCGAGGGCTGGGTCGGCTACGCGCTGGAACTCGGCCTGCGCCACGCGCTGCCCGCCGGTGCCGAGCTGGTCACGATCCTGACCCAGACCGTGGTCGGCCGCGACGACCCGGCCTTCGATGCGCCGGTCAAGCCGATCGGGCCGGTCTACGCCAGCGGCGCGGCGCATCGCCTCGCACTCGCCCGTGGCTGGGTGGTCGCACCGGACGGGCAGGGCTGGCGCCGCGTCGTCGCCTCCCCCAAGCCACTGCGCATCGTCGAGATCGCCACCATCGAACGCCTCGCCGAGGCCGGCGTCATCGTGATCTGCGCCGGCGGCGGCGGCATCCCCGTCATTGAAGCGAAGGACGGTGTGCTCGAAGGCATCGAGGCGGTGATCGACAAGGATGCCGCCTCCGCCCTGCTCGCCATCGCCCTCAAAGCCGACCAGCTCGTGATGCTGACCGACGTGCCAGGCGTGTATCTGGATTACGGCACCGACCACCAGCGCCTGATCCGCTCCGCAAGCCCGGACGCGCTGAAGCCGCACACAAGCGCGTTCCGCGCCGGCTCGATGGGCCCCAAGGTGGCGGCCGCCTGCGCCTTCGCCGAGGCCACCGGCCACGTCGCCGCCATCGGCGCGCTGGCGGACTGCGCGGGCCTCGTCGCAGCCACGTCGGGCACCGCCATCGGCATCGGCCTCGACCTGGTCTTTGCCTGACCACCGCCGCTGCGGATTCTTGCCATGAATGGTCTCCTCTGGCAGCGTGCGCCGCGTTGCGAGGGAACAGACAATGGCGATCAACAAGGTTTATCCGAATGCGGCCGCGGCCCTGGCCGGGCTCGTTAAGGACGGCATCACCATTCATTCCGGCGGCTTCGGCCTGTGCGGCATCCCCTCCGTCCTGATCGAGGCCATCCGCGACACGGGTGCGAAGGACCTCACGGTCGTCTCCAACAACGCCGGCATCGACGACGCCGGCCTCGGCCTGCTGCTGCACACCCGCCAGATCCGCAAGATGATCAGCTCGTATGTCGGCGAGAACGCCACCTTCGCCAAGCAGTTCCTGGCCGGCGAACTGGAGATCGAGTTCAACCCGCAGGGCACGCTCGCCGAGCGCATCCGCGCCGCCGGCGCCGGCATCCCCGCCTTCTTCACCAAGACCGGCGTGGGCACCCAGATCGCCGAGGGCAAGGAGGTCCGTGAGTTCGACGGCGCCACCTACATCATGGAGCGCGGCCTCTGGGCGGATCTCGCCATCATCCACGCCTGGAAGGCCGATACCGAGGGCAATCTCGTGTACCGCAAGACCGCACGGAACTTCAACCCGATGATGGCCACGGCCGCCACCCAGGTCGTGGTGCAGGTCGAGCATCTGGTGCAGCCCGGCGAGATCGATCCGGACCACATCATCACGCCAGGCATCTTCGTGAACCGCATCGTCCACGTCCCCAATGTCGAAAAGCGCATCGAGCAGCGCACCATCCGCCCCGCGGCGTAAGGAGAGACCCCAATGCCCTGGACCCGTGACCAAATGGCCGCCCGCGCCGCCAGCGAGCTGGAAGACGGCTTTTACGTGAACCTCGGGATCGGCATCCCCACCCTGGTCGCCAACCACATCCCCGCCGGCATGCAGATCCAGCTGCAAAGCGAGAACGGCATGCTCGGCATCGGCCCGTTCCCGTTCGAGGAGGATGTGGATGCCGACCTGATCAACGCCGGCAAGCAGACGGTGAGCGCGCTTCCCACCAGCAGCTTTTTCGACAGCGCTTCAAGCTTCGCCATGGTGCGCGGCGGTCATATCGACCTGTCCATCCTCGGCGCGCTGCAGGTGGCCGAGAACGGCGATCTGGCGAACTGGATGATCCCGGGCAAGATGGTAAAGGGCATGGGCGGCGCCATGGATCTCGTGGCCGGCGTGAAGCGCGTGGTGGTGCTGATGGAGCACACCGCCGGCGGCAAGCCCAAGCTTCTGAAATCCTGCACCCTGCCACTCACCGGCGCCGGCGTCGTGGACATGGTGGTGACGGAACTGGGCGTGTTCTCGATCACCCCAGACGGCGTCGTGCTGGTGGACATCGCACCGGAGGTGACGCTGTCGGAGATCGCAGCCAAGACGGAGGCGGCCTTCACCGTGCATCCGGGGCTGGCTGTCGCGGCCTGAACATCAATCTGTCATGAAGCCATCGCAAGGGGTTGATCGCCGCATCCCGCGGGGCTATACGGCGCCTCCCTTCGGTCCCAATCGAAGGAGTGGCAGGTCTGGGGCTGTAGCTCAGTTGGGAGAGCGCCTGAATGGCATTCAGGAGGTCAGCGGTTCGATCCCGCTCAGCTCCACCACCCCACCGGTCCGGCAACCGCCCCTATGGCGCATCGTTGGCACCAGCGTGCTAGATTGCGCCGCGTGATCAATATCCGGATGCATGTGTGAGCGATCCTGTGTCAGTGATCACCGTTCTGTCGGAGATGCTCGACACGCTGGACATTGCGGTGTGCGTGTTTGACGACGCCGATCGGGCCGCGCTCTGGAACCGCTCCTTCCTGCGGATCTTTCCGGAGCATGACGGCCATGTCTGCACAGGCGAGCCATACAGCGCCAATCTGCGGCGCTTCTATCTCGCGCGCCTGTCAGAGGCCGATCTTCCCCATATCGACCGCTACATCGCCGACGGCATCGCCCGGCACCACGCACAATCGGCACCCTTCGAGTTCAGCCATCGCGGCATGTGGCTGCGGGTCGCCTCGCTGCCGGTTCCCGGCATCGGCCGGGTGCGGATCTGGGCGCCGATGCCCGAGCCCGGCGAGACGGACCGGCTGGCACGCGCGATGGGCGCGTTCGGCGAGGCGATGCCGCTCGGCGCGATCCACGACATCGCAGACGGCCTGATGGTCTGCGACCCCGCCGGGCGCATCCTGTCGGTCAACCAGAACTTCATCTCGATCTACCGCCTGCCGCCCCATGTCTCAGCCGTCGGCCAAAGCTTTGCCCAACTCCTGCAGGGGCTGTGGACCGGCCAGCCGGGCCAGGCCTATGCCTGTCTCGCACTGGAGGACAGCCGGCATTTCTCCGGCGCGCCGTTCGAGGTGACGCTGCCGAAGGACCGCTGGGTGCGGGTCAGCGAGCGCCGCCGGCCGGACGCAAGTGCGATCAGCACCCATGTGGACATCACCGAACTCCGCCGCCTGCAGCGCGCCACGATGGCGGCGCGCCAGGATGCCGAGACGCTGGCCGTCTCATTGCGCGAGCAGATCGCCGAGCGCGAACGCGCCGAGCAGGCCCTGCGCCAGGCGCTGCGGGTGGAGGCGGTGGGGCAGCTCACCGGCGGCGTCGCGCACGACTTCAACAATCTGCTCTCCGTGATGATGGGCAACGTGGAGCTTCTGGCGGACCAGATCACCGATCCGGAGCTGCTGCAGGGCCTGGGCGTGATCCGCAATGCGGCCGAGCGCGGCGCCGCCCTGATGCGCCAGCTCCAGGCCTTCGCCCGCCGCCAGCCGCTGGTCCCGCGCGCCGTGCCGCTGGGCGACCTGGTGAACGAGATGCGCCCGCTGCTGGCGAGCGCCTGCGGCCAGCGGATCGATCTGCGCATCGAGGTGCCGCAGACATTGCCGCTTGCCCAGGTGGACCCCACCCAGCTGGAGCTCGTTGTACTCAACCTCGCCATCAACGCCCGCGACGCGATGCCACCCGAACAGGACGCCTCGTATGAGGACGCCTCTCCGGATGGCGCAGGCAGCATCACGATCCGCGGCGATGTGGTCGAGCTCGGCACGTCGGCGGAGGCCGATGCGCCAGCACCGGGGCGCTACGTCCGCCTCTCGGTGATCGACACCGGCCTTGGCATGACCGAGGAGGTCCGGATCCGGGCGTTCGAGCCGTTCTTCACCACCAAGCCCCAAGGCGCAGGCTCCGGGCTCGGACTGAGCCAGGCCTTCGGCATGGCGCGCCAGTCGGGCGGCACCGTCACGATCGAATCGATGCCGGGGCAGGGGACCAGCGTGCACGTGCTGCTGCCATGCGCGCCCGAAGCGGCGGCGGGGATGGCCCCATCGCGCGACCCGGCTCCTGACATGGCAGCGGGGGAGACGCCGATCACGACCCCCGATCCGGCCCCAAAACCAAACAAAACCAAGGCCCACGCCACATCGGTGCTTCTCGTGGACGACGATGCCGCCGTGCTTGAGACCTTTGCCGAACTGCTGGAGCTGCTGGGCTACCGCGTCACCCCGGCGTTAGGCGGCAAGCAGGCGCTGGCCGCCGCCGAAAGCCTCGCCGCGGAAAATCGGGCCATGGACATCCTGATCACCGATGTGATCATGCCGGATCTGCGCGGGCCAGACCTCGCGCGGCGCATGCGCGAGACACGCCCCGGCCTGCCGGTCATCTTCATCTCCGGCTTTGCCGATCCGGAACTCGTGACAGGCTTCGGCCCGCTGTGCCGCGTCCTGCGCAAGCCGTGCCGCTCAAACGACATCAAGGTCGCGATCGCGGCCCTGACCGCCTCCGATTCACGCGGCGGTTCTTGATCGGCCACCGGAATGCTGGCAGTCTGACCGCATGACGGGCCCCGATCTTTCGATGCGATGGCTGCGCGGTCTCTGTGCCGTCCTGCTGGCTTGGGGCCTATGGACCGGCATCGCCCCCTGGCCTGACGCCACGGACGGATCGATCTGCCGCGCCGTGCTGTCAGACTCCAATCTGCCAGAGGGGGCAGGGCACCAGACCCCGGGGCAGCCGCCACATCAGAACCACGGCCATTGCGCGCTGTGCCAGCTGACACCGGCAGGCCTGCCCCCGCTGGCCGCGATCATGCCGCAGCCCTCGGTCATCATGGTGCCCGGCCACCGCCCCACCAGGACCGCGTCTCTCCCGGCTCCGGACCAACACCACCCTTACGCCTCGCGAGCGCCGCCGCGCCTTGCCTGATGTCCGCAAGGTCTGTGTGCGTGTCTGGTCAAGCCCGAGGAGTGTCCCATGCGTCGCGTTCTGTTGTCTGCCGCCGCCCTGGTTCTGGGAACCGGGGCCGCCTTCGCCCACGCCCATCTGAAAACCGCCACCCCCGCGGTCGGCAGTACCGGCCCGGCGCCGGCCGAGGTCGTGCTGATGTTTTCCGAAGGCCTGGAGCCGCATTTTTCAACCATCGCCGTCCTCAAGGACGGCAAGCATCTGGAAACCGGCCCGGCGCATCTGGTGGGCGGTGATGCCAAGACATTCGCTGTGCCGGTCAGTGCGTTGCCGGCGGGCATCTACACGGTGGAGTGGCACGCGACCTCGGTCGACACGCACAAGACCGAGGGACATTTCACGTTCACCGTAGCACCCTGAGATGACGATGGCAGAGCTGGGCCTTCTGGCCTCGCGCTGGCTGCTGCTGCTGGCCGAGGCGCAGATTGCCGGCGCGCTCGTCGTCCACGCCTTGGTCGGACGGTTCGCGCTCCGCCGCGTGCTCCGGCCGGCGCGATGGGCGATGCTGGTGCTGGGGCCAGTCTGGCTGTGCCTCCAGGCCAGCGCGCTGGTGGGCGGCCTCGCGGGCCCTGGGCAGATCTGGCTGGTGCTGAGCCAGACCCGCGTCGGTGAGGTCGCCGTGACGCGCGCGCTGCTATGGCTGTTCGTCGCGATCGCGCCGCGACGGGTCGCCACTCCAGCGGCCGTGCTCGCGGTGGCGCTGCATGTCGGGGCCGGCCATGCGGCGGCGAGCGGTGATCCGGTGCTGTTCGCGGCGTCCCTCGCGCATGTCGCTTCGGCCACGGTCTGGATCGGCGGTCTGCTGCCCCTGCTGCTGGCGATGCGGGCGGGCGATGCCATGGTCGTGGCGCGCCGGTTCTTCTGGCTGGGGCTCGGCTGCGTGGCACCGCTCGCCGGCACGGCGCTGGCGCTCGGGGCCGATCTGGCCGGCGGCGCCGTGGGCCTGATCGGCACCGGTTATGGTCATGTCATTCTGGTCAAGGTCGCAGGCCTTGGCGTGCTTCTGGCGCTTGCCGTGCGCAACCGGTTCGCGCTGGGGGCGTGTCTGCCAGGTTCGCCACACGCCCTCGACCGCAGCGTCAAGATCGAGTTGGCGATCGGCGCGGCCGTTCTGGCGGCCGCCTCATTGCTGTCGACGCTGCCGCCGGGCGCGCATGTCCAGGCCAACTGGCCGCTCACCTGGCGCCCCACACTGGCTGCCCTCGCCGAGCCGGAGCTGCATGACGAGGCGTTGCAAGGCATCCTCCTGGCGGCCGGAGCCGCTGTCCTGGCAATGTTCGCCCTGTGGCGGACCCGCCTTCGCCTGCCCGCGCTGGCCGCGGCCGTCATCCTGGCCTGGCTGGCCGCGCCGCATCTGGACCTGCTGGCGGTGCCGGCTGTCCCCACCCAGTTCTGGGAGATGCCCGAAACCGCCGACCCGGCCGCGGGACAAGCCGTCTACGCGGCCCATTGCATCTCCTGCCACAAGGCCAACCGCCAGGGCATGGGCATGGCCAGCAACCTCGCCGCCCCGCATTTCTGGGATCACGTCGACGGCGAGCTGTTCTGGTGGGTGACCGACGGCATCGCCGGCCCCGACGGACAGACGCTCATGCCGGGTTTTGCATCCCTGCTGACCGAAGACGAGCGCTGGGCGGTGATCGCCTGGCTGCACACGGAAAACCCCGCTCCGGGCGTCCCGGTGTCGGGCCATCACCACCACCACTGATCGACCTCAACGTTCAAAGGAGTTCACCATGAAGCGTTTCGCACTCGCCGCCCTGCTGCTCGCCAGCCCCGCCGCCGCGCAAACACAGACCTCCCCCGCGGCACCAGCGCCAACCTCCCCCGCGGCACCAGCGCCGACCTCCCCCGCGGCACCAGCGCCGACCATCACCGCCGACCACGCCTGGGCTCGCGCCACCAGCCCAAGCCAAACGGTGGGTGGCGTGTTCCTCACCCTCAACGCCACCGGCGCTGCCGACCGGCTGGTCTCGGTCACCTCGCCGGCCGCCAGGATGGTCGAGCTGCATGAGACCGTGAAGGACGGCGACGTGATGCGCATGCGCCCGGTCGATGCCCTGCCGATCGAGCCGGGCCACGCCACCGAGCTCAAGCCCGGCGGCTATCATCTGATGATGATGGGCCTTGCACATCCGCTGGCGATGGGCACGAGCTTCCCCATCACGCTGACGTTCGAAAAGGCCCCGCCGGTGACAACGACCGTGATGGTGGAGGCCGCGGGCGCCTCGGGCATGTCGCACATGCACATGCCATAGCCGATCTTCTGCCAAACCCCGCCAAAGAAGCCGATCCGTGTCAAAAGGAAACCCGTCGGTTTCAAAGTCTTTTGCTTCTTTTCTTCAGAAAAGAAGTGCTTGCTTCCTTGAAACACCGAATCCTGAGATCCGGTCTCATTCCGCCGTCCAGACCGGCTCCTTGATCCGCGCCAGAAAGGCCGCATGCCGCGCAAGATCCGCCTCGCCCGGCACCACCAGGCGGGGTGTGCGCGGCCCCTTGGCCGCGTAATGCACGGATGGCAACTGGTTCTGCCCGTCGTCATCGGGCAGCCCCAGCCCGCGCTGCCGCCCGCCGGTCAGCTCGACATAGACCTGCGCCAGCAGCTTGCAGTCCAGCAGCGCGTTGTGGGTGGTGCGCGCCGAGAGATCGATGTCAAAGCGTCGGCACAACGCGTCCAGGCTGTTGGGCATGCCGGGAAAGCGCTTCTTCGCCATGTCCAGCGTGTCGATCATCCGCCCGCGATCGAGCCGCTTCCGCCCGATGCGCGCCAGCTCGGCGTCGATGAAGCCGAAATCGAACGGCGCGTTGTGGGCCACCAGCGGATCGTCGCCGATGAACGCCAGAATGTCGTCCGCCACCTCGGCAAACCGCTTGGCGTTGGCGAGATCGGCGAGCGTGATGCCGTGCACCCGCGTCGCCTCCGGCGGGATGTCGCGGTCCGGCTGGATCAGCACATGGAAATGCCGATCGGTCGGCAGATCGCGGATCAGCTCGATCGCCGCGAACTCGATCACGCGGTCGCCCAGCAGCGGGTCAAGCCCGGTGGTCTCGGTATCGAACAGCACGGATCGGCTCACGAACGCAGCTCCCTGATCAGCCGGCGCACCTGCCGCCACGCATGATGACGCGACAGGCCGGTGCGCACCACCCGATCGGCGCGGCGGCGCTTCTCGGCGTCCGGCATCTGGCGCGCGATCACCTGGGCGATCTGCGCGGCACTCATCCGCCCGCGCTTCAGCACGCGCCGCATCTGCACCGCCCGCGGCGCGGACACCACCAGCACCATGTCCACCCGCCGCGCACCGCCGGTCTCCAGCAGCAGCGGGATATCCAGCACGGCGGCCGGCGCATGGGCGCGCCGTGCCCGGGCCAGAAAGGCGCGCTCCCGATCACGCACCATCGGATGCAGAATCGCCTCGAGTCGCTTCAACGCCGCCGGATCGGGCAGCACGGCGGCCCGCAGAACGGCGCGGTCGAGCCGTCCCTCCACCACGCTGCCCGGAAACGCCGCGTCGATCCGAGGCAGCGCTGGCCCGCCCGGCGCCTGCAGCGCATGCACCGCCGCATCCGCATCGAACACCGGGATATGCGCGCGCCGAAACACCCCGGCCACGGTGGATTTGCCCATCCCGATGCCGCCCGTCAGCCCGATCACCCGCATTGCATGACTTTTCAACGAATCACCGAACTGACACATGCGAAATTGTGGACCTGACGCTAGACCGGGCAACGATCATGTCAATCAGAACACCCTCCTCCGGTTCGGCCGTGCGTCTCTCCGGCATCAGCCGAAGCTGGGGCGGCACGCCAGCGCTGACCGACGTGTCGATCGACATTGCCGCCGGATCGTTCTGCGTGCTGCTCGGCCCGTCCGGCTGCGGCAAGACCACCTGTCTGCGCATCGTCGCCGGGCTCGATCAGGCCAGCGCCGGCAGGATCGAGATCGGCGGGCGGGACGTGACACATCTGTCGCCCGCGCGCCGGGGCGTGGCCATGGTGTTCCAGTCCTACGCGCTGTTCCCGCATCTGAGCGTGGCAGAGAATATCCTGTTCGGCCTCAAGGCCCGCTCCGTGAAGCAAGCCGAACGCGCGAGGCGCCTCGATCGCGCAGTGGAGATGCTCGGCATCGGCGCCCTGCTGGACCGCCGCCCCGGCCAGCTCTCCGGCGGACAGCAGCAGCGCGTGGCCCTCGGCCGCGCGATCGTGGCCGAGGCGCCGGTATGCCTGATGGACGAGCCGCTCTCCAACCTCGATGCCCAGCTGCGCGCCGAGATGCGGCGCGAGATCCTCGCCCTCCAACGCCGCCTCGGCATCACCATGCTCTACGTCACCCATGACCAGACCGAGGCGATGGGCATGGCGGACCAGGTGGTGCTGCTGCGCGCCGGCCGCATCGAGCAGGATGCGCCGCCCGCCGTGCTCTATGCCCACCCGGCCAGCGAATTCGCCGCCCGCTTCATCGGCACGCCGCCGATGAACGTGTTCACCTGGCCCGGCCAGACCGGGCGCGTCGGCGTCCGCCCGGAGGATCTGCGGCTGGACGCCGCGTGCGGCTTCGCGGCCACGGTGACGGACGCCGAATATCTGGGCGCGGACACCATCCTGTCCTGTGACGTGAACGGCCAGACCGTGCTGGCCCGCGTCCCCGGCCGCGTGACCCTCGCGCCAGGTGACGCGGTGCATCTGGCCACACATCCGGGCGCCATCCACCGCTTCGATCCCGTGACGCAGCAGCGCCTCGCCTGACATCATCGCCTCTCATTCCGGAGCCCACGCCATGCTGATCCCTCGCCGCACCCTGCTCGCCACCACCGCCGCAACCATGGCGATGCCCGCCATCGCCCGCGCCGAGACCACGACGGTGGAGTTCTACTTCCCCGTCGCCGTCGGCGGCCCGATCACCAAAATCGTGGACGATCTCTCGGTCGAGTTCATGAAGGCCCATCCTGAGATCATGCTGAAGCCGGTCTATGCCGGCAGCTATGTCGACACGCTGACCAAGGCCGTGACGGCATCAAAGTCCGGTCAAGGCCCGCAGCTCGCCGTGCTCCTCTCGACGGACGCCTATTCCCTGATCGATGACGAACTGGTGGTGCCGTTTGACGACACGGCCGACGACAAGGCCTGGCTCGGCGGCTTCTACAAGGCGTTCCTGCGCAACGGCGACATCGCCGGCCGGGTGTGGGGCGTGCCGTTCCAACGCTCCACCATCGTGATGTATTACAACAAGGACGCCTTCCGCGAAGCCGGCCTCAACCCAGACCACGCGCCCGCCACCTGGGCCGAGACCACCGAGGCCGCGGTGAAGCTGACCACGCGCGACGGCGAGCGCACCACGCGCTGGGGCATCCAGATCCCCGCCACCGGCTTCACCTACTGGCTGCTGCAGGCGCTGGTCGCCGAAGCCGGCGCCGAGCTGTCATCGGACAACGGCACCAAGGTGGCACTCAACGCGCCCGCCGTGAACAAGGCCCTGCAATACTGGATCGATCTCAACACGGTGCATCACGCCCACCCGCCGGGGATCGTCGAATGGGGCACCACGCCGCGCGACTTCCTGGAAGGCAAGGCCGCGATGATCTGGCACACCACCGGCAACCTCACCAACATCCGCGCCAATGCAAAGTTCCCGTTCGGCGTGGCCATGCTGCCGGCCGATGTCCGCCGCGGCAGCCCGACCGGTGGCGGCAACTTCTACATGTTCAAGAACGCCACCCCCGCCCAGCGCGAGGCCAGCAAGGTGTTCCTCAAATGGGTGACCACGCCCGAGCGCGCCGCCGCCTGGGGGATTGCCACCGGCTATGTCGCCACCCGTCCGGACGCGTGGGAGACCCCGGCCATGAAGGCCTATGTCGCCGATTTCCCCGCCGCCGCCGTGGCACGCGACCAGCTGGAATTCGCCGTCCCCGAGTTCTCCACGCACGACAACCAGCGCGTCACCCAGGCCTTCGACAACGAGAACCAGGCCGCCATGCTCGGCCGCAAGACCGTCGCCGTGGCGCTGAACGACGCCCAGGCCAACGCCACGCGCATCCTGCGCCCCTTCGTTCGCTGAGACGCTCCGGCCAGTGAGACAGGAGGCGCTCTTCGGCTGGCTCCTGGTGCTTCCGGCCGTGATGCTGCTGGTCGCCTTCACCCACTGGCCGGCGGTCGCAACCCTGTTGGACTCGCTCTACACAACACCGCGCGGGTCTCGCCCGCCGGTGTTCGTGGGGGTGGACAACTACACCGATCTCGCGGCCGACCCGGTGTTCTGGAAGGCGCTGTCCAACAACGCCTGGTATGCGGCGGTCACCATCCCGGTCTCCGTCGCGCTGTCGCTGCTGATGGCGCTGGCGGTGAACGCCAGGCTGCCCGGCCAGGCGCTGCTGCGCATGGCATATTTCACGCCGACCATGCTGCCGATGATCGCGGTCGCCAACATCTGGCTGTTCTTCTTCACCCCCGATTACGGCCTGCTCGACCAGGTGCTCGGCGCATTCGGCGGCGTGCGGCACAACTGGCTGGGAGACGCCGCAACCGCGCTGCCGGCGATGATGGCGGTGGCGGTGTGGAAGGAGGCCGGGTTCTTCATGATCTTCTACCTCGCCGCCCTCCAGTCGATGCCGCCCGACCTCGCCGAGGCCGCAGGCCTCGAAGGCGCGTCACGCCTCTACGTCTTCCGCCGCGTCACCTGGCCGCTGCTGATGCCCACCACGCTGTTCATCGTGGTGAACGCCGTCATCAACGCCTTCCGCCTCGTGGACCACGTCGTGGTCATGACCCGCGGCGGGCCGGACAACGCGACCAACCTCCTCCTCTACCATATCTACGAAACCGGCTTCCGCTTCTGGGACACGGCAGCGGCCGCGGCCCTCACGATGGTGCTGCTGGCGATCCTCGCGGCCCTGGCCGGCTTCCAGTTCCTCGTGCTCGGCCGCCGGGCGCATTACCGATGATCTCCAAAACCCTTGAATTCATCGGCGCCTGGCTGCTCGGCCTGCTCTGGGTCCTGCCGCTGCTCTATGCCGTCTGGACGGCGTTTCACCCGGCCGCCTACGCCACCCATTTCGACCCGCGCGCGCCCCTCACGCTCGAGAACCTCCGCACCGCCTGGCAGGCCGCGCCCTTCGCGCAATATCTCCTCAACACCACGATCCTGGTGACGCTGGTGCTGGCGGCACAGTTCATCGTCTGCACCCCCGCCGCCTTCGCCTTCGCCCGTCTGCGCTTTCCCGGGCGAGACCTCGCCTTCGCGCTGATCCTCATCCAGCTGATGGTCGCCCCCGAGGTGCTGCTGGTCGCCAACTATCGGACCATGGCCCAGCTCGGCCTGGTCGACACGATCCTCGCCATAGCATTGCCCTATCTCGGCTCCGCCTTCGGCATCTTCCTCCTGCGCCAGACCTTCCGCCAGGTGCCACAGGAACTGGACGACGCCGCGCGCCTGGAGGGCAGCACGCTGCTCGGCCGCCTGTGGCGCGTCTACGTCCCGCTCGCCCGTCCCACCTACATCGCCTACGGGCTCGTCTCGGTCAGCTACCATTGGAACAACTTCCTCTGGCCGCTGGTGGTGACCAACTCCGTCAAGGTGCGCCCCTTGACGGTCGGCCTCGCGGTGTTCGCCTCCACCGACCAGGGCATCGACTGGTCGATCATCACGGCCGCGACGATCATGACATCGGCACCGCTGCTGGTGGCCTTCCTGCTGTTCCAGCGGCAATTCGTTGCAAGCTTCATGCGCGCCGGCATCCGCTAGTGTCGTGATTCTGAAATTCGCAGGGCGAATTTCAAAATCAGTCGACACTAGAATCAATAAGTTAGTGGCCCGCTTTA
>CAIQQQ010000370.1 GCA_903873995.1 uncultured Rhodospirillales bacterium
CCGAACGGGGTCAGCACGTAGCCATGCGCCTTCGCCTCGGCCACCGTGCGGTCCATGAAACCGCGGATTTCGGGGTAGCGGGCGAAATACGCCTCGATGTAACGCCGCGCCTCGCCAGGCTCGATGGCGAGCTGGCGGGCGAGGCCGAAGGCGGAGATGCCGTAGATGATGCCGAAATTGATCGCCTTGGCACGCCTGCGGGTCATCGGGTCCATGCCCGCCATCGGCACGCCGAACACCTCGCTCGCGGTGCGGGCGTGGATGTCCTCGCCGGCGGCGAAGCTCGCCTTGAGCGCGGGAATATCCGCCTGGTGGGCCAGCAGCCGCAGCTCGATCTGCGAGTAGTCGGCACTGATCAGCACATGGCCGGGCTCGGCGATGAAGGCGCGGCGAATGCGGCTGCCTTCCTCGGTGCGGATCGGGATGTTCTGCAGATTGGGGTCGGTGGAGGACAGGCGCCCGGTGCTGGTGATCGCCATGGCGAAGCTGGTGTGGACGCGGCCCGTGTCGGGGTTGATCTGCCCGGCCAGCGCATCGGTGTAGGTGGATTTGAGCTTGGCAAGCTGGCGCCATTCCAGGATCCGGGCGGGTAGGTCGTGGCCCTGCTCGGCGAGGCCCTGCAGCACCGAGGCGTCGGTGCCCCACGCGCCGGTCTTCATGCGCTTGCCGCCGGGCAGCTTCATCGTGTCGAACAGGATCTCGCCGAGCTGTTTCGCGGAGCCGAGATTGAACGGCGTTCCGGCGAGATTGTGGATCTCGGTCTCCATCACCGCCATGCGGGCGCCGAAATCGGCCGACATCGCCTCCAGATCAGCGCGATCGACCTTCACGCCGGCCTGCTCCATCGCGAGCAGCACGGGCACGAGGCGGCGCTCGATCTGTTCGTAAAGAGCAAGCGACTTCGCCTCACGCAACCGCGGCTTCAACGCCCGCCACAGGCGGAGCGTGACGTCGGCGTCCTCGGCCGCATAGGCGGTGGCGCGGTCGAGCGGCACCTGGGCGAAGGGGATGCGGGCTTTGCCGGTGCCGGTGACGGTGTCGTAGGCGACGGGCGTGTGGTCGAGATGCCGGGTGGAGAGCTCGTCCATGCCGTGGCCGTGTGCTCCGGCCTCCATGGCGTAGGAGATCAGCATGGTGTCGTCGATCGGGGAGATATCCGACAGACCGGCATGGCCGAACACCATCAGATCGAACTTGGCGTTCTGGAACACCTTGAGGACCGAGGGGTTGGCGAACAATGGCGCGAGGGCTGCGAGTGTCTCGGCAGGTTCGAGCTGTCCTGACACGGCCTCGTGGCGCAGCGGGATGTAGCAGGCGCGGCCGGGGCCGGTGGCGAGCGAGATGCCGACGAGATTGGCGCGCATCGCATCCAGCCCGTCCGTCTCGGTGTCCACGGCCACAACGCCAGCCTCCTCGGCCTCGGCGATCCAGTCGGCCAGTGTCGCCATGTCCGTGACACAGACATACGGCCCGAACGGCGGGCCTTCGGCAGCCTGCACCGGTGCTGCCGGTGCCTCCGGGAACAGCGCGCCCTGCAGGCCCGCGGGTTGCGGCGCCTCCTCTAGCCCAAGGCGCTGGATGGTGCTGCGGAACCCCTGCGCCAGCAGCCAAGCGATCAAAGTCGGCCGGTCCGCCTCGCGCGTCACCAGCGCCTCGATCGGCTGCGGCAGCGGCACGTCGTCGCGCAACGTGACGAGCACGCGGGAGATGCGGGCAGCCTCGGCATGCTCGATCAGGTTGTCCCGCCGTTTGGACGCCTTCATGCCGGGGGCGGCGGCCAGCACCGATTCAAGGTCGCCGAACTCGACGATCAGCTGCGCCGCGGTCTTGGGCCCGATCCCCGGCACACCGGGCACGTTGTCCACGCTGTCACCCATCAGCGCCTGCACGTCGATCAGCTTGGCGGGCGGAACGCCGAACTTCTCCATCACCTCCGCAAGCCCGATGGCGCGGTTCTTGATTGGGTCCGTCATGTCTACGCCGGGACGGATCAGCTGCATCAGGTCCTTGTCCGACGAGACGATGGTCGCCCGCCCGCCGGCTTCGGTCGCGGCACGGGCGTAAGAGGCGATGAGATCGTCCGCCTCCCAGTCCGCCAGCTCGATCGCCGGCACGCCGAACGCCTCGGTGGCTTCCCGCACCAGGGCGAATTGCGGCCGCAGCTCCTCCGGCGGCTCCGGGCGCTGGGCCTTGTATTGCTCATAGAGCCGGTTGCGGAAGGTGTGGCGCCCGGCATCGAAGATCACGGCAAAATGCGTGCCGGCGTGATCCTTGATCAGCCGCGCCAGCATGTTGGTGAAGCCGAACACAGCGTTGACCGGGGTTCCGTCCGGCCGCGTCATCATCGGCAGCGCGTGAAACGCCCGGAAGATGAACCCCGAGCCGTCGATCAGGATCAGATGCGGTGTGGACGGGCCAGTATCCACCTCAATGGCCCGTGTCGTGGCCAGCGCCGTCGTTGAGGATGTAATGGCGCGAGCAATACGGGCAGACGACATCGCGGTCGGTGATGCGCAGGAACACGCGGGGATGGCCCAGCGCCCCGTCCCCGCCGTCACAGGCGACGGTGCGGTCGTCCACATGGAAGATCTCGGCGCCGGAATTCTCGGAAGCTGGAGCGCTTATCATTTGATATTCCACTTTGAGGAGCGGCACGGCGGGCGCATGATAGCGTCGGTTCCCATGCATTCAACCTTACCTCATCCGCAAGCGCTTCCCAGACGCGCCATCCTGCTGGCAGGTCTTGCCCAGACGGCGGGCCTTGCCGGGTGTGCGAGCGAACAGGCGCCGCCGGGCCCCGCGGTGATGCAGCCGGTGCAGACAGGTGATGCCTTCGTCATGCCGGACGGCGCCCGCCTGCCTTATCGCGTGTGGCAGACGCAGGGCCCGCCTAAGGCAATCGCCCTCGCGTTGCACGGGTTCAACGACAGCCGAAACGCGTGGGAGATCCCCGCCCCCGAACTGGCCACCGCCGGGATCGCCGTCTATGCCCCGGACCAGCGCGGCTTCGGCGCCGCCCCCGGCCGCGGCCGGTGGCCCGGCGCAGATGCCCTGGTGGACGACGCCGGCATGATGGCGCGCCTGCTGCGCGAGGCCTATCCGGACACGCGCTTGGTCATGATCGGCGAAAGCATGGGCGGTGCGGTGCTGATGCGCCTGGCCACCGAACAAAGCGTGCCGGTGAACGGCTTCGTGCTGTCCGCCCCGGCCGTCTGGGGCCGCAAGCGCATGAACTGGGTGATGCAAGGCGG
>CAIQQQ010000371.1 GCA_903873995.1 uncultured Rhodospirillales bacterium
ATGCTGGCTGGGTGGGGACCAGCATCATGAAGTCTCGGTGCACTGCGAGAAGCACCCCGAGGGCCAATGGTTGGCATGATGCCGCGCCAGGACGCCCCTGACGCACGCCTGGCGGCTGGGGTATGCCCGCATGGATGATCTGATGGTGATGCTGGAGGCCGCGCTTGCGGGGCCGGTGCGCGCACCTCTGACGGAGCGGGCTGACCTCGGCCAGATGATGGCCCGGCAGAAAGGGGAGGCACTTCCGCCATCCGGGGTGTCACCGGAGGAAGAGCGGGCCGTCATTTTGCAGACCCTCGACGGCCATTGTCGCCGCACGCTCGATGACCGCATCCCGATGCTGGGCAATCGAACTCCGAGAGCGGCGGCGCGGACGGCCAAGGGTCGCGAGAAGGTCGTGGAATGGCTCAAGATGCTGGAGAACAGATCCGCAAGGCACTGTGCCGACGACCCGATGGGCGGCTACGACTTCGGGTGGATGTGGCGCGAGCTGGGAGTTGAGGGGCTCAGGCGGTGAACACGTGTTCCGGCGTCCCGTGTGTTCCCATGTTTTCGGTCGTTCGCCCCATCATGAGGCACATGATTCTCCGACACTATGCGGACACAAGTCCTTGCCCGCGATCCGCAGTGGTAACGACCGAGGCTAAAATGTTGGTATTCCTGAGGGAAGTGGTGGGCGCAGTAGGATTCGAACCTACGACCCGCTGATTAAGAGTCAGCTGCTCTACCAACTGAGCTATGCGCCCGCACTTGCAGGGGGGGTCGTATAACAACGCTGGGCGCGGAATGGAAGGCCCCTTGCGGCGTTGCGCCGATCCGCGCCCCGCCTGTTGCGCATGGCTCCGTCCCGTGCTTCGTATGACGCTGGTGTTATGAATGGAGCGACCTTGGCTTACGCGCTGCAACAACTGATCAACGGCGTCACGCTTGGGATGATTTATGGCCTGATCGCCGTCGGCTACACGATGGTTTACGGTATTATTGGCATGATCAACTTTGCCCATGGCGACGTGTTCATGATCGGCGCCTTCCTCTCGCTGATCGCGCTCACGGCGCTGTCCGCGCTCGGCATCACCTCCGTGCCGCTAGCCCTCGCCATCACGCTGATCCTCGCCGCCGCCATCTCGGCGCTGTATGGCTGGACGATCGAGCGCGTCGCCTATCGGCCGTTGCGCGGTTCGTTCCGGCTGGCACCGCTGATCAGTGCGATCGGCATGTCCATCGCACTGCAGAACTTTGCGCAGGTGGCGCAGGGCGCGCGGGACAAGAACATCCCCGATGTCATTCCCGGCGGGCTCGAACTGTTTGAGCAGAACGGCTTTGTGGTGCTGCTGTCCTGGATGCAGATCGTGATCGTGATCGTGACCCTGGTGCTGCTCGCGGTGTTCACCTGGCTGGTGACGCGGACCTCGCTGGGCCGAGCCATGCGCGCCTGCGAGCAGGACATGAAGATGGCGACGCTGCTGGGCATCAATGTCGATCGCACCATCGCCATCACCTTCGTGATCGGGGCGGCGCTGGCGGCGGTTGCAGGGATGATGTTCCTGCTGCGCTATGGCTCGATCAACTTCTTCATCGGCTTCTCAGCCGGCGTGAAGGCTTTCACGGCCGCCGTGCTGGGCGGCGTCGGCAGCCTGCCGGGGGCTGTGATCGGCGGGCTTGCGATCGGGCTGATCGAGGCGTTCTGGTCCGGCTATGCGTCGGCACAGTATAAGGATGTGGCGGCGTTCTCGGTGCTGATCGTCGTGCTGATCTTCATGCCGACCGGCCTTCTGGGCCGCGCCGATGTGGAGAAGGTGTGATGAAGGGACCCATGACCGCGTTTCGCGACGCGGGTCTGTCCGCGCTGGTCGCACTTGGGCTGTTCGCCGCGATGATCGGTCTGCGCACCAATATCAGCAACACCGGGCAGATGGAGCTGGTGCCTGAACCGCTGGCCGTTGCGTTTGCAGTGGGTGCCGTGTTCGTGGGACGGCTTTTGATGTCCGCATGGAAAGCCCGCAGCCCTGGCGCTTTGGCGCTGCCGCCGGCGGCGCGCAAGGGGCTGGGGCGTCTTGGGCGTCTGGCGGGGCCCATCCTGCTCGGCTTCGCCGTTGTGCTGCCGTTCGTGGCCAACCGCTACTGGATCGACACCGGGGTGGTCGTGCTGACCTACGTGATGTTGGGCTGGGGGCTCAACATCGTGGTTGGCCTCGCGGGGCTGCTCGATCTTGGCTATGTCGCATTCTATGCCGTCGGTGCCTATTCCTACTCGCTGATCGCGCAGACCTTCGGCCTTGGGTTCTGGACCTGTCTGCCACTGGCCGGCATTCTGGCTGCGTTCTGGGGCGTGTTGCTGGGCTTTCCGGTGCTGCGTTTGCGCGGCGACTATCTGGCGATCGTGACGTTGGCGTTCGGAGAGATCATCCGCGTGGTGCTGTTGAACTGGACATCGCTGTCCGGCGGGTCCGACGGCATCGGCAACATTCCGCGGCCGACCTTCTTTGGCCTCACCATGCCCGGTGGCGGTGAGGAAGGCACGTTCGCCGAGACGTTCGGGCCGATCTTCGGGTTCGAGGGCAACATCACGTTGCGCCTTGGCTTTCTTTACTTCGTCATTCTGGGCCTGGCACTGCTGACCAACTGGG
>CAIQQQ010000372.1 GCA_903873995.1 uncultured Rhodospirillales bacterium
CATCCCCGCCGACTGGGGTACCGCCGTCAACGTCCAGTCCATGGTCTATGGCAACATGGGCAATGACTGCGCCACCGGCGTCTGCTTCACCCGCGACCCGTCCACCGGCGAGAACATCTTCTACGGCGAATATCTGGTGAACGCCCAGGGCGAGGACGTGGTGGCCGGCATTCGCACGCCGCAGCCGATGGCAAGCCTGCGCGCCAAGCCCGACGAGGTGCCGATGGAAGTGGCCATGCCCAAGGCCTACCACGAGCTTCTCGCGGTGCGTGACACCTTGGAGCGCCACTACAAGGACATGCAGGACATCGAGTTCACCGTCCAGCAGAACAAGCTTTATATGTTGCAGACGCGCAACGGCAAGCGCACCGCCGCCGCCTCCCTTCGCATCGCCGTGGAAATGGCCGAGGAAGGCCTGATCGACCGCGAAGAGGCGATCAAGCGCGTCAATCCCGGCTCGCTCGACCAGCTGCTGCACCCGACGCTGGACCCCAAGGCCAAGAAGACGCTCATCGCCAAGGGCCTGCCCGCCTCGCCGGGTGCTGCCTGCGGTGCTGTGGTGTTCAGCGCCGATGAGGCCGAGAGCCGCGCAGCAAAAGGCGAGAGCGTCATTCTCGTGCGCATCGAGACCTCGCCCGAGGACATCCATGGCATGCACGCCGCCCGCGGCATCCTCACCACCCGCGGCGGCATGACGAGCCACGCGGCCGTGGTGGCGCGCGGCATGGGCCGCCCCTGCGTCTCCGGCGCTGGCGGCGTGTCTGTCGATTACGGCACCCAGACCCTGCGCGCCGGCGGGCATGAGGTGCGCGCCGGCGACATCATCACGCTCGATGGTGCCACCGGCGAGGTGTTCGCGGGCACCGTGCCGATGGTGGAGCCGAAGCTCGCCGGCGAGTTCCAGACATTGATGGGCTGGGCCGACAGCGTGCGCCGTCTCAAGGTGCGCACCAACGCCGAGACGCCGCTGGATGCCGAGACCGCGCGGAAGTTTGGCGCCGAGGGCATCGGCCTGTGCCGCACCGAGCATATGTTCTTCGACCCCGCCCGCATCGGCGCCGTGCGCCAGATGATCATGGCGAACGACGAGGACGGCCGCCGCCTCGCGCTCGCCAAGCTGCTGCCGTTCCAGCGCCAGGACTTTCTGGACCTGTTCCGCATAATGGCCGGCCTGCCCGTCACCATCCGCCTGCTCGATCCGCCGCTGCACGAGTTCCTGCCGCACGCCGAGGCGGAACTGGCCGAGGTGGCGGTGGCGCTCGGCACCGATCTGGAGACGATGCATCGCCGGATGGACGAGCTGGCCGAGACCAACCCGATGCTGGGGCATCGCGGCTGCCGGCTTGGTATCTCGTATCCGGAGATCTACGAGATGCAGGCCCGCGCGATCTTCGAGGGCGCCATTGCGGTGACCAAGGAGCTCGGCGCAGCACCCGTGCCGGAGATCATGATCCCGCTGGTCGGCATGAAGCGCGAGCTTGAGATCACTCGCGCCCAGGTGGACCGTGTGGCGGCCGAGGTGTTCGCCGAGACCGGCATCACGATCGAATATATCGTGGGCACGATGATCGAGCTGCCGCGCGCCGCCATCACCGCCGACAAGATCGCCGAATGCGCCGATTTCTTCAGCTTTGGCACCAACGACCTCACCCAGACCGTGTTCGGCCTGTCGCGGGACGACGCCGGCAAGTTCCTGCCGAGCTATGTGGACAAGGGCATCCTGCCGAAGGACCCCTTCATCTCGATCGACATCGAAGGCGTCGGCGCCATGATCCGCCTCGCGGCCGAGAAGGGCCGCACCACCAAGAACGCGCTGAAGATGGGGATCTGCGGCGAGCATGGCGGCGACCCGACCTCGATCGCGTTCTGCGAGAGCGTGGGCCTCGATTACGTGTCCTGCTCGCCGTACCGCGTGCCGGTGGCGCGTCTGGCGGCGGCACAGGCGGCCCTCGGCGTGGGCGTCGACAAGACGGCCTGATCCGGTCGAGATTGCCTGGGGTGGCGTCTGGCTTGACACGCCGCCCAGGCATCTTTCAGCTGTGATGGTCCGACTTTGCCGCAAGCCGGCCCTGGAGCCCGTCATGGACCGCACGACCCGCGTCAATCTGCTGATCGGCACCGGGCATTTCCTGTCGCATTTTTACGTGCTGTGCCTGCCACCGATGTTTCTCGCCTGGCAAGCCGAGTTCAATGTCTCGTTCGCCCAGCTCGGCCTCACGGTGGCGCTGATGTCCGGCACGACGGCGATTTTGCAGACGCCGGTGGGCTTCCTGGTGGATCGCCACGGCGCACGCCGGTTCCTCGTCGGCGGCACCCTGCTGATGACGCTGGCGATGGCCGCGATGGGTCTCGCCACGGCCTATTGGCAGCTCCTTGTGCTGGCCGTGATCTCCGGCATTGGCAACTCGGTGATCCATCCCGCCGACTATGCGATCCTGTCAGCCTCGGTCGAAAAATCCCGCGTCGGGCGCGCGTTCGCGATCCACACCTTCAACGGCAATCTGGGCTTTGCCGCGGCACCGCCGGTGATGGCGCTGCTGATCGACCTGGTGGGATGGCGGACCGGACTCCTGATTCTCGGCGCCGTCGGCCTGCCGCTCGTCGCCGCCATCCGCCTGCAGAGCAGCATCCTGACGGACCAGGTCCGCGAGGTTCGCCACGCCAGCCAGGAGATCTCGGGCCGGGCGCTGCTGATGACCCGGCCGATGCTGCTGTTCTTCGCCTTCTTCCTGCTGACCTCGATGGCTGGCGCCGGCATCCAGTCCTGGCTGATCACGGTGCTGCACCAGGTGAAGGACATGAGCGTGGATGCCGCCTCCTCCAGCCTCACCGCCTACATGATCGGCGCCACCTCCGGCGTGCTGGTGGGCGGCTGGGCGGCGGACCGGACCACGCGGCATCTGACGTTCGCAACCGTGCTGACCATCGTCTCAGCCGGGCTGCTGCTGGTGGTGGCGGCACTCAACCTGCCGGACCTTGCGGTGATGGCGTTGCTGTTCACGTCCGGCATCATCCTCGGCGCCAGCCGCACGCCGCGCGACCTGATGGTGAAGGACGCGGCCCCCCCGGGGCAGATCGGCAAGGTGTTCGGCTTTGTCTCCTCCGGCCTGCCGCTGGGTGGGGCCATCACGCCGGTGCCGTTCGGCTTCATCATCGATCACGGGCATCCCGAACTCGTGCTGGTGCTGGTGGCAATCATCCTGCTGCTCAGCATCCTCTGCGCCGGCTCCGCCCGCACCGCGGCCCGGGCTGCGCCGCTCACATCCGGCATTGCCCCGGCCGAATAGCCGGTTTCAATCCGGCGAGCAGGGAGCATATCGTTCGATATCTAACCAATATCGGAGCGCCGCATGACCAGCATCGCCATCGTGTTTCATTCCGGCTCCGGCCACACCCGCAAACGGGCCGAGGCCGTGCAGGAGGGCGCCGCCAAGCACGGCACTGTCGCGTGATCGCCATCGATGCCGAGGGCAACCTCACCGAGGCCGACTGGGCTGCTCTGGCCGCCGCCGACGCCATCATCTTCGGTGCGCCCACCTACATGGGCGGTGCGTCCTGGCAGTTCAAAAAATTCGCCGATGCGAGCTCCAAGCCGTGGTTCGGCCAGGCCTGGAAAGACAAGGTGGCGGCCGGCTTCACCAACTCCGCCTCGATGAACGGCGACAAGTTCAGCACGATTCAGTACATGGTCACCCTGGCGATGCAGCACAGCATGGTCTGGATCGGCACCGGGCTGATGCCGGCGAACAGCAAGGCCGCCACCCGCAACGACATCAACTATGTGGCGGGCTTCACCGGGGCGCTCGCCACCTCGCCATCCGACAGCTCGCCTGACGAAGGGCCGCTGCCGGGCGATCTCGAGACGGCGAAGCTGTTCGGCGCGCGCGTTGCCGCCTACGCCGCCAAGACGCGCGGCTGACAAGAAGGCGAGGGGCCGTCAGCCCCTTGCTGCCTTCCAGTGTCGTGAACGCGCAGGTGTTGTAGACGCGCGGCCGGTCCCGGCACCGGCCGTCCGGCATCTGGTGCACAGGCTGGTCGCAGAGTTTGCCTAAGATGTCCCACAGGGCGATGTCGATCGCCGAGGCGGCACGGGTTTCGACGCCGGTGGAGGCCTGCGCCATCGGCAGGTTCAGTATCTCGCGGTTCAGCGCCTCGATGCGCAGCGGGTCGCGGCCGAGCAGGCGGAGGGTGATGGTGTTGTGGATATGCTCCTCGATGGCACCGGCGCCGTAGAAGGTCTCGCCGTGGCCAATGAGCCCGGCACTGGTCAGCACGCGCACCCACAGGACGTTGGCGAATGCCTCAGTCCACAGGGTCTCGATCGCAGTGATCTTCATGGCGCACGGGCCCCCAGGCTATCCTGGGGCCAGCGTGCACATCCGCCCCCCTGTGTACGAGGGGGCGGATGTGGCTTCGGTCAGCGCACTTGTTGGATGGCGGACAGCACCCAGGCGCCGCCGGCGGCACGCAGGAAGGTCCAAACCTCGGTGGCCTGCACCCGTTCGCTCGGGCTGCCGTCCACCACGCGACCCTGCGGATCCGTCGTCACGTCGATCATGCTGAAACGCATGGCGACGGTGGCATAGTCGCGGCCGCTCTCAGCCCAGGCCTGAGACAGGTCTCCCTGCTCCAGCTTCACATCCTTCACGGTATTGCGGACATTGCGGCTGGTCTGTTCGGCGAGCTGCTCACTGAAGTAGCTGACCATCTCCGGCGTTGCGAGCCGGCTCAGACCGGCGAGGTCGTGCTGCGTCCAGGCAGCCTGAACCTGCTGCAGCAGGCGGTCGAAGGCCTGGAAATCGTCGGGCAGGATCTGCACGGACGAAGCGGCCGAGGGAGCTGGGCCGCCTCCGCCCATCATCGGGCCTTGCGGCCGCCCGGCGGGTGTGAACAGCGAAGGTCCGCCCGCCATCGCCGGCCTGCGGTTGGCGAACAGGCCGAACAGGAAGCGCACCAGCAGGAACACGAGGCCGAGTTGCAACAGCAGGCCGAACACGCTGCCGAAGCCGGTCATGCCGCCGAACAGCCCGCCGCCGAACAGCAGCCCGCCGATGCCGGCGCCGATCAGGCCACCCATGAGGCCGCTCATGAAGGACGGGCGCGGGGCGAGGCCGCCAAAGCCCGGCTGCGCGCCGAACCCGGGCTGCGGGGCGGTGGGCTGCGTCAGGCTGCGCTGCATCGGCGCCGCCGTCGAGGGCGCGGTACGGGTGGCGGGCGGGGCTGAGAACGTCATGGATCCGCGGCTGCCCATCGACGCGCCCGAGCCTGCCCGGGCCTGTGCCGGCCCGGGAGCCAGCATGGGGCTGAGGACCAGCGCCAAGATGGCGGCGGCTGCGGCAAGGCGTGAAAAGCGGCGCATGGAATGGACCCTCGATTGACTCGTTTAGGTATGGGGAGCGCCGGGCCGTGTTTGAAGGGGAACGTTAGGCTCCGGCAAGTGTCAATCCATCCACGCGGATGGTCGGTGCATCCGTCCCGCGCCGGAACCGGAGATCGTTGGCGGGTGTGAGGTGGGCGAACATCTCAAGGCCGTTTCCGGCGATGGTGATTTCCGCCACCGGCTCGGCAAGCTGGCCGTCTCGGATCATGAAGCCGGCGGCACCGCGCGAATAATCGCCCGTGATGCCGTTCATGCCGCCGCCCATCAGCTCGGTGACGTACAGCCCCTCCTTGATGTCGGCCATCAGCTCGGAAGGCGTGAGAGTGCCGGGCGCCATGTAGAGATTGGTGGAGGACGGCGAGGGCGGCCCCCCGGTGCCGCGGCTGGCATGGCCGGTGGAGGCGAGGCCAAGCTGGCGAGCCGAGCGGCTGTCGAGCAGCCAGGTGGTCAGCACACCGTCCTCGGCGAGATTGTAGGCGCGCGTCGGCACGCCCTCACCGTCCCAGGCCTTGGAGCGCAGGCCGCGAGGGCGGCGCGGGTCGTCCGTGATGGTGATACCGGGCGCGAAGATGCGCTGGCCCATCTTGTCCTTCAGCAGCGAGGTCCCGCGCGCGACCGAGGCGCCGTTGATCATGCCGACAAAGGATGACACCAGGCCCGGCGAGACGCGCGGATCATAGACGACCGAAAGTTTCGTCGTGCGCGGGCGGGTGGGGTTGAGACGGGCGATGGCGCGTAAGGCGGCCGATCGGCCGATCGCCTCGGCGTCTTCCAGCTCGGACATGTAGACCGCGCTCGAATAGTCATAGTCGCGCTGCATGCCGGTGCCGGCGCCAGCGAGCGCCACGGCGGAGACGGAATGGGCGCTGCGCATCGTGCGGCCGGCAAAGCCCGCGGACGTCACCAGGATCACCTCGGTGCGGGAGAACGCGGCCTCACCGCCCTCGGAGTTGGTGATGCCGGGCACGGCGCGGGCGGTCTGCTCGGCGGTCTCGGCGCGCGCGATGAGGGTGGCGGCGTCCGGCTCCTGGCCGTCATCGAGGTCGAGGTCGATCGGGTCGGGCGAGGCCATCCGCTCGGCGAGGCCGGCGAACTGATCGGGCGGCACCACGCGGGCCATCGCCACGGCGCGCTCGGCAAGGCGGTCAAAGCTCGCCGGATCGACGGACGTGGCCGAGACGATCGCCGCACTCTGGCCCACGAACACGCGCAGACCGAGATCCTGGCTTTCGGAGCGTTCGAGCTGCTCGGTCTGGCCGTTGCGGCGGCCGACGGAGAGCGAGGTCGAGGCGACCAGCACGGCATCGGCGGCATCCGCACCGGCGGCGCGGGCGCGCGCGACCAGATGCGCCATCAGATCGAGGTTGCTCATGCCGCGAGCTTCTCGGCGATGGACGGCAGGCCTGGAACATGGCCGGCCGGCCCCATGGCTGCCAGGGTGGGCGCCGCGCGGAAGATGCGGGTTGCGGTCTCCTGGATATCGGTGACCGTCACCCGGTCGATCCGCGCCACCGTCTCAGGCACCGGCACGAGCCTGCCGAACACCTGGATCTGCCGGGCGATCTGCTCGCAGCGGCTGCCGGTGCTTTCCAAGGACATCAGCAGGCCCGCCTTCACCTGGGCGCGGGCACGGGCCAGTTCGGCCTCCGTCACGGAATGCTGGACCTTGTGTAGCTCATCGAGCGTGACCGGGATCAGCTCGCCCGCCTCGCTCTCGCCGGTGCCGGCATAGATGCCGAACGTGCCGCCATCCTGGAACGGCTGGGAGAAGGCGTAGATCGAGTAGACCAGGCCGCGCTTCTCGCGGATCTCCTGGAACAGGCGGGACGACATGCCGCCGCCGAGTAAGGTGGAGAGCAGGAGCGTCGGGTAGTAATCCGGCGCGCCATAGGCGGCAGAGGGGAAGCCAAGCACGATATGAACCTGGTCCAGGTCGCGGGCCTCGCGGAACTCGCCGCCGCGATACAGGCCCGGTTGTGCGATCAGCGGTGCTGTGGTCGGCAGGTCTGAAAAATGGGTGTGCACCAGTTCCAGCAGATGATCGTGGTCCAAATTGCCGGCCGCCGCGATCACGGTGTTGCCGGTGGTGTAGTGACGCTTCATGTAACCCATCAGCGTGTCGCGCCGCATGGTGCGGATCAGCTCCTCGGTGCCCAGCACCGGCCGGCCCATCGGCTGGTTGGGATAGGCCGTTTCCTGAAAATGATCGAACACGATATCGTCCGGCGTGTCGTTGGCCTGGCCGATCTCCTGCAGGATCACGCCACGCTCGCGCTCGAACTCGTCGGCATCGAAGGTGGAGTGGCTGAGAATGTCGCCGATGATGTCGGCCCCCAGCGCCATGTCCTCCTTCAGAACCTTCACGTAATAGGCGGTCTGCTCGCGGGCGGTGTAGGAGTTGATGTGGCCGCCGACATTCTCGATCTCCTCGGCGATCTGGGCAGCACTGCGCCGCTCGGTGCCCTTGAACGCCATGTGCTCGAGGAAATGCGACACGCCGTTCTCCGCCGCCTCCTCATGGCGCGTGCCGGAGGCGACATAGGCACCAAGCGAGACGGTCTCGACACGGTCCATCCGCTCGCTGACCACTGTCAGGCCGTTGTCGAGCTTGGTGACGCGGATGTTCTGATCCAGCGGGGTCATGCGGCGTTCCTCAATACCAGGGCGCGCACCTCGGCCTCGATCGCTTCGAGACTGTTGGGCACGCGGGAGAATGTCTCCGCTCTTTCATATAGGTCGGCGAGGTGCGGTGGCAGGGGGGGGCGGCTGCCTGTTGCCTGTTCCATCGCATCGGGGAATTTCGCGGGATGGGCGGTCGCCATCGCCACCATTGGCACGCCCGGGATCGCATGGGCACGGCCGCCCTCGATGCCGATAATGCTATGCGGATCGGCGAGATAGCCGGTGGTGGCATGCAGATCGCGGATCGCCGCGAGCGTTCCCGAATCGTCCAGCCGGTGACCCTGAAACAGCGCGGTGGCATCACGCCACGCCGCATCGGGCACGTCCATGCGGCCGGTGGCGCGGAATGCGGTCATGGTGCGCGCGGTCGCGGCCGCATCTCGGCCCAACAGCTCGAACAGCAGCCGCTCGAAATTGGAGCTCACCTGGATGTCCATGCTCGGCGACAGGCTGGGCTCCACCGCCCGCGCGCTCATGTCATTGGCATCGAGGAACCGCGCCAGGATGTCGTTGCGGTTCGCGGCGACGACGAGCCGTGCGATCGGCAGGCCCATGCGTCTGGCAGCGTAGGCGGCCAGCACGTTGCCGAAATTGCCGGTGGGGACGGCGAAGGCAACCTCCCGGTCGGGCGCGCCCAACGCGAGGGAAGCTGCGACGTAATAGGGGATCTGCCCCAGAATCCGCGCCCAGTTGATGGAATTCACTGCGGACAGCCGCATATCGCCGCGGAACGGCGCGTCGTTGAACATCGCCTTCACCTGGTCCTGGCAATCGTCAAACGTCCCGGCGACCGCAAGATTCAGCACGTTGGGCGCGTGCACCGTGGTCATCTGCCGGCGCTGAACGTCACTGGTGCGTCCCTCGGGATGGAGGACTGCGATGTCCACACAGGCGCGGTTGGCCATCGCCTCGATCGCGGCCGAGCCGGTGTCGCCGGAGGTGGCAGCAACGATGGTGACGCGGGCGCCGCGCTCGGTCAGCACATGGTCAAACAGGCGGCCGATCAGCTGCATCGCCATGTCCTTGAAGGCGAGCGTGGGGCCGTGGAACAGCTCTTGGGTCCATAGATCGGTGTCGAGCTGGACGAGGGGGACGATCGCCTGGTGGGCGAAGCCGGCATAGGAGGCGCGGGTCATTCCCAGGAGCGTCTCATATGACAGGGCATCCCCGATGAACGGCAAAATCACCCGCGCCGCCAAGTCCGGATACGGTAAGCCCCGCAACGCCCGAAACTCGGAAGGCGACAGTACCGGCCAGGTCTCAGGCAGGTAAAGCCCACCATCCGTGGCCAGCCCAGCCAGCAGAACCCCGGGGAAATCAAGAACCGGCGCCTGCCCTCGAGTCGAAATATAACGCATCAAACCAATCCCTCGATCCACCGGTGCTGGGATAGGAAGGCCAGGGCAGAGTCCTGGCCTTCCTATCCCAGCAACCGACCCACCACGCGGGCGGTGTAGTCTACCACCGGGATGATTCTGCCATAGTTGATTCTGGTGGGGCCGATCACGCCGATGGCGCCGACGATCTTGCCGCCGGTGTTTCGGGCGGGGGCCACGACCATGGAGACGCCGGTGGTGCCGAACAGGCCGCTTTCGGCGCCGATGAAGATCTGCACGCCGTCCGAGCGTTCGGCGAGATCGAGCAGGCGGATGATGGTTTCCTGAGTGTCCAGCCGGTCGAACAACATCTGGATGGCGGCGAGTTTTTCTGCCTCGTTCACGTCAACCAGCAGGCGGGCCTGGCCGCGCAGGATAAGGGAGCCGCCGCGACTTTCGTTGGCCCAGGTGGCGAGGCCGGCTTCGACGACCTGGGAGGAGAGGGCGTCGAGCTCGGTGCGGTTGGCGGCGATCTCGTCGGCCACCACGCGGCGCAGCTCGGCGAGGGGGCGGTTGGTGAGGCGGGCGTTGAGGTAGTTGCCGGCCTGCTGGAGCGAGGAGGGCGGCACGCCGGGTGGGATTTCGATGACGCGGTTTTCGACATGGCCGTCGCCGCCGACCAGGACCACGAGGGCGCGGCCGGAGCCGAGTGCCACAAACTCGATATGGCGGAGCGCTCCGTCCGACTTCGGGGCGAGAACGAGGCCGGCGGCGGCCGACAGGCCGGAGAGCATGATCGAGGCTTCGGCCAGCGTGTCTTCCAGCGAGCGGCCGGCGGCTTCGACGGCGCCGGAGATGGCCTCGCGGTCCTCCTCGGCGAGCTCGCCGAACTGCAGCAGGCCGTCCACGAAGAGGCGGAGGCCGCGCTCGGTGGGCAGGCGGCCGGCGGAGGTGTGCGGGGCGAAGAGCAGGCCGGCGTCGGTGAGATCGGCCATCACATTGCGGATGGTGGCCGGCGAGAGCGCGATGGGCAGTCGGCGGGATAGGGTGCGCGAGCCCACGGGTTCGCCGGTCTGGACGTATTGTTCCACGATCTCGCGCAGCACGGCGGCGGAGCGTGTGTCAAGAGTTGGGGGCTGGCGGCCAGCCGAGACGGGAGTCGGGAGGTCCATAGGTGATTGTCGCAGGTTTCGCCTGGCTTGGGAAACGCCCTTACTGCTGCGCTCGTCCGGATAAGTCAGTGGGGCGGCGGGGCGCCGGCGCCACCGAGGTAACGGGCGGTCAGATGCGCGGTGAAATCGGTCGGATCGAGCGGCTTGCCGGTGGCGTGGCGCAGCAGGTCGTTGAAGCCATGCAGGCTGCCCTGGCTGTGGATGCGGGTGCGCAGGAAGCCGAGCAGGGGGGCGAAATCGCCTTGGGCGAGGGCAGCGTCCAGACCCGCGATCTCGCGCCGTGCGGTGGCCATAAGCTGGGCTCCGGCCATGGCGCCGAGCGAGTAGCACGGGAAATACCCAACCAGGCCGCAATACCAGTGGATATCCTGCAGCACGCCCTTGGCGTCGTCCGGCGGCGTGATGCCGAGGAGATTGTGCATCCCGTCATTCCAGGCGCCCGGCAGGTCCACCACAGTGAGGTCGCCCGAGATCAGCGCCTGTTCGAGGCGGAAGCGCAGGATGACATGGGCGGGGTAGGTCATCTCGTCCGCATCGACGCGAATGAAGCCGCGCCCGACCTTGCGCAGGTGGCGGGAGAGGTTGGCGGTTTCGAAGGTGGAGGGGTTGCCGCCGAAGGTCTCCAGCAGCTGCGGGCCGAGCCAGGACAGGAAGGCGTCCGAGCGGGAGGCCTGCATCTCGACGATGAGGGACTGGCTTTCATGGGCGGCCATACCGGCGGCCTCGCCGACCGGCTGGCGGGCGTGGGCGGCGGGGAGGCCGCGCTCGTAAAGCGCGTGGCCGGTCTCATGCAGAACACCCATCAGGCTTTGGGCGAACTCATCGGTGCGGTAGCGCGTTGTGATGCGAACATCGGTGGGGGTGCCGCCGCAGAACGGGTGGGTGGAGCGGTCCAGCCGCGAGTGCTCGGGCTCAAGCCCGGCGCGGTGGGACAGGCGGCGGCACAGCGATTCCTGCAGATCCTCTGGGAACGGGCCTTCGAGCGGGATGGGCGTGCCGCGCGCGGCCTGAAGCGCCTCGGCCTGGGGCAGGGCGGTGGCGAGGAAGCGTTCGTAATCAGCGAACACCGGCGTCACGTCGGCGGCGGTGATGCCGCGCTGATAGCCGTCCATCAATGCGTCATAGGGTGTGAGGCCGAGGGCAGGCGCGAGGGCCTGGGCCTGTTCGCGCACCAGGGCCATAAGTTCAGTGAGGTGGGGCGCCACTTGGGCGAAATCGGCGTTGGCGCGGGCGGTGCGCCAGACCTGCTCGCAGGTGTTGCCGGTTCGGGCGAGAGCCTCCACCAGATCGGCCGGCACCGCGGTGGCGCGGGTGTGGGCGTGGCGCAGCAGCCGGAGATTGGCATCGTCCCACGCGTCGACGGGCGGGGTGGCTTCGGCTTCGGCGAGATCGTCGGCGACCTCGGGCGCGGTCGCAAGGCCGTGGGCGAGGCTCGCCAGCACCGCGAACTGGTCGCCGCGCGCGGCCGAGCCGCCTGGGGGCATCATGGCGCTGGCGTCCCAGTTCAGCACGGCACTGGCTTCGCCGATGGTTGCGATGCGTGCGGCGCGGGCGGTGAGGCGCAGATAGGCCATGCGGGAATCAGCATTCATGGGCGCAGAGCCTTTCGGGCGTAGAGAGCGAAGATCACGATCAGCGTGGCGGCGAAACCGAACCATGTGAAGGCGTATTGCAGGTGATTGTTGGGCGGGCGCGGCAGGCGCTGCACCGGCTGGGGGTAGACGCCGTCCTGCGCCGGGCCGATCGCGGTGAGGACATAGGGGGAGGTGGCGGCAAGGCCCAGCGCCGGGCCGATGACCGATGGATCGAGCGTGTAGAACAGCCTTTCGACCGGGTTGTCGCGTGCGGCGAAGGGGCCGGCCGTTTCGCCTGGGCGGGCAAAGCCCTCGATGGCGCCGGACGGGAGAACCAGGGGCGCAAGCGGCTTCAGCGGCACCCAGCCGAGATCGACGAGAAGTGCCGGCTCACCCGGCCGTTCAAGTGGAGCGATCAGATGTGCGCCCAACGTCTCGCCGCGCAGCTCGATGCCGTAATGGGCCGTGAGGTCGCCGCGCAGAACGCCGGATGCGCGGACCTTGGCGAAAGCTGGCGGCTGGCCTGAGAGCGGCACCGCGGCCCCGGCTTCGGCCGCGTCGATGGAGGCCAGCAGACCGGCCTTCCAGTCCCGGCGCTGGAGCTGCCAGGTGCCGAGCCCGATCAGCACGGCCAGCATCACCAGCGCGGTGATCCCCGGCACCAGCAGGCGCTGGGCCGGGGAGCGCGTCACATTAGCCGGCAACAGCGGGGCCCTGGCCCCAGACATAGACGGCGACGAAGAGGAAGAGCCACACCACGTCCACGAAATGCCAGTACCAGGCGGCGGCCTCGAAGCCGAAATGCTTCTCCGGCGTGAACTGGCCGGCGCGGGCGCGCATCAGGCACACGAACAGAAAGATCGTGCCGACGATGACGTGAAAGCCATGAAACCCTGTGGCGAGGAAAAAGATCCCCGGATAAACGCCGCCGCCGTTGAGCGAGAACGGCGCGTCCGAATACTCGATCGCCTGGCAGATGGTGAACGTCATGCCGAGCAGCACGGTGAGGGCGAGGCCGCGCACGAGGCCCTTGCGATCGCCTTCGAGCAGCGCGTGATGCGCCCAGGTGACCGTCGTGCCGGACAGCAACAGCAGCATGGTGTTGAGCAGCGGCAGCGACAGCGGGTTGAAGGTTTTGATGCCCTCAGGCGGCCAGACATGGGCATCCGTGCCCAGAACGTGCTCTGGGAACAGGGCGAAGTGGAAATAGGCCCAGAAGAAGCCCACGAAGAACATCACCTCCGACGCGATGAACAGCGTCATGCCGTAGCGCAGGCCGAGGCGCACGATTGCGCTGTGCAGGCCCGGCGTGCGGCTTTCGGCCAGTACGTCTCGCCACCACATGAACATGGTGCCCAGCACGGCGGCGAGGCCGAGATAGAGCCAGATATACGTGCCGAAATGCGCCGCTTGGATAATGCCGAACACGGTCAGGCCAGCACCGAGTGACCCGGTGAGCGGCCAGAGCGACGGATCGACAAGGTGATAGGGCTGCTTCAGGCCCGAGCTCTGCGGCATCGTGGTGCCGGCGTGTGCGTCGTTGCTCATCTTGTCCTCAAGGTTGGATCCGGTTCTGGGCAACCTGCCCGCGGCCGGTCTGGCATTGCGGCGGCATCATGGTCAAAACCGCCCCTCTTTCAAGCCTTTGCTGCGCCGCACAGCGCAGCGATCATGTGCTACCTGACCAGCTTGCCGATATGCGGGCCGGCGGTGGCCACAGCCGCGTTGCGCACCGCGTCGTCGGCGGCGCGAAAGAACGTGTAGCTGAGTGTGATCGTGGTGACATCGGCGGTGTTCGGGTCGTCAGCGATCGCGGGATCAACCCAGAAGCTGAGCGGGAAGGACATGTCCTGGCCGGGTGCCAACGTCTGTTCGTCAAAGCAGAAGCAGGCGGTCTTGTGGAAATATTTGCCCACCTTCTCCGGCGTGACGTTGTAGACGGCCATTCCGGTGACGGGACGGTCCGACAGGTTGCGGGCCGCGTAGTAGGCCACCTGCTCCTCGCCGAGTGGCAGTGTCACCTTCGGCACCACCGGGTCGAAGTGCCAAGGCAGATCCGCATTGGTGTCCGCGTTGAAGCGGACCGTGATCTTGCGCGCGACGGCGCCGGGGGAGGCGGCCGGGCCGATCTGCGGGGTTCCGCCATAGCCGGTGGCGGCGCAGAAGGCGCGGTAGAGTGGCACGGCGGCAAAGGACAGGCCGGTCATGCCAGCGATCGTCACCACCAGGGCGCCGGCCAGAAAGGCGTTGTTGCGCGCCATCAGGAATGCCCGCCGAGCTGTGCCCCGATCGTGGCGCCGAGCTTCACCATGGACACGGCGTAAAGCAGCAGCGCGACCATGCCGAGCGCCACCAGCAGCGCGATGTTGCGGCCGCGGCGCTGCTTGGCCAGCGCCATGGATTCTGCGCGGGTGAGGGGCGGCAGAAGGGGAGGACCGCTCATCGGATGACCGCATCGAACGCGAGCGCCCCGAACAGCACGAACAGATAGACGATCGAATATTTGAACGTCGCCTTCGCAGGGGCGTCATTGGTCAGGCTCACGCCTGTCTCGTCCTGCCGGTCTCGCCAGAGGCGCCAGGCGCTGACCATGAACCACAGGCCCAGCAGCAAGGCGGGAATGCCGTATACCGGGCCGGAAAGGCCGAGGATCCAGGGCAGCAAGGTGAAAGGGACCATCACCAGGGTGTAGAGCACGACCTGCTTGCGGGTCTCGCGTGCGCCCGAGACGACGGGCAGCATCGGCACGCCGGCACGCTCGTAATCGGCGTGGGCGAACAGCGACAGCGCCCAAAAATGCGGCGGGGTCCAGAGGAAGATGATGCCGAACATCAGGATCGGCATGAGATCGACGCTGCCCGTCACGGCCATCCAGCCGATCACCGGCGGGAACGCGCCGGCGGCGCCACCGATGACGATGTTCTGCGCCGTGCGGCGCTTCAGCCACATCGTGTAGATCACGACGTAAAACAGGATCGAGCCGGCGAGCAGCAGGGCTGCTGGCCAGTTGGTCGCCAGCGCCATCACGATCACCGAGCCGACCGACAGCACGACGCCATAGGCCAACGCGTCATTGGCTGAGATCCGCCCATCCGGGATCGGCCGCTTGCGGGTGCGGCGCATCACCGCGTCGATGTCGCGGTCGTACCACATGTTCAGCGCGCCAGCCGCCCCGGCGCCGATCGAGATGCACAGGATGGCGCTGATCGCCAGGATCGGGTGCAGGTGCCCCGGGGCTGCGATCAGGCCGGCGAGCGCTGTGTAGACCACGAGTGTCATAACCCGCGGCTTGAGCATCAGCAGCCAGTCTTTGGCGGTCGAGATCGGCTGCTCGGTGCCCGAAAGGACAGAGAGGGAGGGGATGTCCCCCTCCCTCTCCGGTGCGGCCACGATTGCGGCGGCGGTGTTCATAACGCGTTGTCCAATGTTGCAGCGAAGGCGTTAAACGCGGGGAAGTTCCTCGAAGACATGGAACGGCGGCGGCGAGGCCACCGTCCATTCGAGGGTGGTCGCCCCTTCGCCCCACTGGTTCGCCGGCACGCGGGCGCCGGAGGTAAAGGTCTTGTAGAGCACGTAGAGGAAGATCAGCACCGAAACGCCACCGATGTAGGAGCCGATCGAGGCCACGAAGTTCCAGCCGGCAAAAGCGTCTGGATAATCCAGATAGCGGCGCGGCATGCCGGCCAGACCCAGGAAATGCATCGGGAAGAAGGTGAGGTTGACGCCCACGAACGTCACCCAGAAATGCACCTTGCCCCAGAACTCGGGATATTCGTGGCCGCTCATCTTGCCGATCCAGTAATAGAACCCGGCAAAGATCGAGAACACGGCGCCTAGCGACAGCACGTAGTGGAAATGTGCCACCACATAATAGGTGTTGTGCAGCACCTGGTCGAGGCCGGCATTGGACAGCACCACGCCTGTGACGCCGCCGACGGTGAACAGGAAGATGAACCCGATCGCCCACAGCATCGGCGTCTTCATCTCGATCGAACCGCCCCACATGGTGGCGATCCACGAGAAGATCTTGATGCCGGTCGGCACAGCGATGA
>CAIQQQ010000373.1 GCA_903873995.1 uncultured Rhodospirillales bacterium
CGAATAAAAGTTTTTTGGTTCTTTTTTTCAAAAAAGAACCTCTTGCCTTGCAACGATCGATTGATGGGACACTAGCGCAGCAGTTCCTGTATCGCATCGAGCATCCGCAGGCCCACCGCGCGGTTGGAGTGGCTTTGCAGCACGCTGGCCTGGCCGCGCCGTGCGATGGCGCGGCCCTTGGCGGGGTTTGCCAGGATGTCCGACACCAGCGATGCAGCGTGGTCCACTTCCGGCTCGGCCCAGCTCTGGCCCTGCCAGTGCGGATAATCACCCTCGCCCAGGGCGCGCATGTGGTGGCGCACCACGAGGGCGTTGTCCGGCGTCATGAAATCGGTGTTGCCGGACCAGCCGGTGCCGAGCGCCAGCCGCCCCAGCGCCATCGCCTCGCCCAGGCCGCGGCCGAAGCCCTCGGCGCGATGCAGCGAGACGAAGCAGTCACATGACGCAATCAGGCCGCGCACGCCCTCGGTGTCGAGCGGGGTGGTGATCATGTGGATGCGCGGATGAGCGCGCGCGAAGCTTTCCGCCCAGGCTTCGGCGCCCTGCTCGCCGGATTTCGCCTTCAGCACCAGCTGGATGTCGCGGAACGGCTCGGCCGCGCGCAGACGGTCATACAGCGCCGTCACCGCCTCGGGATTCTTGCGGGTGGTGTATGAGGTGAGATCGAAGAAGTTCAGCAGCACGAAGGCGCTCTCGCGGATGCCGAAATGCCGCCGCGGCAGAAGCGGGCCGGGATAGGGCTGCACGGACTGGCCGACGAGACGGCTTTCCACGCCCGAGGCCGAAAGGCCGTCCTGGATGAAGCGCGACAGCGCCCACACGCCGTCAAAGCGGCGCAGCTGCTCCGCCCAGAGCTGCGGATAGACCGGCAGCTCCCAGGCCGGGACGATGATGTTGATCCCATCCGCGAAATCGTTGCCGCGGGCGGCAAACGCCTCCAGCACGCGCTCCACCTCGTCGCCATTGATGTGGAAGATGCGGATGCCGGCGGGGACGCGATCGATCTCGCTCGCGCCGATCACCGCGTCATGCGCCGGATCGTGGCGGGCGGCGTAGCGGAAGATGTCGTACACCCCGAAATCCAGATGCACGGCGGCAGCAGCGGCCAGGTGGCTGCGCAACTGCTCGCCCATGCCGATCGGCGCCCAGGGATGGCCGATGAACGTGATCGGCACCTGGTCGATCGGGCCGGGCAAGGTCTTGGCGATGCGGGCGGCTGTCACGTCATTCATCCCGCTCGCTTTCGTTCGAGAGCTCCGCGCAGCGCCTCCAGCCAGCGATGGCCGTACAGCGTGTCCGGCTCCAGATGCGCCCCCTCGGCCCATTCGTTCCAGGCGTTGACGAACAGCAGCCGCTCGCCGCCATCTGCTGTGCCCCCGTCATGGAAGGCGCGCAGCTCCTCGATCTTCTCCTCGACATAGACGCCGAACGCTTCCGGGCTCGCATGGTCAAAGCTGCTGCCATAGCCGGGCTGGCGCGGCGTGTTGTCCCACGACGGAAACACCGCCGGGTAGCGCTTGTAGGGCACGCTGTCGCGCACGATGAAATCCACGACGGTCGCCGGATAGTCGTAGCGATAGCCGGCCCAACCCTCCTTCACGATCTCCGGGCTGTCGGACGCCGGGACCGCGCGGCCATGCGGCGGGAACTCGACGCAGGCATCGAAGCCGAGATCGGACGGCACGACGCGGGCGTCCACCGCCTCCATGCTCTCGACATAAACGAGATGCACGCCGTCGAAGCCGGCTTCGGCGAAGGCTGCGCGGCAGCGGGCGGCGAACTCCGGCGCGCTGGGCAGCTTCAGCGGGCGATAGACCAGGAACAGCGGCCGGCCGGCAACCGTGATGGCGCGCGGATCGCGCGCGGCGGACACGGCATCGGCGATCACGCTGTCCAGGGTTGCGTCGTCATAGCTCTGCTCCAGCAGGATCTCGCGGGTGCCGCCATCCCAATGCTTGGTCCAGTTCTCGTTGGCCCAGCACAGGCAGAACCCGACCGCGATCTCCGGATGGGCCAGCAGCACCTCCAGCGGGCGATGCAGCACGCGCCGGCTGCCGAAATTGTAGTGGTAGATCACGAAGCCATCGACGCCGTAGCGCCCGGCAAGGGCCGCCTGCGCCGCCAGCGCCTCGGAGTTGCGGAGGTCGTAAAAGCCCAGATCAGCCGGCAGATGCGGCTGGTTGTGGCCCACATAGCTCGGCTGCGCCTTCACCACGTTGGTCCATTCGGTGAACCCCGCGCCCCACCACAGATCGTTCTCCGGCGTGGGATGAAACTGCGGCAGATAGAACGCCAGCACGCGCACGCGATCGAGGTCGCGCACCAGATCGCCCCAGCGCGCCATCAGCCGGTCCTGGTTACGTGCCACCAGCCGCAGCCGCCGTGCCACACCCTCCCGCCCGGTGGAGACGCTGAGGCGATGGACGATCTCTGCCGCATGGACGTAGCGGATGCGGTGGCCGGCGGCGCGCAGGCGCAGGCACAGATCGACATCCTCGCAATAGGCCGGCGCATAGGCCTCATCGAACAGCATGGGGCCGATCAGGGCGCGGCGCAGCATGAGTGCGGCGCCGGAGCAATAGGCAACGTCACGGTCCCGGTTGAAGCCGCCTTCGTCCGGATCGGCGAACAGCCCCACCATGCCGGTCTCGCCGTTGGGCCGGATGAAGCAGCCGGCCTCCTGCAGCCGGCCGTTGGGATAAAGCAGCTTGGGCCCCACCGCCGCCAGCGCCGGATCGGCGTCAAGTGCTGCCACCATCGCCTCGATGGCGCCCGGCCGAACCTGGGTGTCATTGTTCAGCAGCAGCACGTAGTCCCCGGTGCACGCCACGAACGCCGCGTTGCAGGAGCGCAGGAATCCCATGTTCCGCGCGTGGCGGACCAGCACCAGACCCGGGATTGCGGCCAGCAGCAAAGCGTCCGGATCGGTCGAGGCGTCATCGGCCACGATCACCTGCACCGACGGCCCGAGTTCGGCGGCCATCAGCGACATCAGACATTCGGCGGTGACATCGAGCTCGTTGTAAACCGGGATCAGCACCGACACGCGTGGCGCGGCCGACAGGGGGAACGCCACGCGCGCCAGGTCGCGGGCGACATCAGTACAGACATGCAGCGGCGGCGGCAGGACATTGACCGCATCCTTGCGCGCGGCGCGGGCGCGCTCGAGCCGGGTGCGCAGATCGGCCTCCGCGGCACGGATGGACGAAGCATCGGCCGGCAGGCGGGCGGCTGCTGACAGCGCCGGGCGTGGCTGCGACACGTCGGTGGGCTTCTCCGCGGTCGCCTGCCGTCCCTCGGCCTCGCCGTAAGCCAGATAATGCAGCAGCGCCGGATAACCCGCCGCCGCCACATCCGGATAGCGGCGCAGATAAAGCCCGGCATCGAAGCTCGGACCCGGATCGCGTCCCTCGCGGTCGCCGATCAGCAGGAAATGCAAGGTGGCACCCCACAGGTCGCGCGGCGCGTCGAGATTGGCGGCGGCATACCAGACGGGGTCGAGAAACGGGTTGGGGCGCAGCCCGCGCCTGCAGCCGATCGCCAGGAAATGGCGCAGCAGTCCGCCCTCTGGCTGCTCGCCCACGAGCTGCGCCTCGTAATGCCGGAGCGAGAAATACGGACCCGGATCGCACAGATCGTAGTCCAGCGCGTCCAGCAGCGCCTCGGCGTTGGGCGGCGTGCCCAGCAGCAGCGGGTCCTTGCTCGCGATGAAGCGCGGATCGATCAGCGGATGCGGCGAGCGCAGCTCGGCCACGCCATGCTCGAGGAAATGCAGCAGCGCGTCCCCCACTGGCGCATCGCTGGCGGCAATCGCCTCGGCGTTGAGGTCCGCATAGTAGCGCGCCTCGAAATAGACCGAGAGTCCGGGCCGGCGCTCGGGCGGCAGACTGAGATATGCCATGATCGCGCCGATATCGGCGCGCGTGGCGCCCATGCCGGCGCGAAACAGGTCTTCCGCCACGAAGCGGGAGCACAGCAGGCGATGCGCGCGTCTCAGGTCGCTCTTCACGCAGCCTCCGCGTTGCTGTCCGGGCCGTCACGCCGCGCGCGCAACCGGCCGCGATGGAATGATCGGGCGGTCAATCGCCCAGAATGCTCGCCCAGCGCTCGATCACCGCGCGCCGGGCCTCGTTGGGAATGCGCCCCTCGGCCGCACCCGACCGCACATAGTGGTCGCTGCCGGAGGCGATGTCGCCACGTTTGATGGCCGCCCCGATGTCTTTGTAGGTCTTTGCGTAGAACACCTCATCCACGTTCGCCGGCGCGCCGAACCGGCCCTCCAGATAGCCAGCCTCGATGAAATGCCTGTGCAGATCAGGGATCTGCCCCGCTGCGTGGGCCGCGCGGATGTCGTCGTTCTGCGCCAGATAGAACGCCGGATCGAACGGCAGCGATGCCGCCAGCTCCTGCAACAAAGCCCGCAGGAGGCGGGTGTCGATCGCGACCTTGGACCGGCTGTTCAGACGTTCACGGGAGATACGAAGCGATTGCAGGACGAGATCGATATGAGGAAGAAACGTCTCGGCTGGCATCAGAGGAACTCCATCGCGGCTTCATGCGGCATCACACGGGACGCAGGGCAGGCGACCGCGCCGCAGCCCCCAGTCCAAACAGCAGGGGCCGCGGCCGGCGTCGACGGCGGGGCTAGGCGGCCGTGGCTGCGGACATCTCCACAAGGCGCGCCCAGCGGCCGGCGCTGTGCAGATGGGCGTAGATGGCGCCGATCCAGCCGCGATGGCGCCAGTCCAGATAGGTTGCATCGTCCAGCTTCTCCAGCCGGTCGGCCTTCAGCACCTTGAAGCCGCGCACCCGGGCGGAGCCGCCGGCGGTGAAGTTGATCGTCGCCTCCTCCTCCTCCAGCAGACCGGCCTTGTCGAGCGCTGTCGCGAACGCGACGCCCGCATTGAGATTGTCTCGGAAGGCGGCGCAAAAGCTGATGGCGTCGTTCAGCGCCGGGCTCGGCTTGCCGTCCTCGAAGATCGCCGTGCCGGTCTCGGCGTTGAGCTGCTCGGAGGACAGGTCCATGCCTACATAAAGGGTCTGGCTGCCCTGGTCCTCCACGAAGATGAACGGATAGGCGCGGGCATAGGCCGGCACGTAGCTGTCCGGGCGCCACGCGCCTGTGGGCAGCACGAAGGGGTTTGCCCCTTCCTTGATCCCCATCAGCGCCACGGGCGTGGGGGCAGGGCCGGAGGTGAACACGATCGGGTAATGCTGGCTGACCACGTCGAACTCGCCCAGGCCGATCGGGATCGACTGGGCGTGCTGCGCGAAGGCGAAGCCGCGGGTGCGGTCAAGCTTCAGGTGGCTGTGCTGGGACGGATTGACGCCCGCGACGCCCTGAAAGAACAGCGGCAGGGCCTGAGCGGGTGCCTGAG
>CAIQQQ010000374.1 GCA_903873995.1 uncultured Rhodospirillales bacterium
GCCGCCACGGCCGCCGCCGCCGGCACCGCGGGCGGGATGGACGTGCTCTACATGGGCTACGAGAAGGACATGACGCGCGAGTTCATTCGCTACGTCGCGGACTGGGCCACCTCGATGCAACTCGCCGCCGGCGATGTGCAGGAGTTCGTGTTCACCGATCCGGACTGGCCGGAGAAATCCGTGGGCGCATTCCGCATCCGCTTCGCCAGCGGGTTCGAGGTGATCGCCCTGCCCAGCGTGGCGCGCGCGCTGCGCGGCAAGCAGGGTCTGGTGATCCTGGACGAAGCGGCGTTCATGGACGAGCTGGCGAGCGTGCTGAAGGCCGCCCTCGCCCTGCTGATGTGGGGCGGCCGGGTGGTGGTGGTCTCGACGCATGACGGCGAGGACAATCCGTTCAACGCCCTGATCCAGGATATCCGATCCGGCCGGCAACGTGGCGCCGTCACGCGCACCACGTTCGACGAGGCGCTGGCGGAGGGTCTGTATCGCCGCATCTGCCTGGTGCGCGGCCAGGACTGGACGCCGGAGGGCGAGGCCACCTGGCGCGAGGAGATCCTGGAGACCTATCGCGCCAATGCGGATGAGGAGCTGAACGTCATCCCCAACCCAGCCTCCGGCGTGTATCTGCCCGGGCCGCTGCTGGAGGCCCGCACGGATGCGACTGTGCCGGTGGTGCGCTGGCAGCCGCAGAAAGGGTTCACCTTGTGGGCCGACCATCTCCGGAAGGAGGAGGCGCGGCGGTTCTGCGAGGCTGAGCTGGCGCCGATCCTGGCCCGGCTCGATCCCAGCGAGCCGGTGGCGTTCGGGCTAGATTTCGGGCGAGTGCGCGATCTGACGGTCGGCTGGTTTACGGCCATTCGCAAAGACCTGGTGCGCGCCACGAGCCTGGTGCTGGAGTTGCGGGAGGTGCCGCACGAACAGCAGCGCGATATCCTGTTCTTCGTGCTGGATCGTATCCGCCTGCGCGCCGGCAAGATGGACGCCGGCGGCAATGGCAGCTTCCTCGGCGAAGTGACGATGCAGCGCTACGGCGCGCGGATCGAGCCGCTGCAGCTCTCCGAGCCCTGGTATCGGGAAAGCATGCCGCCGTTCAAGGCGGCGCTGGAAGACGCGATGCTGACGCTGCCGGCCGATCGCGAGGTGATCGACGATCTGCGCATGCTGGCGCTGGTGCGCGGCGTGGCCCGCATCCCGACAAGGCGCATGACCGACGAGGGCGCCGCGCGTCATGGCGATGCGGCGATCGCCGCCTGTCTCGCCTATGCCGCCAGCCGGGCGGACCCCGAGGAATACGGCTACGAGCCAGCCGGCCGCGCGAAAGCCCATGCTGGCGGCTGGCGCGATGACGCGGACACCTGGGGCGAGGATAACCCCGCGCCGGAGCGATCGATGCTGCCCGCGCTCGGGGACCTGTTCGGATGAGCGATCATGACACGCAAGATCACGATGCCGCACGCCTTGCATGGGCTTCCGCAGAGCTTCTAAGGCGCCGCTTAGACGCGTTGAAGACGTGCTCGATGCTGCCCGGCAGTTTCGACAAGCGCTTCGTGCGCGATGTGAGCAATCTGGCCGCCGCCGGACAGCCGCTGACCGATCGGCAGGGGTTGCAGGTCCTGCGCCTCGCCTGGCGCTACCGGCGCCAAATGCCCAAGGCGCTGGTGCCGGACGTAAACCCGGACGATCCGCTGAGCGGCACCTTCACCGGCTTTCAATCGCGCCTGGTGGCCGCGCCAACACACAGGGACATGATCCATGGTTGAACGCCGGTTGCTCGACCAGTTCGGCGATCCGGTGGCGCCAGAGATGATCGCGCAGCTGCGCGATGAGATCGCCGGCCCTTCGGCGATCCAAGGCCGCGCGCCGTTCGAAGGGCATCTGGCCTTTGGCATTAACCCGGAGCGGCTCGGCGCGGTGCTGCGCGCGGCCGATAACGGATCGTCGCGCGAATGGATGATCCTCGCCGAGGAGATCGAGGAGCTCTATCCCCACTATGCCGCCGTGCTGGGCAAGCGGAAGCGCCAGGCGTGTCAGCTCCCCATCACCGTCGAGCCGGACAACGACCACCCGGACTGCGTCAAGCATGCGGATTTCGTGCGGGAATGGCTCCGGACGGGCGTGCTGCAATCCGCGCTGTTCGATCTGTGCGACGGCATCGGGAAGGGATATTCGGTCGCCGAGATCGTGTGGGACACCAAGCCGGGCGCGATCCGGCCGGCGAAGCTGCTGTGGCGGCGGCCGAGCTTCTTCGAGACCAGCTATCAGGACGGCGAGACGCTGTGGCTGCGCACCGAGCAAGGCTTCCAGGACCTGGCGCCGCACAAGTTCGTGGTGCATCGCCATCCCAGCAAATCCGGTATGGCGCTGCGCGGCGGCACCACGCGCCTGGTGGCTTTTCTGTGGATGTTCGCGACGTATACGCAGCGCGACTGGGCGGTGTTCACCCAAGCCTATGGTCTGCCGCTGCGGCTGGGCAAATATGGCCCGGAGGCCAGCCCGGATGACAAGCGGGTGCTGTGGCGCGCCGTGTCGAACATCGCCGGCGATGTTGCCGCGATCATCCCCCGCAGCATGGAGATGGAATTCGTCAACGCGCCCAACACCGGCGCCGGTGTGCATCTGTTCAAGGATCGCGCCGACTGGATGGACCGGACCGTCTCCAAGGTGGTGCTCGGCGGCACGGCCGGCACAGATGCCATCAATGGCGGCCATGCGGTGGGCAAAGAACATCGCGAGGTGGAGGGTGACATCGAGCGGTTCGACGCCGGCCTGTTGAGCGCCACTCTGACGGCGCAGCTGGTGTCGCAGATGGTGGCGTTCACCTTCGGACCGCAGCCGGGCTATCCGAAGCTGCTGATCGGGCGGCCGGACGAGGTGCCGCTGGCGGAGGTGATCACGGCGATCGCCGACCTGGGCGGCCTGGGGCTTGAGGTGAAGGAGAGCGAAGTCCTGGGCCGGCTGGGTCTCAGCAAGCCCGAGGCCGGCGACCGCATCATCGGCGGAAGGCCGCCCACGCCGGAGCCGAAGCCCTCGATCCCGAGCCCGGCCGTGGTGCCACCTCAGATCGAGACGCAGACGCAGCGCGCCTGGCTGGCCGGGCTGATCAGCCGGCACAGCCAAACCGGCGGCGGCGTGCCGGAGCATGCTGTGGATCTGCTGTCGCAGCGCCTGGCGGAGGACGCCGCCGGCGCGCTTTCCGGGATGACAGAGAGAGTGCGCGCGGTTTTCGACAAGGCCACGGATCTGGATGACCTCAAGGAGAGGCTGAGTGCGCTCAATCTACCGCGCAAGGCATACGGCGAGGCAATGCAGCGCGCGATGGCGTTGGCGCACCTGGTTGGACAAGCCAGTCTCCTGGACGAGCTGCGGCGGCGCTGAGCCGTGACGACGGAGACTCAAGCCCTCGGCCTGCCGATGAACGGGGCGATCAAGTATTTCCGCGAGAAGGTTCGTATCCCGTCCACGCATTGGACTGATGTCTGGCGCACTGCGCACACGCGCGGCTTCATGGTGGCCGGCGCCACGACTGACGCACTCCTTTCGGATTTCCAGAAGTCGATCCAGAAGGCGATCAGCGACGGCACCAGTTACCAGACGTTCCGAAAGGATTTCGACGAGATCGTCGCCAAGCATGGCTGGTCCTATAACGGCTCGGCCGCCTGGCGCTCGAAGATCATCTACGAGACCAATCTTTCGATGGCCTATGCGGCGGGGCGGTGGGCCGAGCTGACCGAGCCGGAGACGCTCGCGACCTATCCGTATTGGCAATACCTTCACACCGCCTGCCGGCATCCGCGGCTGCAGCATCTGGCGTGGAACGGCCTGGTGCTGCGCGCTGATGATCCCTGGTGGCAGACGCATTATCCGCCAAATGGCTGGCGCTGCGGCTGCCGGGTGAGCCCGGTCGGCGAGCGCGCATTGGGCCGGATGGGCAAGAGCGGCCCTGACACCGCACCGCCGCTCGATCCCAAACCCTGGATCAACCCGAAGACCGGAGACATTCACCAGGTTCCGGCCGGCATCGATCCTGGGTTCGATTACAATGTTGGCGAGGCATGGGCGGACGGCGGCCGTCACATTCCGGTGCGCGCGGAGCGCCTGCGCCCGCTTCGGGCTGAGGCAGTCGAAGCGCCCGCGAGCGAGCTGCGTCCGATCGACGTCAACGCGATTGAGGCTGTGCCGCCTGCTGACGCTCCAGCAGTGCGCCCCGTCGATTTCACGAGGCCGGAGGCCGGCTTTCCCGAGTGGATCGACAAGATCGTCTCTGAGAACCTTCGTGATGGCAGCGCACGCGTGGTCGGTCAGATATCGGATGATCTGGCCGAGAAACTGGCCGAGCGGAATGTGTCGATCAGCGGCCAGGACATCTCGCTCTCGGCAAAGCAGGCTGGACATCTCAGCCGGGCGACAAAGCAGCTTCGTGGGCAGGCCATCCCGCAGGCAGACCTTCTCAAACTCCCGGAGCGTTTGGGCTCGCCCGCCGCGGTGCTGCTCGACAAGCGCACCGGCAATCTCGTCTATGTCTTCGTCCCGCATGGAGCGCGGCAATCGACGCTCGCCAAGGTGGTCGTGAGCCTGGCTGTCAAGCTCACGAGCAATCGCAACAAGACGGACGCCAACACTATCGTCACGGCCGGACTGGTTGATGCCGCCGCGTTGCAGGACCGCAATTTCTACGATGTTCTGGAAGGCGAAGTGTGACGGGGGGATACGCCACATCCCTCAGCGTTTCCGGCTGCCAGGGCCGGATAACCTCTGCCGGCACAGCGCTTCGCGGGCCCGACACGCCATGAGGGATACAAGGCGAGCTCAGCAACAACAAGAAAGATCGGAACATGACCGGAGCCCGGATCACCGCAACGTTCAATGATGGTGGCCTGTCGAAAGGTCTGCGCCGCGCCCAGGCTGTGATGCATAACACAACGGCCATGATGGCGACGATCGCGGTCGGCATGCGGGCCAACACGCAGAAGCGGTTCGACCATGGTGTTGATCCGCAGGGGCGGACCTGGGCTCCGCTCAATTCGGCCTATGCGGCCACCAAATCCTCGAGCGGGGGTATCCTGATCGGGCTGGGCATGCGCGGTGGCCTGATGGGATCACTTTCGATCGATGCGAGCCCAAACACGGCGACTGTCGGAACCAACAAGGTCTATGGCGCGATCCACCAGTTTGGCGGAACCATCCGACCACGCAACGCCAAGGCGTTGGTGTTCCGCCTCGGCGCCCACTTCGTCCGGGTGAAGGCTGTCACCATTCCGGCGCGCCCCTATCTCGGCTTCTCGACGGCGGATCAAACGACCGCCGAGGACGCGATCGACAGCTATGTCGGCCGGGCCTTGCGCGGAAGCTGATCCTCGCCGGCACCTCAAAGCCTGACATGCCCCGTTAGACGCCGTTAGACGGGCGATTAGA
>CAIQQQ010000375.1 GCA_903873995.1 uncultured Rhodospirillales bacterium
CTTCAGCAACGAGTTGGAGGTCGAGGGCATTCAGAGACGGCTCGCCGAGCAGGTGGCCGATCAGATGGTGCTGCAGCTTGGTTTGTCGCTGGCGCCGAAGGTCGGCGGTTGAGAGATGAAGTTCGATTCCGGTCGGATCGAGCAGGTTTTGGCCCAGTCGCAGCAGTATGTTGCCATTCTGTTCCATGGGGATGATGAGGGGCTGATCCGCGAGCTGGCCGGTCGTATGGTGGTTGCGGTGGCTGGGAGCCTTGATGATCCGTTCAGGGTAACGGATGTTGAACGCGAGGGGTGGTCGCGTTTGGCGGATGAAGTTGCCGCGCAATCTCTGCTAGGCGGACGTCGTGTTGTTCGTGTGCGCGATGTGACGGACGCTGCTTTCCCTTCCGTGGAGCGTGGTCTGGCTGTGTCGGGCGGCGGTTTGCTGGTGATGGAAGGCCCGGGGTTGGGCAATAAATCCCGTATCAAGACGCTTTTGGAGCGCCGCGACAACACGGTGACCGTGGCGTGCTATCCGATGAACGACACTGAGATTGGGCAACTGGTCCGGTCTGAGTTGAAAGGATCTGGCATTGACGGTCGGCCAGAGGCTGTCAGTTGGCTTGTGAGCCAGTTGGGAGCGGATCGGGCTTTGACACGGCGGGAGCTTGAGAAGCTGATCCTTTATGTGGGCGATGGAACCACACTTGAGATTGAGGATGCTCGTATCTGTGTGGGAGATCTTTCCGGTTTATCGCTGGAGGATGCCCTGTTTGCTGCGACGGACGGAGATGTTGCGGGCACAGACCGAGCGCTGGAGTTGGCACTTGCCGAGGGCGCCACGCCGGTTGGTGTGGTGCGCGCAGCGTTGTTGCATGTTCAGCGCTTGATCAGGGCGATGGTACTGGTTCAGGGTGGGATGCGTCCTGGGGCCGCGGCGAAGGCGGTCCGCCCTCCGGTTCATTTTCGGAGGGATCCGGTGTTCTCGCGTGCTCTGGAGGTATGGTCTCTCAGTGGCCTTCAGGCGGCGGCGAGCAGACTTTGGGACAGTGAGCGAGCCTGCAAGCGAACAGGCTCGCCGGCAGATATTTTATGCCGCAGCGCCGTCATTGGCTTATCGCAACGGGCGGCGGCTGCGCGTCGCAGGGCATAATTGCAGCTGTGGGTGTATAACTGCACGATCTGAGCTTAGCGGCTTAAAAGTGCGATAACCCCGTCAAGCTGGTCGAGTGTGCGGTAGCTGATTTTAACCACGCCGCCCTTTCCATCGAAGCCAATCTCCACCTTAAGGCCCAACCTATCTGAAAGATCTCGCTCAAGAGCCTCAGTCTCTGGATCTCGAGCTGGTTTTGTCGCTGCTTCATCCTCTTTAGCAGCCTTACGGCCAGACAAGGCTTCTGTCTGGCGAACATTCAGCCCTCGCGCGATGACCGCAAGAGCCGCCTTCTCGGGCTCTGGATGAGACAGGAGGGCGCGCGCATGCCCTGGCGTCAATGCGCCTTTACGGACCTCGTTCCGCACGGTGAGCGGCAGGTTGAGCAATCGCAGCGTGTTTGCAATATGGGGTCGTGATTTTCCAACGGATTCCGCAAGCGATTCTTGCGTCATGCTAAACTCGTCCAGCAATCGCTTGTAGCCTTCGGCCTCCTCAATGGCATTCAGATCCTGGCGTTGCAGGTTTTCCACGAGAGCTGCTGCCATCGTCTCGGCGTCTGTAAGGTCTCTGACCAGCACCGGCACCTCATGGAGCCCTGCTTCCTGGGCAGCCCGCCAGCGGCGCTCTCCGGCTATGATCTGGAATCGTCCCGGCTGCGAGGGATGCGGCCGCGCCAGGAGTGGCTGCAGGATGCCACGTGCCTTGATTGAGTTGGCCAGGTCTGAGAGCGCGACCGGATCGATGACATTCCTGGGTTGAAAGGGGCTTGGCTCCAGGTGTTCAACAGGTAGCTGGCGCGTTCCCGCGGCCTGCAAGCCGCGGTCCTGGGTGGTGGAATCGCCCAGGAGGGCGGCGAGGCCACGTCCCAGCCGTGGGTTCGCGTCTTTCGCGCTCATGCAGAGTATCCTGGTTGCTTCATGGTTCGGATCAGCAATTCAGACGCTAGTTTCAGATAGGCCTGGGCACCGGGGGACCTTGGATCATACACAATGACGGGCTTTCCGTGGCTTGGTGCCTCCGAGATGCGGATGTTTCGAGGAATGATCGTCTCGTAGACTTTGCTGCCGAAAAAGCTCCGTGCATCGGCTGCCACGAGATCTGACAGATTGTTGCGACGATCATACATCGTCAGCAGGATACCCTGCAATGTGAGGGGTGGATTCAAGCTTTGCTTCACCCGCTCTATGGTTCGCATCAATTGGCTGAGGCCTTCCAGAGCAAAGAACTCGCACTGAAGTGGGACCAGAACATTGTCCGCCGCAACAAGCCCGTTCAGTGTCAAGAGGCCAAGGCTGGGGGGGCAGTCGATGAGAATAAAGTCGTAATGTTGTGAAAATTCGGCTCGCAAGGCCCGTCGGAGACGGAATTCGCGCTCATCCTCGCCCACCAACTCGATCTCGGCACCCGCAAGATCTGGCTCTGCCGCAACAATAAAGAGGTTGTCGAGGGCGGTCGGTTGCGTCACGGTGTCCAACGACATTGAGCCTGTGATCAGCCCATACGTTCCGGCACCGCGATCGGCGTGGCTTAAGCCAAGCCCTGTTGAGGCGTTGCCTTGTGGGTCCAAGTCGACGAGTAGGATTTTCAAGCCCTCTGTGGCAAGCGCTGCAGCCAAATTGATCGCTGTGGTGGTCTTGCCAACGCCCCCTTTTTGGTTGGCGATGGCAATGATCGCAGTTTTAGATGGTTGGCGGTCTCGCTGCTGTAGTGGCGGCTTTTCGAGCGTTTTGGACACGTTGAACCTCTGAGATTGTGAGGATAGCGGCGTCGGGATCGGTCATGCTTTGGGTTCGAGTAAGTTTCATGTCCCAGCTATGACGCGCATCCTCAATTTCGATTCCAGCTTTACGACCCTTCAGCGCCAGGAGTGTACCCCCGGGCAGAAGGAGGGGAGCGGCGAGTGCAAGGAGCGTGCTGAGGGGAGCGAGGGCGCGGGCTGTGACGAGCAAGGCTGGCTCGAGTTTTGCCTGTTCGATCCGCTGGTTCACCACCGTCACTGGAGCGGCCGTCTGCCTAGCTGCTTCTTGCAGAAAAGCGGCTTTGCGTTGGTCAGATTCGATGAGCGTGAAGGGGACATCGCTGGCGATGGCTAGCACGAGACCCGGCATCCCTCCGCCGGAGCCGAGGTCAAACGCACGGAGCAAGCCTGGTGGAATATGGCGGACGAGCTGAAGAGAATCGACGATATGACGCTGCCATATCTGCGCCTGGTCTGCCCGAGCAATCAGATTGACGGTTCTGGTCCAGGTGGAGAGGATTTGCACAAAGAGTTCAAGCCGCTCGAGTGTTTCACGTGAAACATCGACGCCGGCGGGAAGGGGATGTTTCACGTGAAACACTCGAGCGGAGCGCCGGGAGCCAATCGCTCCTTACGGCCTGCGGCTCGCACAGCGGCTGCCAAGGCGCCCAGGGCGGCCGGCGTGATGCCTTGAATTCGCGCTGCAGCGCCCAACGAATTGGGGCGAGACGCGGTCAACCTTTCTGTCATCTCGGCGGACAGGCCGCCAAGCTTGCGATAATCAAACTCATTGGGGATTAATCGCGCTTCATCGCGTTGTACAGCCGAAATCTCTGCCTCCTGTCGGCCAAGATATCCGGCATAGCACCCTTCATTACGCAACTGATCGAACAGCCGCCGATCTATCGCGCGCAGTTCGGGAAATACCGAAAGGAGCGTGCTGTCTGGAATGCCTGAATGAGACATTGCTTCAAACCCATCGATGCGCTGCCCATCGAGCCGAACATTGCCACCTCCAGCAACGATGGCGTTTGGGCTCGCGAGCAAAGACAGAGCCAACCCCCGGGCGTCCGCCAAATCACTCTCGTAGCGCGCATGGGATCGGGCCCGAACAGGGCCAACGCATCCCCACGACGTTCCGAGATCGGTGAGTCGCCGGTCGGCGTTGTCGGCCCGCAGAGTCAAGCGATACTCGGCGCGCGATGTGAACATCCGATACGGTTCGGACACGCCCTGCGTCACCAGGTCATCGATCAAAACGCCAATGTAAGCCTGCGACCTGCTGAGTTGGACGTTTCCAAGCCCGTGTGCAGTTCGCGCCGCGTTGATGCCGGCCATCAGGCCTTGTGCCGCGGCCTCCTCATATCCTGTTGTACCGTTGATTTGGCCGGCCAGAAATAGGCCCGGTGCAGCAGCGACCTCAAGCCCGTGTGATAGCGCCCGAGGGTCAACGAAATCATATTCCACAGCATAACCCGGCCGAAGGATGCGCGCTGCTTCAAGCCCTGGGATCGTGTGCAGCATCAGTGCCTGAACATCCGCCGGCAGGCTCGTGGAGATGCCGTTGGGATAGACGGTCTGATCGTCCAGGCCTTCTGGCTCGAGAAAAATCTGATGATTTGCTCGTTCAGAAAATCGGACCACCTTGTCTTCGATCGAGGGGCAATAGCGTGGGCCCTTGCCAGAGATCATCCCTCCATAGACGGCCGAGCGTGTGATGTTGTTGCGAATGATGTCATGCGTTGCTGGGGTGGTCTTGGTGATCCGGCACGCAATTTGCGCGTTGGTGATGGATGTCGTCATGCTGCTGAAAGGCTCTGGATCTGCGTCGCCAAAGTCTGGTGGCAGGTTGTCCCAATCAATCGATGAGCGATCGAGCCGCGGCGGTGTGCCTGTCTTTAGGCGGCCAAGCGGAAGCTGCAGTCGGGCCAATGTGTGTGCCAGAGCAACAGACGGCGCCTCTCCGGTTCGGCCGGCCGGCCAGGATTGGTCGCCGATGAAGATCCGGCCGCGAAGGAATGTCCCGGCTGTCAAAACGGCAGCTCGACAACCAATCTGCTCACCGTTGCCACACACCACGCCCGAGATAGTTCCATCGGCGGCGAATAAAAGATCTTCAACAGAATCGGCCGTCATATCGAGGCCATCCTGCGACATCAGCATGTGCTGAATCGCCTGTCGGTAAAGCGCACGATCAGCCTGTGCGCGGGGCCCGCGCACTGCCGGGCCCTTGCGGCGGTTGAGAACCTTGAAGTGAATGCCGGCCATGTCGGCGGCCCGCGCCATGATTCCGTCCAGGGCATCGATCTCGCGAACCAGATGGCCTTTGCCGATCCCGCCGATGGCCGGGTTGCAGGACATTTCGCCGATCGTTGCGAGATTATGCGTCACCAGCAGTGTTCGTGCGCCCATCCGCGCCGAAGCGCTCGCAGCCTCGCATCCAGCATGCCCGCCGCCGACGACAACCACGTCATAATGACGGTCCATGAAATCCCCCGGCCATCTTACTTGCCGATACAGAACTGCGAGAAGACAGAGTCAAGTATTTCCTCCACACCCACAGCTCCTGTGATGCGGCCAAGGCAGCGCAACGCCAGGCGCAGCTCCTCACCCCGTAATTCAGCCTCTGTCGTGGTGCGTCCAGCCAAGAGATGAGAGGCTGCGGCTTGCACCGCGGCCCGGTGCCGCGTCCGGGTTATCCCTGGGGTGGAAGCGCGGCCAGCCAGCCGCTGGGCGCGCTCTATCAGCACTTTCAAAAGTTGCTCAATGCCCTCGCCCGTAACAGTGCTGATCGGCATCATTTGCTCGGGCGCCGGGATGCCAAGATCGCACTTCGCAGCGATCAAAATGCGCTCCGGTCCGTCGACGAGCCCGTCAAACCGTAAGCTGTCATATGGAGCATCGAACAGATGTAATAGGAGGTCGGCTCCTCCGATCCGCTCGCGCGCCCTGCGCACCCCCTCCGCCTCGATGGGATCATCGGTTTCTCGCAATCCAGCCAGGTCAAGCAAAGTCACCGGCACCCCGCCCAGATCCAGTCGAGCCTCGATCACGTCGCGTGTCGTGCCCGGCCTCGTCGAGACAATCGCGACATCGCGCTGGCAAAGTGTGTTCATCAGGCTGGACTTGCCCACATTCGGTGCGCCGGCGATGGCAAACACCAATCCACTACGAAGCCGTTCGCCGCGCGCGCCATCGGCCAAATGACGTTCGCATTCGGTCTGAAGCGACGCGATATCGTCAATCATGATCGCCTCAACCTCTGGCGGAAGATCATCCTCTGGGAAGTCGATCATCGCCTCCTGCTGCGCCAGGATTCGAAGCAGCCGCGCCGACCAGTTTCGATAGATCGTCCCGAGGGCGCCCGACAATTGCTGCAACGCCTGTTCGCGCTGACAAGACGTTTCGGAATCGATCAAATCTGCCACGGCCTCAGCCTCCAGCAGATCCATCCGCCCATTCAGAAACGCGCGACGTGTGAACTCGCCAGGCTCGGCTGGCCGCAAGCCAAGATGGATCAACCTGTCCGTCACGCCAGCAAGGACAGCAAGGCCGCCATGCAGATGAAGCTCAAACCCGTCTTCGCCGGTGTAGCTGCGCGGCCCCGGCAGCCACAGAAGCAATGCCCGGTCCAACATGTC
>CAIQQQ010000376.1 GCA_903873995.1 uncultured Rhodospirillales bacterium
ATTCGGCCAGATCTACCATGGTCGTACGATATTCGCGCCGCTTCGCCTTCTCGCTCTTAAGGCCGGCGAGGTTCTCATCGATTCGCTTCTGATCGGTGACGTTCAAGAGGGTCTGCATATGGCGCGCCTATTGGACGACGGTGATCATCCAGGCGCTTTCCAGCTCGAGCTTGGAAAGATTGCGCTCGGTGACGGTATGGACGTCGCGGTTGAACTGGGTGAGTCGATGAATGCTGAAGCCGATGGCGGCCCCGAAGATCACGATCACCGTTGCAAAACCCAGGAGGATCCGCGCGAAAACGGAATCTACCGTGAATATGCCTGCCGGATTCTTGCCTACCATCTTCCTGTCCTTGCCGCTGTTGGATTGCCGCATCCGCCGGACAACGGCAACGAGGGCGTCAACGGCGTCCTGGCCGCTGCCTCAGAAATCCTTCCATTCTTGGTCTTCCTGGCCGGCGGCCATCTTGTGCGCGGCGGGTGCGGCACGCTCGGCCGGCGCCGCCTTGCCGCTCCACGGCCGGTTCGCCGCTCGCCGCTCCGGCTGCCTCGGGGGCGGCGCGCTTTTGGCGGCCGGCGGTGCAGCCGCCTGGCGCGGCGCGATAGGCGCCTCGGCGGTCGTGTTCTCACCCAGCCGGTAGCGCGAGATCAGCTGCGTGAGGTTCGCCGCCTGCTCGGTGAGCGCCTGCGCCGCCGCCGAGGCCTCCTCCACCAGCGCCGCATTCTGCTGCGTCACCGCATCCATCGAGGTCACCGCCTTGTTCACCTGCTCGATCCCCGAGGCCTGCTCGCGGCTCGATGCGGCGATCTCCGCCACCACGTCCGTGACCTTCTTCACCCCCGTCACGATCTCCCCAAGCACCCGGCCGCTCTCGTCCACCAGCTTCGTCCCCTCGGTCACCTTGCCCACCGAGTCCTGGATCAAGGCCTTGATCTCCTTGGCCGCCTCCGCACTGCGCGATGCCAGGTTCCTCACCTCGGAGGCCACCACCGCAAAGCCCCGGCCCTGCTCACCGGCTCTGGCCGCCTCCACCGCCGCGTTCAGCGCCAACAGGTTCGTCTGAAAGGCGATCTCATCGATCACCCCGATGATGTCGGCAATCTTCTTGCTCGCCGCGTTGATCTCGCTCATCGCCGCCACCGCCGAGCCCACCACCTTGCCGCCCCGCTCCGCCTGCTCGCGCGCCGCCGCCGCCAGCTGGTTCGCCTGCGCCGCGTTGTCCGCGTTGTTCTTCACCGTCGAGGTCATCTCCTCCATCGAGGACGCCGTCTCCTCCAGGCTCGAAGCCTGCTCCTCGGTCCGCTGGCTCAAGTTCAGATTTCCCCGCGAGATCTCGTCCGCTCCCACCCGCACCTCGGAGGCCGCCTGCGACATCGTGCGTACCACGTCCGCCATGTTGCCGATCAGCTCGTTCATCCCCTGCGCCAGCGCCTTGAAGAACCCTTCCTTGCCCTCCTCGCTCAGACGCACCGTCAAGTCCCCGTCGATCGCCTTCGCCACCGTCGACTTGACCTCCTCCTCCGTACGCACCTCCACCGTCCGGTCCGCCCATTGCACCACCGTGCCGAGGCGCTTGCCCTCCGCGTTGATCACCGGATTGGCGGTGATGCGCAGCGTCGCATCGCCGAGCTTGATGTCGGTCGCGTGGGTCGCGGTCAGGCCGGCGAGCATGTTGCGCTGGTGCCCGGCGTTGCGATGAAAGGAATCGAAGGAGCCGCCGACGATGCGCTCCGCGTCGAACTGCGGCAGCGACTTGCGGATCTCGCCCGCCTGCAGGCGGAACACGCCCATGACCGCATCGTTGCCGTAGATGATCTTGCCGTCGTTGTCCGCCAGCATCACGCCGACCGAGACCCGGTCGAGCGCGGTGCGAATCCGTGTGTTTTCCATCGCGCCCGCGGCGTCGGCCTCGATCCGGCCCTTCAAATCGGACTGCATCTTGGCAACGACCGCAAACAAACTGTCGCCGTCGCCCGGCTTCAGATCGATCTGGCTGGAGAAGTCGCCGGCGGCCACCTTCCTGGCAACCGCCGCGACCGCGGCGGGTTCACCGCCCAGTTGACGCGTCAGCTGTCTGAAAATGAGAAAGCCGAGCAGGCCGACGGCGAGGGCGGTCAGCACGCCGCCGCCGATGGCGACCTGCTGGGCGATGGCGGCCGCGCTCACGGCCGCGGCAGCACCTTCCTTGCCGAGCTTTTCGTTGTAGGCGCGGTGAGCCGCGAGCGTCGTGTCGATTTTTGTCAGCAGCGGTTGTTGGGCGAGCACCGTCTCGGCGGCGGCTTCCTTCTTTCCGTCCCGCGACAGCGCGACGGCCTTGTCCTTGAGTTGCTCATACTCGGCGATGACGGCGAGGTCATCGGCCAACAGCTGTTTGTCGG
>CAIQQQ010000377.1 GCA_903873995.1 uncultured Rhodospirillales bacterium
CGGGGCTGAGGGCGCCGAGGGAGATGCCGGGCGCGATCAAGCGCTTGCGGATCTCTGTGATGCTCTCGACCTCTTCCACCGGGATCGCCTTGCGGCCGTCGAGGCGGAAATCGAGCAGGTCCCGGAGTGCGACCGGCGGGGCCTTGCGGACCATGTCGGTGTAGCGGCGATACATCTGGAAGCTGTCGGAGGCCACGGCCTCCTGCAGCATGTGGATGGCGTTGCCGTCAAACGCATGGGTCTCGCCCTTGCGGCGCAGCTTGTAGATGCCGCCGACCGGCAGGGCCGAGAGATCAGGGTCCCAGGCGGCGGCGTGCAGGGCGAGCACCTTGCGCGCGATACCGAGCAGGCCGATGCCGGAGATGCGGCTTTGCATGCCGGGGAAGAACTCGGCGACCAGCGCGCGTGACAGGCCGATCGCCTCGAAATTGCAGCCGCCGCGATAGGAGCTGATCACCGAGATGCCCATCTTGGACATCACCTTCAAAAGCCCCTTGTCGACCGCCTTCTTGTAGCGGCCCACCGCCTCCTTGAGCGACATCTTGCCGAACAGCCCGCGCCGATGCCGGTCGGCGATGCTCTCCTGCGCCAGATAGGCGTTCACGGTGGTGGCACCGACGCCGATCAGCACAGCGAAGTAATGCACGTCCAGGCACTGGCCGGAGCGGACATTGAGGCTCGTGAAGGTGCGCAGCGAGGAGCGCACGAGATGGGTGTGCACACCCGCGGTGGCCAGGATCATCGGGATGCCGGCCCGCGTCTCGTCCATGCCCTCATCGGTCAGGATCACATGGGTGGCGCCGGCGCGCACGCCCTCCTCCGCCTCGGCGCGGATGCGCTCCAGGGCGGCGCGCAGGCCGAGTTCGCCTTCGGCCACAGGGAAGGTGCAATCGACCTCGCAGGCAGACGCCTTCATGGTGGCGCGCATGGCGGCGAATTCGGCGTTGGTGAGCACCGGCGTGTCGAGCTGGAGCAGGTTGAACTGGCTCTGGTCCTCGTCCAGCACGTTGCCGAGATTGCCGAGGCGCGTCTTGAGCGACATCACCCGGGTTTCGCGCAAGCTGTCGATCGGCGGGTTGGTGACCTGGCTGAAGGCCTGGCGGAAGTAGTGGTGCAGACCGCGGAACTTGTCACTCAGCACGGCGAGCGGGGTGTCGTCCCCCATCGAGCCCACGGCCTCGGCCTGGTCCTCCACCATCGGATGCAGGATCATTTCGAGATCCTCCATCGAAAAGCCCATGGCGAGCTGGCGGCGGCGCAGCGCATCGCCCTCCAGCAGCACCGGCTCCGGCGCGTCGGTCTTCACGATATGGTCGATCTGGCGGATGCGCTTGGCCCATTCGCCGAAGGGCTGGCGGGCGGCCAGCATGTCCTTCATCGCGTCGTCGCTGTAGAAGCGCGCGGCATCGAGATCGACGCCAATGGTGTCACCGGGGCCGACGCGGCCTTTCTCGACGATCTCGCTTTCGTCCATCTTGATCATGCCGGTCTCGGAGCCGACGACCAGGAGGTTCGATTTGTTGATGCTGTAGCGCAGCGGGCGCAGGCCGTTGCGATCGAGGCCCGCGATCACCCAGCGGCCGTCCGTCGCCGCGATGGCGGCCGGGCCGTCCCATGGCTCCATCACGGCGTTGCAGTAGAGGAACATGTCGCGGTGCGCCTTGGGCATCGTGGCGTCCGCGCCGATGCTGGCGGGGATCATCAGCGCCTTGGTCATCGGCGCGTCACGCCCAGCACGCAGCAGCACCTCGAACACGTTGTCCAAGGTGGCGGTGTCCGAGCCGCCGGCCTGGATGACAGGCTTGATGTCGTCCATGAACGGATCGAGCAGCGGGTCGGCAAGCCGCGTCTCGTGGCTGCGCATCCAGTTGATGTTGCCCGAGACGGTGTTGATCTCGCCGTTATGCGCCAAGGTGCGGAACGGCTGGGCGAGCTTCCAGGTGGGGAAGGTATTTGTGCTATAGCGCTGGTGATAGATGGCAAAACGCGAGACGAAGCGTGCGTCCAGCAGGTCCGGATAGAAATCGGTGAGCGATTCCGCGAGGAACATGCCCTTGTAGATGATCGAGCGGCAGGACAGGGAGCAGAAATACAGCTCGCCGATCTGCGCTGCGATGGCCTGTTTCTCGATGCGGCGGCGGATGACGAACAGATCGCGCTCGAACGTCGCCTCGTCCGTGTTGCGCGGGTTCCAGATCATGATCTGCTCGATCTCGGGCCGCGTCGCGTTGGCCTTCTCGCCGATGCAGGCGACATTGATCGGCACCTGGCGCCAGCCATAGGTGGCGTAGCCCATGGCGAGGATCTCGCTCTCGACGATCTGGCGGCAGCGCTCCTGGGCGCCGAGATCGGTCTTGGGCAGGAAAACCTGGCCCACGCCGATAACACCGGGACGAACGCGGTGGCCGCCGCGCTCGACGGCGTCGGCGAAGAAATCCTGCGGGATCTCGATGTGGATGCCGGCGCCGTCTCCGGTCTTGCCGTCTGCGTCCACGGCGCCGCGATGCCAGACGGCCTTCAGCGCGCTGATGCCGGCTTCCACGACGTCCCGGCGCTTCTTGCCGTCAAGTGCTGCCACGAGGCCCACGCCGCAATTGTCGTGCTCCATCGAAGGGTCGTAGGTCTCGTGCAGGGCTGAGGCGTTGGCGTGCCAGGCGGCGACGAAATTCTCGGTCATGTCATTCACTCCGCTGCGATGCGAGACGAGGCGGTCTGCTGGATATGGGCGTGTATCTGGCCAGCGGCGTCACGCCCGTCCTTGATCGCCCAGACGACGAGGGAGGCGCCGCGGACGATGTCGCCTGCGGCAAACACGCCGGGCAGGCTGGTCATGAAGCTGCGGCTGTCCACCTTGAGCGTGCCCCAGCGGGTGACGGTGAGGGCTGCCTCGCCGAACAAAGCGGGCAGGTCCTCGGGATCAAAGCCCAGGGCCTTGATCACGAGATCGGCCTTCAGGTTGAAATGGCCACCCTCGATCGGCTCCACGGCCTGGCGACCGGACGCGTCCGGCAGGCCGAGATACATGCGTGTGGCGCGCACCGCGGTGACATGGCTGTCGCCGAGGAAGGCTTCAGGGGCGGAGAGCCAGACGAACTCGATGCCCTCTTCCTCGGCGTTCTTCACCTCGCGCATCGAGCCCGGCATGTTGGCCTTGTCGCGGCGGTAGAGGCATTTCACCGAGGCTGCGCCCTGGCGGATGGCGGTGCGCACGCAGTCCATCGCGGTGTCGCCGCCGCCGATCACGACGACGTCTTTGCCTTCGGCGTTGAGGGAGCCGTCAGCGAAGGCCGCTACATCGTCGCCGAGGCCGGCTCGGTTCGCCGTGATGAGGAAGTCGAGTGCTGGGACGATGCCGGGCAGGCCTGAGCCGGGGCCTGCGATGTCTCGGGGTTTGTAGACGCCGGTTGCGATGAGCACCGCGTCGTGCTGGGCGCGGAGTTCGGAAAACGGCAGCGCGCCGCCGATCTCCGCGTTCAGGTGGAATACGACGCCTTGCTCCTCCAGCAGCTTCCAGCGGCGGATGACGATGTGCTTTTCCAGCTTGAAGCCGGGAATGCCGTAGATCATCAGGCCGCCGACGCGGTCGTGCCGGTCGTAGACATGCACCTGGTAGCCCTGGGCGCGCAGCATCTCTGCCGCGGCAAGCCCCCCGGGGCCGGCGCCGATGATGGCTATGGATTGCGCGCGCTCGTGGCGCGGCATGCGCGGCTTGACCCAGCCCATGTCGAACGCGTTGTCGGTGATGGTGCGCTCGATGGCGCCGATGGTCACACTCTCGAAGTCCCGCTCGATGACGCAGTTGCCTTCGCACAGCCGGTCCTGCGGGCAGATGCGGCCGCAGATCTCGGGGAAGGTGTTGGTGGCGGAGGAAACCTCGTAGGCCTCCTGCATGCGGCCTTCGGCGGTGAGCTTCAGCCAGTCGGGGATGTTGTTCTGCAGCGGGCAGTGCACCTGGCAGAACGGCACGCCGCACTGGCTGCAGCGGCTGGCCTGGGCTGAAGCCTGCGGGGCATCGAAATCGGCGTAGATTTCACCGAAATCGGCCTTGCGGGTGTCAACGTCGCGCTTGTCAGGCGTGGCCTGGGGCAGCTTTGTGAATTGCAGCATCTTTTCGGCCATGGTGACGCTCCTGCCCCACGCTCTGGCGAGCGGACATTGGTTGTTTGGAGCGTCCTAAGGCAGAACTGTGGCAAGCGCGAGGGGTTTTTTGACTTGAATGGCAGCTATGCTGCCGTAGATTCCAACACGCTTCTGGCGCCCTGCCAGCATGGCTGCCTTAGTCCGGAAGAATAGTCTCATTTCGGACCTTTTCGACCCCTCACTCAGCCGGCAGGTCGCGCTTGCCGCCACCGGGGCGGAACCGCTTCAGATACGCCGGCACCACCTGCTCCACCGGTGTGGCGGTGATCCCAAGTGCGGCAAGATCCGGCAGGCCGGTTGCGACATTGTCCTTGGCCAGCAGGATCAGCTGATCGCGTGTCAGCGGCTTGCCGGGCAGGCGCTCCATGATTGAGGCCTGGATGCGCGCGATCGGCATGGGGATGTTGAGCAGCAAGCGGTGGCGTCCCGTGGTTTCAAGGATCCAGGCCAGCAGATCGCGAAACCGCCAGACGCGGGGGCCGGCCAGTTCGAAGGTCACGCCCTTGCTGGCGGGGTCGGCCAGTGCGGCCATCACCGCGTCGGCGACATCGCCGACATAAACCGGCTGGAACCGGGTCTCGCCGGCGATCACCGGCATAACCGGCGACAGGCTGGCCATGGCGCCGAAGCGGTTGAAGAACTGGTCCTCGAAGCCGAACACCAGGGATGGCCGCAGGATCGTGACATCGGGGAAGGCCGCGCGCATCTGCGCCTCACCGGAGGCCTTGGTGCGGGCGTATTCGCTGTGGCTGTCGGCATCGGCGCCGATCGCGGAGAGATGCACGAGCCGGCCAACGCCCGCCGCGACTGACGCGCGCGCGATTCGGCCCGCGCCATCGGCCTGAAGCGCCTGGAAATCGCCTTGATGCTGCTCCACCAGAATGCCCACCGTGTTCACCACGATGTCCGCACCGTCCACAGCGCGGGCCACATCGGCCTCGCGCACGATCGAGGCGGCCAGCGGCACGATCTGCCCCACCGCACCCATCGACTTCAGGAATCCGGCTGCCTCCGTGTCACGCACCGCGACCCGCACGACGTGCCCTGCAGCCGCCAGGCGTTTGACAATATAGCGGCCGAGGAACCCGGACCCGCCAAACACCGTCGCCACACTGCGAGTCTGCATGTGTCACCCCTGCTGATTGCGCCCTGTTAAGGGCGGACGCAGTGATAGGGCGGTTGGGGGCTGGAAGGCCAGGGGTTAGACCGGCAGTGCGAGACCTGTCGGATCCAGGCGGTAGCCGCCGGCCTCCGTCAGCAGCAGGCGCAGATTGGCCGGATCGGGCTCGATCTTCTGGCGCAGGCGGTAGATATGCGTCTCCAGCGTGTGAGTGGTGACGGAGGCGTTGTAGCCCCATACCTCGTTCAGCAGGACCTGGCGGGCGACCGGGTTGGCGCCGCTGCGGTAGAGGAATTTCAGGATCGCAGCCTCCTTTTCGGTGAGGCGGATGCGCTTGTTGCGCACCGTGTCCTGCAACAGTTTGGCCGACGGGCGGAAGAGATAGGGGCCGATGACGAAGGTCGCGTCCTCGCTGTTCTCGAAGATGCGAAGTTGGGCGCGCAGCCGTGCCAGCAGCTCGGCGAGGCGGAAGGGCTTGGCGACATAGTCGTTGGCGCCGGCATCCAGGCCGCGCACCACACTCGCCTCGTCATCCGAACCGGTCAGCATGATCACCGGCAGCTTGTGGCCCTGGCGGCGCAGGCGGGCGCACAGATCGCGGCCATCGCCGTCTGGCAGGCTGACATCGAGGATCAGCGCGTCAAACCGCGCGTCCGGCGCGTTCATCAGCTGCTCGGCGCGCTGCAGCGTGTCCGCCTCGACGGCTGTGAACTCGCCATCGACACAGAGCTGCTCGACGAGCATGGCCCGCAATGTCGGGTCGTCGTCTACCAGGAGAATTGGACGCTCGCCCGTCATTCAAAAAGATCCTTCTCGCTACGGCTGGCGGCGGGTGGAAAGGCGTATAGACCGCATCGTTGATCGGGATGAAGCTTTCGTAAAGGCATATGCGCCGCAATCGGACGCCGCCACCCAAGGTCGTTCCAAGACCGACACGCAGTCTTGTTTTGTCCAGCCCAGGGCATATGTCACGTCACGTTATGTAGCGCAGCCGGGGCCCTGCCTGCCACCCGCTCGGAGTGGCATGCCGCAGTCTCCCGCTACCCTACGGCCAGCCGCACCGCGCGGATGCAATTGTGCCATAAATTCCGTGTAATCGCGGACCACCTGACCGGATTGGTGAACCGATGAATCATATGCCGCTGCGTGACGAGCCACACCCCGTCTCCGGCCCGGAAACACTTGGCAACGCCGAGGCCGCCGTCACACTGCCGGAGTCGCTTCCCAATATCGGTGCCGACAATCTCGCGCTGCGGCTCCGCGCGGTTCACCGGGCCACGTCTGAGCTCAAACGCGGCACGCCGGTGATCCTCATGGGCGATGCGCCGCTGGTGCTGCTGCCGGCCGAGACCGCCGGTGCGCGTGGCCTTACGGAGCTGGGCGCGATGGCAAGCGGCCATGCCGTGCTGTTGCTGGCGCCGGCGCGCGCCGCGGCCGTGCTCGATCGTGCGGTGCCGCACGACGCGCATCGGGCTCCCACCCCTGCGGTTGCGATCGAGTTGCCACCGGCCCTGCTTGACCCTGTGGCATTGCTGAGCCTGGCCGATCCGACGGCCAACCAGCTCCTGCCGACGGAGGCACGGCAAGCCGAGATGCCAGAGCTCGCGGCGGCCGCTCTGGCTCTCCTGAAGCTGGCGCGCCTGCTGCCGGCCGCGGTTGCGGCCCCCACGCGCGCCGACATGGCGCTGGCTGACGAACTCGATCTGCTGCGCGTCTCGGCCGAGGACGTGATGGCCTATCCTGGCGCGATGGCATCGAGCCTGGTGCGCGTGGCGGAGGCGCATGTGCCGCTCGAGGCGTCTGACGACACGCGGGTCGTGGCCTTCCGGGCGCCCGATTCCGGCATCGAGCATCTGGCCATCTTGGTCGGCCATCCCGACACGCCGCGTGCCGATGGGGACGCGCCGCTGGTGCGCATCCATTCGGAGTGCTTCACCGGCGATCTGCTGGGCAGCCTGCGCTGCGATTGTGGCCCGCAGCTGCGCGGCGCCATCGCCCGCATGGCAGCGGATGGTGGCGGCGTGCTGCTGTATCTGGCGCAGGAGGGCCGCGGCATCGGGCTGGTGAACAAGCTGCGCGCCTATGCCATGCAGGACCGCGGACTGGACACGCTGGACGCCAACCGCGCGCTGGGCTGGGGCGCGGATGAGCGCAACTTCCTCGTGGCGGCGACGATGCTTGAGCAGCTGGGCATTCATCGCGTGCGGTTGCTGACCAACAACCCCGAAAAGGTGGCAGCGCTAGCCGCCTGCGGAGTGGAGGTGGTGACGCGCGAACGGCATGTGTTCGCGCCGAACGGCGTGAATGACGGCTATCTGGCCACCAAGGCCGCCCGCTTCGGCCATATGCTGGGATGAGCGAGGCGGTCGTCACGCCGAATGGCTGGCTGACCTTGGGAACGGCGCGATACCGGGCCGCTCTGGGCCGGGCGGGTGTGTCGGCGCGGAAGATGGAAGCTGACGAGGCGACGCCGGCTGGTGTGTTGCCGTTGCGGCGCGTGCTGTTTCGGGCGGACCGTGTGGGGGTGTTTGCCTGCCCTGTGCTGCGCGAGCCGCTCGCGCCCGAGGATGGCTGGTGCGACGATGCCGGTCACCCTGCATACAACACACAGGTGCGCCTGCCGTTCGATGCCCGGCATGAGGTGCTGTGGCGCGGAGATGCTGTCTATGACGTGATCGGCGTGCTGGGCTGGAACGATGCGCCGGTTGCACCCAGGCGCGGATCGGCGATCTTTCTTCATGTGGCGCGGCCGGATTATGCGCCGACCGAGGGATGTGTGGCCCTCGCGTTGCCCGATCTGCTGGCGTTGCTTTCGGCCGGCGTCACCTCGTTGAAGATCCTCCCGCCCTAGACCTTCTATCGTGGGTCGCGCGACAGTCCCTTGGCTTTGAGTTCCGCCAGATAGGCGGCCCAACGCGCCTCCTGCTCGCGGCCGAGTTGGTGGAGGAACTCCCAGGAATAGATGCCGGTATCGTGCAGGTCGTCGAACTGCAGACGCACGGCGTATTGGCCGACCGGCTCGATGGCCATGATGCCGACATGGCGGCGGCCGGCGACTGTCTTGCGCTGGCCGGGGCCGTGGCCCTGAACCTCCGCGCTCGGACTCTCCACGCGCAGATATTCGGCGGGAAGCTGGGCCAGGAACCCGTCATCGAAGGTGATGTCGAGGCGCTGTTCGGCGCGGCGCAGCCGGATCTCGACCGGCGTGGGCATCACGCCTCGTCCAGCGCCCGCGCCTCGTCGGGCAGCATGATCGGGATGCCGTCGCGGATCGGGTAGGCCAGGCGCGCCTTGCGGCTGATCAGCTCATTGGCCACGCGGTCATAGACCAGCGCGTCCCTTGTCACCGGGCAGACCAGGATCTCCAGCAGGCGGGGATCGACGGGCGCTTGAGCAGGGGTGGCTTCAGATTCGGACATCTTATTTCCTAGCTCGACAGCCGGCGTTGCGTGCCTTCGTCGTCATCGAACGGATGGTCGTGCATGTCCATCGCGAGCAGGGCGTGCAGGGTCTGCGCCCGGTCATCGATGCTGTGGGCCTCCAGCAGCGCCTGCTTCTCCACCGGGTGGAACGGGCAGACCATGGCGAGGCTGGTGACGAGTGACACGTCGCCCATGCTGTCAATCGCATCCCAGTTGGCATCGAAGCCCTGGTTGTCAAAATAGCCGCGCAGCGCCTCCAAAAGCTCGACGCGGTGGAAGCCGGCGCCGGGCTGGGGGACTTCCAGATCGCCTTCGAAGCGGCTGAAATCGGCGCGCACCCGCCGATATCCGCGGGCCATGTCGAGCTCCTCCACGACGTCGAACCGGATCAGCCCGGTGAGGGTGATGAGGTAGCGGCCGTCCTCGGTCTCGCTGAAGCTGGAGAGGCGGCCGAGGCAGCCGACGCGATACAGGCCGGGGCCCTTCGGCGTGATGGGCCGGTCGGGGTCGGGCTGGATCATGGCAAAGCAGCGGCCGGACGCCAGAGCGTCCTCGATCATGGCGAGATAGCGCGGCTCGAAGATGTTGAGTGGCAGCTTCCCGCCCGGCAGCAGCAACGCGCCGGTGAGCGGGAAGACCGCAAAGGTCTCCGGCAGTTCGTGAAACTTCGGTTGCGGGTCGTGCATGTCAGGCAAACAGGATCGCGGAGAGTTTGCGGCGGGCGGCCATCGTGGCCGCGTCGTCCATGCCCCATGCCTCGAAGAATTTCAAAAGCTGCAGCCTGGCCGCCCCCTCGTTCCAGGCGCGATCGGTCTTGACGATGGTGAGCAGCGCATCCGCCGCGTCCTCGCGCCGGTCCATGGCGTTGAGGGCTGTGGCAAGGTCGTAGCGCGCCTGGTGATCCTTGGGGTCGGCCTCAAGGCGCGCTTCGAAGCTGCCGAGCTGCTCGCGCGCGGCGCGGCCTTCGGCGGCGAGCGTCAGTGCGCTACGGGCGCCGGAGATCTCGGCATGCTCGGCGATCTTCTCGGGCACCTGTGCCAGCGCGTCCGCCGCCTGTGCCTCGTCACCCAAGGCGAGCATGGCGCGGACCAGGCCGCCCCAGGCCTCCGGGTTCTCCGGCTCCTGGGCCAGCGCCTCACTGAAGATCTGGCCGGCTTCCTCGGGGTTGGCTTCTTCGAGGGCGGCGCGGGCGGCGGCGATCATCTCCACCACCGGCATGGCGCCGCCGGCGAGCTTGAGCAGCGCCTCGACAAAGCGCTTCACTTCCGACTCGGGCTGCGCGCCCTGGAACAGGTCGGCGATCTGGCCCTTGTGAAAGCCCACGACGGTGGGGATGGACTGCAGCGGCAGGCCCATGCGGGCGAGCTGGGCGACGAGGCTGGGGGCCTTGTCCACATCGATCTTGACGAGCTTCACGCGCCCGCCGGCGGCACGGACGATCTTTTCGATGGTGGGCGTGAGCTGCTTGCACGGGCCGCACCAGGTGGCCCAGAAATCGACGAGCACCGGCATTGTGCGCGACGCCTCGATGACGTCGGCCATGAAGCCGGCCTCGGTGCCGTCGATGATCACACCGTCCATGTCGGCCGCGGCGCCGGACGCGGAATGCGGTTTCTGTCCGATGATGTGGTCCATGCGGTGGCTGCCTTGCTGCGGGGACGAAAGAGAGCGGACTGGGATGTCGCCCGTGCGGCCTATAGATGTCGCTCGAACGACGGGGCACAAGCCACGAAACGCGGACCCGGGCAAGCGGTGATGCGCAAGGCCGCGCGATGCCCTCTTGCGCCCATAAAATTTCACGCTTATTACCGCGCCCTCGCCAATGATTTGGCGTTGGCTCTGGTGCGCGGGCGTAGCTCAGGGGTAGAGCACAACCTTGCCAAGGTTGGGGTCGAGGGTTCGAATCCCTTCGCCCGCTCCAGATCTTTCAGACACATTCACCGATGATGACAAGGCTGCCTCGCGGCGGCCTTTGTTGTATACGGTGTGGCCCGGGTGACCGCATGGCCACGCCGGGGTCACACTCAGGCGGTCAGTGAACCGACATCAGGAACATCTCCTGTTCCATGACAGTCTCGACGGCGAGGTCGAGATTGGCGGCGATGGCCATCGGTGTGCCGTCGGCGGCGTGGATGGCCACGGCGCGTTCGCCGTCCATCATCACCTGGCGCAGATAGGCCAGTTTTGGGGTGCCGAGCTTCTGCAGGTCGTACGTCGAAATTTCGCGGATGTTCATGATGATCCTGCTTTCAATCTGAGAGGGGTTGGCCGTCGACGAAGCCGGGCTCGCTGATCTGACCCGGGTTGCTGATCTGGATCGTTCGGACCTTGGTGGCGGGCTGCGGGCGGGCCAGGTCGATGTGCAGAAGGCCGCTGTCGAGCCACGCGCCCTTCACCTCGATCCCCTCCGCCAGCACGAAGGCACGCTGGAACTGGCGCGCGGCGATGCCGCGATGGATGAAGACGCGGCCGGTGGTGTCGTCGGACTGGCGGCCGCGGATGACGAGCTGGTTGTCTTCCTGCGTGATCTGCAGGTCGGACATGGTGAAGCCCGCGACGGCGAGGGTGATGCGCAGGCCGGATGGGCCGGTCTGTTCGATGTTGTAGGGCGGGTAGCCGTCTGACGAGGTTTTGGCGGCACGCTCGAGCATCTGTTCGAGATGATCGAAGCCGAGAAACATCGGTGACGTGAACAGGCGTCCAGACATGAGGCCTCCTCTGATGAGCGAAGCGGTGATTGAGGGCCCCTCGCGGCGACCGGCTTAACCTATGTTGTCAGCAGAATTGCGCGTTGCAAGGGGGCGGCGTCGTTGATGTCGGGCGGGCCTGCGGCTACATCGCAGGGATGACCGATCCACAGACCCAAGACGCTCCGATCCTTGAACGACTGCCGATTCTGATCGCGCCGAACCCGGTGCTGAAGGCGCGGGCGCGCGTCGTGCAGGACAGCGACGGCGATGTGGTGCGCGCCATCGTGCCGCGCATGCTGGCGGCGATGTACGACGCCCCGGGGATCGGACTGGCGGCGCCGCAGGTTGGGCTCTCGCTCCGGCTGTTCGTGGTGGACATCCAGAAGGAGGGCGCGCGCGAACCGATGGTGCTGGTCAATCCCGAGATCATGGGGCTTTCCAAGGAGATGGCGCTGCGCGAGGAGGGCTGCCTGTCGCTGCCGGGGCAGTATGCCGATGTCAGCCGGCCGGCTCAGGTGCGCGTCCGGTATCTGGACCAGGCCGGCGTGCGGCAGGAGATCGCGGCGGATGGGCTGCTGGCGACGTGCCTGCAGCATGAGCTCGATCATCTGGACGGAATTCTGTTCGTCGATCATCTGTCGGCGCTGAAGCGCAACATCCTGATGCGCAAGCTGGCCAAGGAGCAGCGGCTGAAGGCCGCTGGCTGAGGCCATGCGTCTGGCGTTCATGGGCACGCCGGATTTCGCGGTGGTGGCGCTGCGGGCGCTGGTGGCGGCAGGGCATGAGATCGCGGCCGTGTATTGCCAGCCGCCGCGCCCGGCCGGGCGGGGGCAGGCTGTGCGCCTGCAGCCGGTGCACCAGGCGGCGGAGGCGCTGGGGCTTGCGGTGCGCACGCCGGTTCGGGTGCGCAAGGTGCCAGCGGAGTGGGAGGCGTTTGCCGCCCTCGATCTCGATTGCGCCGTGGTGGCAGCGTATGGGCTGATCCTGCCGGCGCCGATGCTGGCCGCACCTCGGCTGGGCTGCCTGAACATCCATGCCAGCCTGCTGCCGCGCTGGCGCGGGGCAGCACCGATCCAGGCGGCGATCCTGGCGGGGGACGATCATTCTGGCGTGAGCATCATGCAGATGGATGAGGGGCTCGACACCGGGGCGATGCTGCTGGGGGGTGCGACGCCGATCACGGCGGCGACCACCGGCGGGATGTTGCACGACCGTCTCGCGGATTTGGGCGGGGAGTTGATCGTGAGGGCGCTGGCCGAGCGTCCGCCGGCGGTGCCGCAGCCTGAGGATGGGGCGGTCTATGCCCCGAAGCTCTCGCGCGAGGATGGCCGGCTGGACTGGACGCAGGATGCGGCGGCGCTGGACCGGCGGGTGCGGGCGTTCGATCCATGGCCGGGCACCTATACGATGCTGGGGGGCGAGGTGCTGAAGGTTCTGGCCGTCGAGATCGCCGAGGAATCGGGCGCGCCGGGGACCGTGCTGGATTCACGGCTGACTGTTGCGGCCGGATCGGGGGCGCTGCGGATCACGCGACTGCAGGCGCCGGGGCGGGCGGCGATGGCGGCGGGGGCGTTTCTCAACGGCCGGCCGATTGCCCCGGGCACGATGCTGGAATGAACCGCCGGGTTGCGTTGCGGATCGAATACGATGGCGGGGGATTTGTCGGCTGGCAGCGGCAGGCCACCGGGATCTCGGTGCAGGGGGTGATCGAGGCAGCCGCCGGGCGGCTGGTGCAGGGCGATCCGGTGGCGTGCGTGGCGGCCGGGCGGACGGATTCGGGCGTTCATGCCGAGGGACAGGTGGTGCATATCGATCTGCCGGAGCGGTTTTCGCCCGAGACCGTGCGCGATGCGCTGAATTTTCATGTGAAGCCGCATCCGGTGGTGGTGGTGGCCGCAGCCTTGGTGGCGGATGCGTGGAGCGCGCGGTTCTCGGCGATCGGGCGGGCGTATCGCTATGACATCCATAACCGCCGGCCGCGGCTGGTGCTGGATCGGGGGCGGGCGTGGCATGTCGATCGGCCGCTCGATGGGGCGGCGATGGCGGCAGCGGCGACGATTTTGCTGGGGCGGCACGATTTCACGTCGTTTCGGGCCGCGGCGTGCCAGGCGGCCTCGCCGGTGCGGACGCTGGACCGGCTGGAGGTGGTGCAGGAGGGCGAGCGGTTCAGCGTGGTGGCCGAGGCGCGCAGCTTTCTGCATCACCAGGTGCGCAACATGGTGGGCACGCTGAAGCTGGTGGGCGAAGGGAGCTGGCCGGTGGCGCGGGTGGCGGAGGCGCTGGCGGCGCGGCATCGTGCGGCGGCGGGCCCCACGGCGCCGCCGGAGGGGCTTTATCTGACGGGGGTTGTATATCCGGAGGACCCTTTCACCCCAGCGAGGATATGATCTCCGAGACCATCAGGCCCAACGCCAGATCGAGCGCCACCATTGCCCAGGCCTGCATCCGGGTGAGCTGAAGCGTGAGGCGGGTTGCGAAATATTCCAGCCAGAGCGCCCAGAACGTGGCCACCAGCCAGGCGGTCTCACCGATCCAGTCCGCAAGGCCCAGCAGCGGCGGGAGGCCTGCCACAACGAGCAGCAGATACTGCACCACGCTGCACCAGTTGAAGGCGGCGATGAAGCGCGGCCACAGCGCCTCGCGCCCGAAATCGCGCATCAGGCGGTGGGACATGACGGCAAAGCCGAGCCAGCCGATGACATAACCGGCGAGATCATGCGCGAGCAGGCGCCCGGCTGCGTGGGGGCGGCCCTCGACCGCCCAGTCCATCAGGTGCAGCGCCAGGAAGCCCGGCAGCGCCACGGCGATCGCCCAGAAGCTGCGCCGGGCGGCCAGGATCGCCTCGCCATCTCCGGCGATGAGCCGCACGAGCCCGCCTGTGCGGCCGAGTGCGAGGAGGATCGCGGCGGCGAGGCCGTCTGCGATCGGCATCATTCCATGAACGCTCCGGGTTGGAACGCGCCGTTCTCGAACGCTCCGGGTGGCAGGGCGAGGAGTTGCGGGCCTAGGAACAGGAGGCCGGTGACGAGGTCCGCCGTGACCACCAGCAAGGTGGCGCGGCCGCGCGACAGGCCGAGGCCATAGCGGGCCAGGAACCAGTGCAGCGCCACGCCGTAGAACACCAGCAGCGAGAACACCGGGACGGCGAGGCGCAAGGCCAGGGCCGCAAGCGAGAAGGCGAGCTGGCACCAGCAATAGGCCACGGCAAAGCGCAGCCAGCGATCCCGGGCCTGCCACAGCCGCGCCAGCGCCTCGGTAACGATCAGTGGCGTGAGCAGCGCCACGATCGTTCCCAGAACGCCTGTGGCCGCGCCGATGAGCTGGCCGTTGGCGATCTGGGCGAAGGCGGTGACGATCGGCAGGGCCACCAAAGGGGCGAGGCTGTTCAGCAGGGCCTGCGGCGTGGCCGTGAAGGCGGCGAAACCGTCGGCGCGGAACAGAGCGAGGCGGCCGATGCCGGTGAGGACACTCATGGCACCAGCGCGGTCAGCATGCGGGCGTAGATGCCGGCGAGGGCTTCGAGATCGGCGACGGGCACGCATTCATCGACCTGGTGCATGGTCTGGCCGACCAGGCCGAACTCGGCGACCGGACAGAACCGCGCGATGAACCGTGCGTCGGACGTGCCGCCGCCGGTGTCGAGCCTTGGGGTGAGGCCGGTGGCGGCGGCGACGGCATCGCGCAAGGCGTGCACGAAGGGGCCGGGCTGGGTGAGGAAGCTTTCGCCGCTGACCGAGACAGCCAGATCGAAGCGATCGGCGTGCTGGGCGATGGTGGCGCGCAGCCAGCGTTCCATGGCGGCACCGCTGTGCTGGTCGTTGAAGCGGACGTTGAGGCGGGCGGTGGCGGTGGCGGGGATGACGTTGGTGGCGGGATTGCCGACATCGATGCTGGTGAGCTGCAGCGAGGATGGTTCGAACCAGGTGTTACCCGCATCGAGCGGGGCGGCGGTGAGGGCCGCGAGGATGCGCGTCAGGCGGTGGATGGGGTTGTCGGCGCGCTGGGGGTAAGCGACGTGGCCCTGGATGCCGTGGATTGTGATGGTGGCATTGAGGCTGCCGCGCCGGCCGATCTTGATGACCTCGCCCAGGCGATGCGGGTTGGTGGGCTCGCCCACGATGCACATGTCGGGGATCTGGCCGTGCTCTGCCATCCAGCCCAGCACGCGAACCGTGCCGTCCGTGGCGGGGCCCTCCTCATCGCCGGTGATCAGCAGGCTGATCGAACCTGCGAGCGGGCGGGTGAGGCGATCGGCGCAGGCGGCGGCGAAGGACGCGATGGCGCCCTTCATGTCGCAGGCGCCGCGGCCGTGGAGCAGGCCGTCGCGGATGTCTCCGCCGAACGGGTCGCTGTGCCACGGGCCCGCGCCGGGGGGGACGACGTCGGTATGGCCGGCGAAGCAGAGATGCGGACCGCGGTCACCGATCCTGGCGAACAGGTTCGGGGTCTGGCCGAACGGCAGATGCGTCACGTGAAAGCCCAGCCGCTCCAGAGCGGCGGCCAGCACGTGCTGCGCGCCTTCATCCAGCGGCGTGACGGAGGGGCAGCGGATGAGCGCCTGTGCCAGCGCCGTGGGGGCCAGCGCCGTGGGGGCCAGCAGGGGCGATGATGGCAACGTCTCTCCCATCAGTCGCGCAGCAGGTCGTTGATGGAGGTCTTGGAGCGGGTCTGGGCATCGACGCGCTTGACGATGACGGCGCAGGACAGCGACGGGCCGGGCGAGCCGTCCGGCAGGTTGCGGCCGGGCAGTGTGCCGGGGACGACGACGGAATAGGCGGGCACGCGGCCCATGAACATCTCGCCGGTGGCGCGGTCGATGATCTTGGTGGTGGCGGAGAGGAACACACCCATGGCAAGCACCGCGCCGCGCTCGACCACGACGCCTTCGACGACTTCGGAGCGGGCGCCGATGAAGCAATCATCCTCGATGATGGTGGGGGCGGCCTGCAGCGGTTCCAGCACGCCGCCGATGCCGACGCCGCCGGAGAGATGGCAGTTGGCGCCGATCTGCGCGCAGGAGCCGACGGTGGCCCAGGTGTCGATCATGGTGTTGCGCCCGACATGGGCGCCGACATTGACGAAGCTCGGCATCAGGATGACGCCCGGCGCGATATAGGCGGACCGGCGCACGACAGCGCCGGGGACGGCGCGGAAGCCGGCGTCGCGGAAGCGGTTCTCGCCCCAGCCATCGGTGAGCATGCCCACCTTGTCCCACACCGGCGCGCCGCCAGCGCCGGGCATGATCGTATTGCCGAACAGGCGGAAGGACAGCAGCACGGCCTTCTTCAGCCAGTCATGCACCTCCCAGCCGGACTCCGTCGGTGCTGCGACGCGCAGGGTGCCGGACTCTAGGCCTTCGAGTGCGGCGTTGACGGCGGCGATCGCGTCGGTGGAGCCCGGGGTCAGGCTGTCCCGGTTGGTCCAGAGAGTCTCGATCGTCTGGCGCAGGCCCGTATCGCTCATCGTCATGTCTCCGGTCATCGTTCTCAGGGCTGAGGTGACAGCATGGGCCGGACCATGTGCAGCCGCCAACAGTGCTGTCAATCGGAGCGGGACGGCGTCGGATCGGGGGCTGCGTAACCAATTCTTTACGATGCTGGTGCGTGATGGTCGGTGCGAGAAGGAATTGTGCCCAGCATGTCCGATCCCACCGTTTTCCAAGAGTGGCGCCCTCTGCCTGCAGTCGTGACCGCCCCCTTGACCACCGCCTTGGCGCCGGCCGGATGCCCGGACGTGCGGGCCGTTCCCGATGAGTCGCGGTGTGATGGTGCAGACGGCGTCGGGCCGGGTGAGACGCTGCACGACGCGCTGGTGGAAAGCCGGATGCGGTGGCGCGATCTGGTGACACTCACGGCGGATCTGGTGTTCGAGACGGATAGCTGGGGCCGGCTTACCTTCATTGCGCCGGATCCGGTGCTGGGGTGGCCGGCGGAGAGCCTGTTGGGCCAACCGTGTGAAATGCTGCTGGCGGATGCCAGCATGGGCGGCTTCAACCCGTTTCGCCCGACCAGCGCCGTGCGGCGCAGGCGGGCCTGGCTGCGCCGGCCCGATGGCAGCTTTATCTGCATGGCGTTCGCATCGGCTCCGCTGCTGGATGCCGGTGGGCAGATCGTTGGAGCCCGCGGCCTGGGGCAGGACCTCACGGAGCAGGATGGGTTCGACGCCGCGGTGGCGGCGGCTTTGCGGCGCGGCGAGGTACTGGATCATATCCTGTGGCTGATTCGCCAGCAGGTTCTGGCGCCAAGAATGATGCAGGCGGCGCTGGAAGGCCTGACGACCGCGATGGGCCTGGAGGGCTGCGCGGTGCTCGACATGATCGTGGACACGGCTGAGCCGGTTGTTCTGCATCAGACCGGCGCAGGGCTCGAGACGGTTCTGAAGCAGGCGGTGGCGCTGATGGGCACCGGCCTGTCCGACCCCACGCAGAGCGTGACGGCGGATGGGGCGTTGCTGGTGGTGTGCCCTTGCCAGACGCGGTTCGGCGAGCAGGCCGGCCTGCTGATGTGGCGCCCGAACGGCAGCCGGCCGTTTGACGCCGATGATCTGGTGCTGGCGTCCTCGGCCTCAGGCGTGGCGCGGATGATCCTTGAACATGAATCGATCCAGCGCGAGATGGCGCGCCAGGCCCGCACGGACCCGCTGACCACGCTCATCAACCGGCGCGCCTTCATGGACGAGATGGGCCGCAGGCTGGACCGGCTGGACCGGGAGGGGCTGCCCGGGACGTTGATGTTCATCGATCTGGACAATTTCAAGGCGCTGAATGACACCAAGGGCCATGACGCGGGGGATGAGGCGCTGTGTCTGACCGCGGCCTTGCTGCGCGCGACCGTGCGCCCGTCGGACCTGGTGGCGCGGCTGGGCGGGGACGAGTTCGCGTTGTGGATGGATAGTGCCGATGAGTTTGCCGCTGCCGAGCGCGCCGAGGCGCTGCGCACTGAGGGGCCACGTTGCCTCCAGCATCTGGCGGAGGGCAGTGATCTGAGCCTGACCATGTCCATCGGGATCGCCACGCGATGGCCCGGGCGGGGCGAGGATGTCGAGGCGCTGATCCAGCGCGCCGACCAGGTGATGTATCAGGTCAAGCGAGCCGGGCGCGGTCATTGGCGGGTGTCTCGCCCGGAGATCTTCTGATGAACGAGGCGGCCACCCACGACCGGGCTCTGCCGCGCGAGGTCGTTGCGAACGCCGCATTGGCGACTTTGGCGCCAGTTCCTTTGACACCAGTTCCTTTGACACCAGTTCCCTCGGCGCCAGGCGCTGTGTCGCCAGTCGCTGTGTCGCCAGTCGCTGTGTCGCCAGTTGCTGTGTCGCCAGTTGCTGTGTCGCCAGATGTCGCGCCAGTTCCCGTATCGGACGCGGCATTGGTGGCACCGTCGCTGATGGAGGCGGCCGCCGCCGGCGAGGCCGAACGCGTGCGCATCGCGGCCAACCCGCACGCGCCGGTCCGGCTGCTGCGCAGCCTGGCGCGGGACGGCAACGTCAAGGTTCGCGCCGCCCTGGCGATGAACCCGTCCACGCCGATCGACACCAGCGAGGCGCTGACCCGGGACAGCGACGAGCGGGTGCGGGCGCTGCTGGGCCAGCGGCTTGCCGCCCTTCTGCCAACCCTGGCGGGGCGGGAGTTGGAGAGTGTGGAGCAGCAGGCGCTTGCGGCGTTGCGCGCGCTGGTGGCCGATGAGGCCGTTCGCGTGCGTTCCGCGATCGCGGACGTGCTCAAGGGGATGGCGGAGGCGTCGCGCGAGCTGATCCTGCAACTGGCGCACGACACCGCGATGGACGTGGCCGAGCCGGTGATCCGGCTGTCACCGCTTCTGCGAACGGAGGACCTGCTGGGTCTGCTGGCGACGTGCCCGTGCCCGGAGACGGCGACGGCAGTGGCGCGCCGCCCCTACCTGTCAGAGGCCGTCGCCGATGCGATCGCGCTGTCGTCCAATCACGCGGCCATTGCCGCATTGTTGGCCAACCCCACGGCGTCCATCCGGGAAATGACGCTCGATGCGCTGATCGCCCGCGCCGCCGACGAGTCGGCATGGCACGAACCGCTGGTCCGGCGACCGGTGCTGTCGGAGCGGTCGGCACGGGCTTTGTCGTTCATCGTCTCGACACAGCTGGTGGGTGTTCTTGCGGCCCGGGCCGATATCTCGCCAGATCTGGCACGGGAGCTGCGGGATCGCGTCGCCTCCCGGCTCGAACCCAGCCATGGTGCTGCCTCACGGGCGCCCACGATGGACGAGGCAATGGCCGAGGCGCAGGCGCTGGCCCGGCGCCAGACCCTCACGGAGGTGACGATCGCCGACGCGGCGCGGCGCGGCGAGGTTCGCATGTGCACGGCCATGATCGCGGTGACGGCGGAGGTTCCGGTGTTCGTGGTCGAACGCGCCTGCATCCTGCGCAGCGCCAAGGGCATGGTCAGTCTGGTGTGGAAGGCCGGGTTCTCGATGCAGCTGGCTCAGCTGCTGCAAATCATTCTCGTGCGCCTGCCGCCCGAGGCTGTGATGCGGCCGAACAACGCCGGCGGCTTTCCACTCGGTGTTGACGAAATGCGCTGGCAAATCCAGTTCCTGACGCGGATGTGGCGCTGAACGGAGGCCGTCGCTTCGCCCAGAGCCTCTGTCAGGCGTGGATCAGCGTTCCGTGGCCGCCTTCCGTGAACAGTTCGAGAAGGCAGGCATGCGGCTGGCGGCCGTCCAGAATGACAGCCCCCTTCACGCCGCGCTTCACTGCATCGACGCAGTTCTCCACCTTCGGGATCATGCCACCGGTGATGAAGCCGCTTTTGATGCCTTCCTCGGCTTCCGCAATGGTCATGTTGGGAATCAGCACCTTGTTGGCATCCAGCACGCCCGGCACGTCCGTCAGCATGAGCAGGCGGCTGGCACCCAGCGCACCGGCGATGGCGCCGGCCACGGTGTCGGCGTTGATGTTGTAGGTCTGGCCGTCCTCGCCCACGCCCACCGGGGCGATCACAGGGATCAGGCCGGCACCGGTCAGCGCGTGGATGACCCGCACATCGACATGCTCCGGCTCGCCGACGAAGCCCAGATCGAGCACGCGCTCGATCCGGCTGCCAGGGTCCACCGTGGTGCGCGCCAGCTTGCGGGCGCGGATCAGCCCGCCGTCCTTGCCGCAGATGCCGACCGCCAGGGCGCCCGCGCGGTTGATCAGGCCGGCGACCATCTTGTTAACCGTGCCGGCGAGAACCATCTCGACCACCTCGACCATCGCGGCATCCGTCACGCGCAGGCCGTCGATAAAGGTGGAGGTGATCGCGAGGCGCTTGAGCATCGTGTTGATCTGCGGGCCGCCGCCATGGACGACCACGGGGTTCACACCGACCTGCTTCAGCAACGCGATGTCCCGGCCGAACATGTGGGCCAGATGATCCTCGCCCATCGCATGGCCGCCGTATTTCACGACGATGGTCGCACCGGCGTAACGCCGCAGGAACGGCAGCGCATGGGCCAGAATCTTGGCCTGCTCCTGGGCAGACTCACGCGGCGGGGTCTCGAAGTCGTCGATGATCTCGGTCACGTGTCTCTCCAGGCCGGCGCAGGCCTTTTGCGGCGGCGCGGAGATTTGGTCAAGAAACCGGTTCGGCGAGCGCCTCGAGATCGCCGCGTAGCTCGGGGATGCCGAAACCGGTCTCGGAGCTCGTCGTGCGCACCTCGGTGAGCGCCGCGGCGTGCTTGCGGGCGAGCTTCTGCACTTCGGCGATCTTGGCGCGCAGGGCTGTGGGCTTCACGCTGTCCGCCTTGGTCAGCACCACCTCGTAGATCACGGCGGCGCGGTCCAGCAGGCCCATCACCGCCAGATCGCTTTCCTTCACCTCGATCCTGGCGTCGAGCAGCAGGATCACGCGGCGCAGGGTGGGGCGGGCGCGCAGATAGGTGAACATCAGCTCCTGCCAGTCCTCCTTCACCTCTTTCGCGGCCTGGGCGTAGCCGTAGCCGGGCATGTCCACGAGGCAGAGCCGGCCACCGAGATCGAAGAAGTTGAGCTGCTTGGTGCGGCCGGGGGTGGAGGACGTGCGCGCGAGCGCGTTGCGGCCGGTGAGCGCGTTGATCAGCGAGGATTTGCCGACATTGGAGCGGCCGGCGAACGCCACCTCCGGCAGGCCCGGCGGCGGCAGGTCGTCCAGCCGCTGGGTTGCGAAGATGAAGCGGCATTCGGCGGCGAATAACAGCCGGCCCGCCTCGATCGCCACCAGCCGGTCGGCCTCGCGCTGTTCGGGCGTCTTGCCTTCGGGATCGAGGAAAAGCGGTGGCGTGTCGGTCAGGACTTGATGGCTTTCGGTTTGCTGCTGACCACGGCGGCGCTGGGCTTTGCGAGGCGCGTGCCACGCATGATCAAGGTCTGCTGCAGGATAGTCAGCGAGTTGTTCCAGCTCCAGTAGATCACGAGGCCGGCCGGGAAGCTCGACAGCATGAAGGTGAACAGAATCGGCATGAACTGGAACAGACGGGCCTGCATCGGGTCCGGCGGTGGCGGGTTCAGCCTCTGCTGGAAGAACATCGTCACACCCATGATCAGCGGCCAAACGCCGAGATGGAGGTAGTGGGAGTAGATCGTCGGATCGAACGGGATGAGGCCGAAGAGATTGAAGACGTTGGTCGGGTCGATCGCCGACAGATCGTGAATCCAGCCGAAGAATGGCGCCTGGCGCATCTCGATGGTGACGAATATGACCTTGTAAAGTGAGAAGAAGATCGGGATCTGGATGATCATCGGCAGGCATCCGCTGACCGGATTGACCTTCTCGGTCTTGTAGAGCTGCATCATAGCGGATTGCAGCTTCTGCGGCTCTTCTTTGTACTTCTCTGTGTCACACCAGATGCCAATCAACGCGTCCAGGACCCCCTGCGGGACAACCTTCTTGTCCGACGCCAAAGCCGGCATGATGGGCCGGGC
>CAIQQQ010000378.1 GCA_903873995.1 uncultured Rhodospirillales bacterium
ATGCCCCCTCTCCCAAGACAGGCCAAGGACTGGGATCAAAGGGCTCTGCCCTTTGCGGGTCCAGGGCAGAGCCCTGGCCTTGCCTGCCTCTCACACCTGTGATCAGCTTGTTACCAATCCTGCTGACGTCAATGGCAGGTCCAACAATGCAGGGATACGGACCATGAAGCTGACCCGCCGTGCGGCACTCGCGTCCGCAACCGTCGTTTCCACTTTCGCCATCGCCCGCATGGGCCGTGCCGCCGATACAATCAAGATCGGCGTGTGTTCCCCGCTGACCGGCCCCGCTGCCGAAGTCGGCGCGATCCAGCTCAACAGCCTCAAGCTCTCCACCGAGGAGGTGAACGCGGCCGGCGGCATTCTCGGCCGCAAGGTGGAGCTGATCGTGGAAGACGACCAGACCACCAATCCGGGCATCGTCCTGGCGTTCTCGCGGCTCGCGTCGAACCCGGACATCGCGGCCTTCATCGGCTCGATCCGCTCCACCCAGGTCAACGCCATGGCGCCGGACGCCGAAAAAATTGCCAAGCCCGTGATGTTCGGCGGCACCGACCCGACGCTCACGCATAACGGCTACAAATGGCTTTTTCGCTGCCGGCCGAATGACAGCTTCTCGGCCCGCGTGATCGTCGATTACGGCGTCAAAACCTTGCAGCTGAAGAAATGGGCGCTGGTGTGCTCGTCCGATGCGTTCGGAACGGGCGGCCAGAACGCCATGCTCGCTGCGCTGAAGGCCGCGGGGCTCGAACCGGCCCTGGTGCAGCCATACGCGAACCAGCAGGCCGACTTCACGCCGGTGGTGCTGGCCGTAAAGAGCTCGGGCGCCGATGCGCTGTGCAGCTATTTCACGTTCGAGCCCGATCTCGGTGTGTTCGCCCGCCAGGTGCGCCAGCTCGGCGTGCGCATCCCCTGGATCGGCTCGCCCTCCATCATCTCCCCTGTCACCCGCAACCTCGCCAAGAACGCCCTGTTCGGAACCTACGGCATCGCCGACTTCACGCCGGACGCCAACGATGAGAGCAAGGCGTTCACCGCCGCTTATGGCAAGGCACACAAGGGCGCGATCCCGGACAGCGGCTGGACCTATGACGCGATGAAGATCCTGGCCCGCGCGATGACGGATGCCAAGACAACCGAGCCTGCCAAGGTCCGCGAGGCGATCATCGCCATCAAGGGAATGAAGGGCACCGAGGGCACCTACAACTACGACGCCAACGGCGATGGCCTGCGCGGCTACAACATTGTCAAGAACGACAACGGCAACGCGGTCTACGAAAAGCACATCGAGTTCGACGCCTAGGGCGCTGGGTTAGGGGGCGCCGCGTTGGGCATTTTTCTCCAGTTGCTGTTCACCGGCCTGGGCATCGGCGCGATCTATGCGCTGGTGGCCCTGGGCTTCGTGCTGCTGATCCGGGCCGCCAGCGTGGTGAATTTCGGGCAGGGCGAGTTCGCCATGCTCGGCGCTTATCTGCTTGTGATCTTCTTCAACCTGCTCACCCTGCCCTATTGGCTGTCGATCATCCTCGCAATCGTGCTGATGGCGGGTTTTGGCGTGGTGTTCGCCGGCGCCACTTATTGGCCGCTGCGCAACCGCGGCGGGCTGCCGGTGATCATCAGCACCATCGGCGCCTCGATCTTCCTCGAGAACATGGTGCTGGTGCTCTACGGCCCGAACTCCGAACAGATCGACGGGCTTTGGGAAACGCCGGGCTGGGATGTCGGGCCCGTCTATGTCGACAGCCAGTATCTGTCGATCATCGTGGTGGCGGCGTTGTTGGTGCTGCTGCAGTATTTCATCTTTGAGAAGACTTTGCTCGGCAAGAAGCTGCAGGCCACCAGCCAGGATAAGGAGATGGCGAGCCTGCTGGGCATCCCGGTGGCGTTCATGATCCTGCTGACGTTTGCCTATTCCTCGGCCTTGGGGGCCGTTGCGGGCATTCTGGTGGCGCCGATCCTGTTCGTCTCGACCGGCATGGCCGCCACGATCGCGCTCAAGGCGTTCGCGGCCAACATCGTCGGCGGCTATGGCAGCATCCCCGGCGCGATCCTGGGCGGGCTTTCGCTCGGCGTGGTAGAGACAATGGGGGCCGCCTATATCTCGGTTCCCTACAAGGACGCGTTCGCGTTCCTGATGCTGCTGACCTTTCTTATGGTACGGCCGCAAGGGCTGTTCGGCGAGCGGATCGCGGAGAAGGCATGAGCATGACCGCGATTCCGCAGACAAGCGTCTGGCGCGGTGTGCCCGGCACACTGATCGCCCTGGCCGGCGTCGTGGCTGTGGCGTTCCTGGCGCCGCAGCAGGGCTACATCCTCAACATCCTGATGCAGGCCGCGACCTATGCCACCGCCGTGGTGGGGCTCGTGGTGGTGCTGGGCTTCTGCGGCCAGATCTCGATTGCGCAGGCTGCGTTCATGGGGCTTGGCGCCTATGGCGTGGCGATCGGCACCGTCGATTTCCACCTGAACTTCTTCGCGGCGCTTGTGCTGGCCATGTCGCTGGCAGGCGCGCTCGGCCTGATGCTGGGTGTCGCCAGTCTCCGGCTCGGCGGGCACTACCTCGCCATGGTCACGATCAGCTTTCAGCAGATCCTGACCCTGGTGCTGATCAACTGGACCAGCTTCACCCATGGGCCGGACGGCGTGCGCAACATCGCGCGGCCGGCGCTGTTCGGCATCAGCTTCGAACAGGGCAACGACTTCCTCGGTGTCTGCCTCACCGCAATGGTGCTGACGGCCGTTGCGGTCTGGCGCCTGAAATCCAACCGGCTCGGCCGGGCGATGCGCGCCGTGCGCGACAACGAACTGGCGGCCGGCACCTGCGGCATCGACGTGTTCGGAACCAAAGTGCTGGCCTTCGGGCTCAGCGCCGTCATCGGCGGGCTCGGCGGCGGGCTGTTCGCCGGCGGCTTTCGCTATATCAGCCCCGACCAGTTCAGCTTCGCCGAATCGATCGTGCTGCTGACGATGGCGCTGCTCGGCGGCGTGCAATCGCCGTTCGGCGCACTCCTCGGCACCGGCCTGCTCGTCATCCTGCCGGAATGGCTGCGCTTCCTGCGGCAGGTCTATCTCGCCGTCTATGGCGCCGCCGTGATCCTCATCATGGTGTTCCTGCCCGACGGCCTGTGGGGCTTTGTAGATGAGCAGATGCGCAAGCGCGCGAGGCCCATCCAGGGTGCTGTGCCCCCCTTGCCGATGCTGTCCGAAACCGGTGCCGAGACAGACGAGGCCGTGCTGAAGGTCGAGGGCCTGGCCAAGCATTTCGGCGGCATCAAGGCGCTGGACGGCGTCGATCTCCTGGTGCGTCGCGGCACCGTGCACGCGCTGATCGGGCCCAACGGCTCGGGCAAGAGTACCTTCGTCAATGTCGTCACCGGACTGTATCGCCCGACCGCCGGCCGCATCGTCTTTGCCGGCACCGATATCACCGGCGCCGCCCCGCACCAGCGCAACCGCCTCGGCCTCGCCCGCACCTTTCAGAACATTCGCGTGTTTCGCGGCATGACGGTGCTGGAGAACGTGATGGTGGGCGCGGAGCGGCCGGGGAACGGGCTGCAAGGCGAGGCCGCCGGGCTCCGCGCGCTGGCGGCGCTGGATTTCGTGGGCCTTCGCGGCGACGCGCATCGCATGGTGGGCCAGCTGTCCTACGGCCACCAGCGCTACGTCGAAATCGCCCGCGCGCTCGCCGGCAGCCCGCAGGTCCTGCTGCTGGACGAACCGGCGGCCGGGCTCAACATGACGGAGAAGCAGGAACTCGGCGCCCTGCTGCGGCGTCTCAAGGGCCACGGCCTGACCATCCTGATCATCGACCACGACATGAACCTGGTGGAACAGGTGGCCGACCACATCACCGTGCTGAATTTCGGCCGCCGCATCGCCTCCGGCACCAAGCGTGACGTTTTGAGCAACCCCGACGTCATTGCTGCCTATCTCGGGGAGCCGCGCCATGAAGCTGCTTGAGCTCGACAACCTGGTGGCGCGCTACGGCGCCGGCGACGTGTTGAAGGGCCTCACGCTCGATGTGGAGGAGGGCGAGATCGTGGCCCTGCTCGGCTCCAACGGCGCCGGCAAGAGCACCACCCTGCGGTCGATCTCGGGCCTCGTGCCCAACGTCACCGGCGCCATCCGCTATCTCGGCAGCTCGCTGATCGGCCAAAAGCCAGAGTCGATCGTGCGCCTTGGCGTGAGCCATGTTCCGGAGGGGCGCCGGGTGTTCCCGGGATTGACGGTGCGTGAAAACATCACGCTCGGCGCATCCAACCGCAAGGGAGTCGGCCGCGCGATGCTGGAGCGCGAGGTTGACGATATGTTCGCCTTCTTCCCAGACCTCAAGCGACTTGAGCATGCTCTGGGCTGGACCCTGTCCGGCGGCCAGTTGCAGATGGTGGCGGTGGCGCGTGGGCTGATGGCCAAGCCGCGACTGCTGCTGCTGGACGAACCGTCGCTCGGTCTTGCGCCGCTGATCGTGCAGCAGGTGTTTCGCATCATCGAAGGCATCCGCGCCCGCGGCACGACGGTTCTGCTGGTGGAGCAGAATGCGCACATGGCGCTGTCGGTCGCCGATCGCGGCTATGTGCTTGAGACCGGTCGGCTGCTGGTGTCGGGCAAGCCCGAAGAGCTTTGGAACAATCCCCAGGTGCGGGCAGCGTATCTCGGCGGAATCGCTGCTGAGGTGTGATCCGGCTACAGGCTTGATTTGATGACGATGCCGCCCTTCATGATCAGGGGCATGTGCCG
>CAIQQQ010000379.1 GCA_903873995.1 uncultured Rhodospirillales bacterium
CCTTAGACGGATGAGGTTCCAAGGGGCTCGGCCCTTTGGTGGGGTCCAGGGGCAAAGCCCCTGGCCTTTCTTCCTTACCCAGTGCCCCTACAAAGCGGCCTTCTTGCGAGCGAGCGCCTCTTCGGCGCTGGCGACGCCGCCGTGGGCGGCGGACCAGGCGACGGGGTTTTCGAGGAATCTGCGCACTTCGCTGAGGGCGTCGGCGGTGAAGTAGGGTCGGTCTTTGCAGGCTTCGAGCACGTCCCACCACGTGGCGAGGTGATGGAGCGTCACGTCCATGGCCTTCAGCATTTCGAAGCTGCCGGGGAACACGCCGTAGAAGAACACCACGAAGGTGTGGTTGCAGATGGCGCCGGCGTCACGCAGCGCGCTGGCGAACTGGATCTTGCTGCCGCCATCGGTGGTGAGGTCTTCGACGAGAAGGGTGTTCTTGCCCTCCGGCACATCACCCTCGATGAGAGCGTTGCGCCCGAACCCTTTAGGTTTCTTGCGAACATAGGCCATTGGGGCGGCCATGCGATCGGCGATCCAGGCGGCGAAGGGGATTCCCGCCGTCTCGCCTCCGGCCACGGCCTCGATGGATTCAAAGCCGATATGCCGGCCGATCTTCTCCACGGCGAGCTCGCAGATCTTGGCGCGCGCACGGGGGAAATAGATGATCCGCCGGCAGTCGATATAGACCGGGGATTTCCAGCCGGACGTGAAGGTGTAGGGCTCTTGCGGGCGGAAGTTCACCGCCTTGATCTCAAGCAGAATGCGCGCCGTGGTCAGCGCGGCATCGCGATCCCAGTCAGATGGCGCGGTTGTGAAGCTCTGCTGCGACGACATGTGTGTGGTCTTTCCGGCATGCGGGACAGGATCAGCAATCTGATCTATGGGAACCGGCTGCGCGCGTCCATGCCGGAAGCAACCGGTGGACGCGCGGCATGAACGGCGGCAACAGGGGGGCAGGGCGCTGATCTGGGTTCTGGACGATCCCCGAACGGGCACGGCGGCCCAGGCCATCGGCATTGCCGAGCGGCTGGGCCTCGGCTTCCGGCGCATGCCGATCGCCTGGAGCTGGGCCGCCCATCTGGCGGGCCTGGCACCGGGCGGCTCGCTCGCCGGCCTGAAGAACCCGCAGGTGTTCGATGTCTCGGCGGCCGACGCCCCGCATCTGGTGATCTCCGCCGGAAGGCGATCCGCCCCCATCGCCCTGTGGCTGAAATCCCGCTACGGCGCCAAGCTCGTCCACTGCATGCAGCCCGGCCTGTCAGGCGTGTTCCGCCGCGAGATGTTCGATCTTCTGGTCATCCCCGCGCATGACCGGCCGGAGCCCGCCGCCAACGTCATGCCCGTCCTCGGCGCGCCGCACCGGGTGTCTCCCATGGTCCTGGCGCAGGCCGAGCTCGCCTGGCGCGAACGCCTCGGCCACCTGCCACACCCCCGCATCGCCCTCGTCGTCGGCGGCCCGGTCCGAAAAATCGGCATGCCTCCCGCATCCGCCCACGCCCTCGGTCGAGACGTCGCCCAACTCGCGATCGGCCTGCGCGGCGCCATCATGGCCACCACCAGCCGCCGAACCGGCGCCGAAGCATCCGACGCCCTGGCCACCGGCCTTGGCCCATCGCTTCATGTGCTCTACCGCTGGGGCGAACCCAGCGAAAACCCCTATATGGGTTTCCTCGCCACGGCCGACGCCATTGTCGTCACCGCCGACTCCGTCTCCATGATCAGCGAAGCCTGCGCCACGGCCGCCCCGGTCTATGTGGCCCTCCCAGACCTCGCCGGCCCCCGCCACCGCGCCATGATCGAAACGCTCGCCCAAGGCGGCCAGGTCCGCCCCTTCATCCACTCCCTCGCCCCCTGGCCCAGAACCCCGATGGACGAGGCAGGACGCGTGGCCGCCGAAATCCGCAGGCGCTTTGCTGTGGTGTGAAGGACGCCGGGATCAGCATTGCCGACGGCGGGCGGGGTGCCTACATTCGCCATTGTTGAGAGGATCATCCATGGGTCGCGAGTTCAGTCATATTGCCCGCCGGTGTGAGCGCGCCGTCGTGGTCGCGTATCGCGAGCTGCGCACGCATGGTGCTGCCGACATGGACGCGTTTCGTGCCTGCACCACGCTGTATCGCATTCACCATCCGGAATCCTCGATGAACGAGGCGCGGCGCCTGGTGGCCGAGTGGATCGATCATCACGTGGTGCGTGCCGAGACAACGCCGGCCCCGGGCTGCGACTGCGACTGAAGATGCCCATGTGGGTCCTGGCGGCGTTGCTCGCCTGGGCCGGCATGGCATGGGCAGGCGCTGCGGAACGCTCGGTGGTGGGCCTGTGGTGGACGCAGGATCATGAAGGTGTGATCTCGATTGCCCCCTGCGATGGCTCCCGCGTCGAATCGGCCGCAACAGTCATGTGCGGCAGCATCGTGGGCCAGGCCGTGCCGGTCCTCCCTGATGGCAGCGTCCCCAGAAACATCCACGGCGTGCCGCATTGCGGCCTGCGCATTCTGCATGATGCGCGTCCGGAGCCGGACGATGTCTGGCGCGGCCGCATCACAGACCCGACCGATGGAACCGACTGGCAGTGCGAATTCCACGTGGAGGGCGGCGTCCTGCGGCTGCGCGGCTATGTGCTGGTCACGTTGCTGGGCCAGACCCAGACCTGGACGGCGTTTCACGGCACGGCCACAGCGGATTGCCATCTGTCCTGACATTTGACGAAATGTGTACAGACTTGGCGAAAAGTTTAATTTCGCTTGTCAGCCGCGCCCGGCCCCCACACAAATGCCGAACTGAAAACGTGGCTCCCTGGGCGAAAGACCGATATGACGACGATCGTTTTGACCGCCAACACGGAATCGGCACTCCAGAAGGCGCTGAACACGGCAAACGCCGGGGACATCATCACTTTCAGCACAGCGGGCGTGATCACGCTGACCCAGACCCTGGTCATCAGCAATAGCATCACGATCGATGGCCTGGTGGGCAGCTCCTCTACCGTCACGCTGCAGGGTAACGGCGGATTCACCGATGTGGAGGTGATCAGCGGCACGGTCACGCTGTCGAACCTGTCGATCACCATGGGTTCCGGAACGGGCTTCAGCGGCACCAACGGCACCGCATCCTCGGTGCAGGGCGGCAACGGAGGCGATGCGGCCGGCGGCGTGTTCATCTACGGCGGCCAGGTGACGATCAACTCGGTGGGCTTCAGCAACGACACGGCGATAGGCGGCAACGGCGGCAACGGTTATTCTTGGGCCGACTTCTCCGGCCAGGGCGGCGGTGGCGGCGGTGCTGGCGGCAACGCGGCCGGCGCCGTGTTCGCCGAGGCCGGCAGCGTGACCTTCACCGGAACCTCGACCTTTGCCAGCGACACTGCGACCGGCGGTGACGGCGGAGCAGGCGGCATCGGCGCCGGTGCCTATCTCGACACCAGCGGCAACAGCCCATCGTCCAGCTATGGCGGATTCGGCGGATCAGCCGGCACCGGTGTTGCCAACGCCACCGGCAATGCCGGTGTCGATGGGCAGGCCGGCAACGCGCTCGGCGGCACAACCGGCGCAAACGGTGGCACGGGGGGTATTCCCGGTGCTGCGGGGTCGGCCGGCAGTGCCGGCACCGGCCAGAACAGCCTCGGCGGCGGCGGCGGCGGCGGCGGCGGCGGTGGCACGGGTTATGCCACGATTGGGGCATCGCAGAATGCAACGATCGTACCGTGCTTTGCCTCCGGCGTCCGGATCCTGACGCCTTCCGGCTACGTCCCGGTGGAGGACCTGGTGGAAGGCGGCCGCGTGGTCACCGTCTCCGGCGCCACGCGGCCGATCATCTGGCTGGGCCATCGGCGCCTCGATCTCACCACCCATGCAGCACCGGAGTCAGTGCAGCCGATCTGCGTCCAGGCACATGCCTTCGGCCCGAACCTGCCGCTGCGCCCCGTCACCCCTGTCCGCCGAGCACGCGGTCTATATGCTGGGCGTCCTGGTGCCGGTGTCAGCCCTGGTCAACGGCAGCACCATAGCGCCGATCCCGATGCGTGAGGTCACCTACTGGCATGTCGAGCTCGACTCGCATGACGCGATCCTGGCCGACGGCTTGCCCTGCGAAAGCTATCTCGACAACGGCAACCGCGCGGATTTCGAAGGCGATCAGGTCATCACCCTGCACCCAATGCTCGACGCCGCCAGGGCGCGCTTCGCCGCCTTGCGCCAGTTCGCGCCGCTGCATCGCCAGGGCGAGACGGTCGAGCAGGTCCGCGACATCCTGTGGCGCTTCGACACCGGGCGAAAAAGCTTCGCCGCCTTCTAATACCAACCCGCTGAAGTGCTGACCCATGAAGAATGGGTCAGCGCGGGTCGGTATGAGTCTCTATTTTGCGCGCCGCCGCCGGCCAACCCGGCGCGCGATACCAGCCGGCTGAAGTGTTGGAAGAGTCATCACATCAGCCGGCTGGCATAACCCGTCACAAAAGCCCCGCGTGCCGCAGTGACAGCCGCATGAGCTCCGCGCTGGCGCTGTCAAACACCTGCGTCCAGCCCAGCGGTCCGCGCGGCCGCACCAGCCGCATGGACGGATACCACGCCGTATCCCCCCGGTCCTGCAGCCACAGCCAATGCGCGTTGGCGCCAAGGAGCACCCAGACCGGCTTGCCCATGCAGCCCGCCAGATGCGCCACCGCGCTGTCGGTCATGATCACCAGATCGAGCAGAGACATCGCCGCCGCCGTGTCGTGAAAGCCGCGCAGCCCCGGCGCCAGATCGATCACCCGTTGGCCCCGCCGATGCTGCGCCAGCTCCGCCTCGGGCGGGCCTTTCTGCAGGCTGAACAGCTGCACCCCCGGCTGGTCGAACGCATCGAGAAATGGCTCCAAAGGCCGCGCGCGCTCGGCATTGCGCGCAAACGTCACGCTGCCGGACCACACGATCCCCACCCGCAACAACGGCCCCGCGGCCTCGATCACCGGACGCAACGCGGCCACCCGCGCCGGATCGGGCACGAACGCCACCGGCTGCGCAATGCTGTCCAGATCCCGTGTGAACAGTCCCGGCAGGCTGCACTGCCAGGCATGCCAATCGGCCGCCGGCAAAGCCTCGCCCTGAATCACCACGCGATCCGACAGCCCCTGCGACTGATACAGCCCGGCCAGCTCCGGCGGGCATTCCACGATCAGCTCACCGCCCAGCGCCCGCACAAGCGGCAGATAGCGCGACACCCAAAGCATGTCGCCGAACCCCTGCTCGGCCAGCAGCACGAGTCGCTGCCCGGCATAGGCGCCCCCTTCCCAACGTCGCCCCGGCACCGCGCGCTTCGGCACCAGCCCGTTGCGCAGCCGCACATCGTAATCAATCCAGCCGGAGACGAGATTGCCGAGATGAAGATAGCTCCGCCCACGATCCCATTGCGCCATGCCGTGATGCGGCGCCAACGCCAGCGCGCGGGAGAATGCCGCCACCGCCTCGCCGTGCCGCCCGGCCTCGGCCAGCGAGATGCCCCGATTGTAATGCAGCCCGCCCTCGTCCGGCGCGCGCGCCAGCGCCGCGTCATGGCACGCGACAGCGCTGTCCAGCAGCCGCAGATGCGTCAGCGCGTTGCCAAGATTGGTCCAGATCGCCGCCTCGCCGCTGCCGGTGCGAAGGGCCGCACGATAGCTTGCAACCGCGTCGCGATACCGCCCTTGCGACGCCTGCATCACCCCGCAGGCGTTGTGCAGTGCGTGAGACGCCGGATGATGTGCGATCGCCTCGCGCAACAGCGACTCGGCGTCGTGATGCCGGCCCCCGTGGTGCAGGGCCGTGGCGGCGGAAATCGCGTCGTCAATCACCATCAAGGCAGCACTTAAACTCATCTTCGAACGTATCCAAGAGTAACATCAGGGTTCAAAATTTGCACATGCCGCCCAAACACCCGGCGAGACGTATTGGGCAGGGTTGCGCTCATTCAAGGATGAAGTATAAACGATTCCTTAAGTGTTCGATCACTCGTTCGTGAGCTGTTCATATATAACGTCTCTGAAACGGTGTCAGCGGGGAGGCAGATGGTGCGCAAAAACCGTGGCATGTCGGAGACCAGGAATGCGAACCGCAACTCGGCACAGCCGCTTGAGTCGTCCCGTGCGCCCCGGCGATCTGCTCTCGTCATCGAAAGCCTCGAGCCCAGGCTGCTGCTCTCCGCCGGCCCAATCAGCCAGGCCGCCCTCCAGGCCATGCACGACAACCTCCTCAATCTTGAGAATGTGCTCAAGGGGCTGGAGGGTGTCGGCAATTTGGGGCACACCGCCGCTCTGATCAACGCCAACGGCAGCACCACCGCCGGCGGCATCACCAATCTGCACTCGGTGTTCGACAACGACATCATCGGCGCGATCAACGCCGAACTGAAATCGTCGTCGCTTTCGAACGATCTCAACTCGTCCTCCGCCCTCGCCACGGCGCTTCAGACGCAGCTGCAGATGCTTGTCGACACCACCCAGGCCGGCAAGATCGCAACCGTTACGGACGCCAGCAGCAACAGCCCCGCCACCGCCGCCATCCCCGCCAGCGGCAGCAATCCCGCTGTCCCCGCTCATGCAGCCACGGACATTCTGGCGTTCAACTTCGCCGTCGCCGATTCGAGCCATTCTTCCTTCAGCATCGATCTCGGCAGCATCGGCACGAGCTACGGCATCAAGATCCCGGACACGACCGGCAACAACCTCGCCCTCACCTACAACTTCAACTTCACGGCAGCGGTCGACAAGCTCGCACTCGGCAGTGCGACGGACGCCGCCCACCTCGCATCCTCCTTCACGCTGACCAACGCCACCTTCGCCACCAGCCTGCACGCGACCGCTGATCTGTCGGGCAAGGAGTTCGATCTCGGCATCCTCGCGCTCACCGTCGATCCGGCCCATTCCGTGCCGATCAACGTCCAGGCCGCGTTCAGCGGCACGATCGCCTCGGTCACCGGCACCGCGCTGAGCAGCGACGGGAGTGCGATCAACGGGGGCGACAATTCGTCCATCACCGGGTCCAGCCCTCTGATCACCATGGCCGTCAGCAGCCAAACCAACGGCACGGGCATGGGGACGGGCAGTCAGACCTCTCTTCTGGACATCCCGCTCGAGTTGACGGCCGATCACACCATCCCGGGTATCGCAATTTTTGGCGGCACGTCGGCCACGGACGTGCACCTCACCGTGACGGGCCACGAGGCTGGCATCGACGGCGGCGCAAACGACGTCACGGTGTCGAGCGCAGCCCTCAAGTCCGCGCTGCAGACGGCCACCGGCAATTCAAACCTCGATCCGGCGAGCCTCAACACCTTCCTGCCGGCCAGCCTCAACACCGAGCTCGCCAAGGTCGGCACCTATCTGGACACGCTGACACAGGTCTCCGAGCTCGGGATCGTGGTTCCGTTGACCAAGGGCACAACGCTTGGGTCGGTGATCGATCTGGCAACGGCGTTTAACGATCTGATCATCAAGCCGCTGGGCAGCACCGTCGGCGTCATCGGCTTCACCGAGGCCCAGGCGAACAGCACCGGTCAATCGGCCGGCTTCGCCTTCGTCGAGGGCACCGCGCTGACCGCGGCCCAGCTCGCAGCCCTCCCCAACAAGCTCGCGGTCGATCTCAAGCTCGCCGATGTCGGCCTCGAATCGACGATCAACATCGGCAACACCTATCTCGACGGCAGCAACGCCGCCCATAGGATCGCGTCGATCAGCGATCTCGTCATCGCCGTGAACCAGGCGATCGCCGCCACGCCGCTGAAGGGCCATGTGCTGGCGATCAACGACAACGGCAAGCTCGACCTCACGCTGCCCGCTCCGTCATCCGGCACCGCTTCCACCAAGATCACTGTCAGCTCGGGCGCCGGATCGTCGATATTCTCCGACATTCGTGGTTTCGGCGTGGCGCTCGCCAAGATCCTGAAGCTGCCCGGCTACGACAACGCCTCCTCCACGGCCAACGACACAACGCTGCTGACCGAGCTCGGCCTCGCCTATGACGGTCCGACGAATTCGCTCACCTTCAGCATCTCCCACGCGTTCGATCTGCCGTCGGTGTCCACCTCCGCCAGCTTCAACTATGATCTCGGCAACGTCGCGAACCTCTCGATCAGCAACGGCACGCTGCAGATCACGTCGTCGGTCCTGCTTAACCTGACGATCGGGCTCAGTCTCAATCCGCTCGGCAGCGACGTGAACCAGCCCGGCGGGCCCACGATCGGCGACGGCCAGACCGGCACGACGGACGTGACGCTCGCCAGCATTCCGGTGATCCAGATCGCATCCAGCAACGGCACCGTGCCGCTGACGGCCGATGCGATCGCGGTGGCGGCCAAAGCCAGCGTCACGACCGGTCTGGCCGACCTTCGGGTGATCGGCCGAGAGGGCCTGGTCCGCGACATCACGATCGATCCGACCTGGAACCTCAGCAACCTTGAGAACGCCATCCTCCAGGCGTTCAGCGCCAACCAGATCACGCTGTCCTTCGACCCGGTCACCCACAAGCTCAACCTGATCGACAGCTACAACCAGCCCTACGCCGGTCCGTCGCCGACCAGCGCCGGCCTCACCACAGCGACCCTGTCCCAGGCCGCGCAGACCGGGACGGACAAAGCCGACTATCAGGCCGTGCTAGCGGGCGTCGCACCGTCCTCGCCCGACTTCACCCAGGACATCAAGTTCATCCTCACCGTCGGCAAGCTGCCGCCGATCGTGGTCGATGTCGCAGCCAATGCCGCGAGTTCGGAGGCGACCTTCGCCACGGCGATCAACACGGCGCTCGCCACGCAGTCGGTGGACCCGACCCTGATCGGCCTTCCCGCCGGCACCACGCTGCATTACAGCGACCTCGTGAAGGCTGCGGTGGACAGCAGCGGCGGCATCTCGCTGACCACAACCATCTACAACGCGATCAAGGCGGCGCAGCCGACCGACGCGTTGACCAATCCGGAGCGCACCGCCATCCAGTGGGGCGTGGAGGTCGACCGCGTCGATCTCACCGTCGCCGCCCTGAATGGCTCGCTGCTGCCGGGCATCCTCGGCCTCGTCGGCAAGGACATCAACGCGGCCGGGAGCAAGCAAAGCGAGATCCTCGGCGCCACGCTCGACGGCGAGACGCTGAACGATCGCCTCCAGTTTCAGAACACCGGCATCTCGGCCACCGTTGATGTCGCGCTGGTGCCGACCGACTCGACCATGCCGGTCACGATCACGGGCTCGCTTGGCCCTCTGTCGTTCACAGCCCCGCTCGACCCGAACAATGTCTACGTGTCGATCAAGGCATCGCTGCTGCTCAATGACAGCTTGAACGCCGTGCCCGATGTGGTCACGCTGCACCAGCTCACCGACTCGATTTCGCAGGGCACGTTCCTGAAGCTGTGGTCGTTCACGCTCGGTTCGGGCCGGGACGGGCAGCCGTTTGCCGAAATCGACATCAAGAGCGTCGACATCGCAGCCGGCACGGTGGACCTGGCGGCGGCCGCGCAGCCTGAGATCATCATCTCGCTCGGCGATCCGAACGTGCTGCTGTCCGGCTCTCTGCCCAAGCCCACCGTGCAGGTGCTGGGCTTCAACTCCACCCTCGCGGCAGCGGACGTGCTGTCCGCCATCGCCCAGACCTTCAACCAGCTCGACGGCAGCCTGGCCAACGCCACCATCCCGCTCGTTGATGTCAGCCTCGACCAGATCCTCAATTTCAGCAGCCAGTTCCTGGTCGCGATCGCCACCGCCCAGGCCGATCCGGCCGGCACCTTGATCGCGATCCAGACCGATCTGAATTCCGCGCTGGGCGGCAACTATGTGACGGTGTCGCAGGATGCCAGCCACAACATCATCTTCCACATCGCCTACACGCCGCTCGCGGTGAACAAGACGATGCCGTTCAACCTCAACCTCAACGACCTCAGCACGTTCCTCGGCAGCGACAGCAGCGCCATTGCTTCGCTGGTCAGCGCGATCGGCAGCGTCTCCTCCGCCAGCGCGTCGGGCAACCTCAACATCACAGCCGGCGTGTCCCTCGCACTCACGTTGGGCATCAATCTCGGCGCCAACGACGTGCCGGCCGCCACCACCGACCTGCTCAGCAAGCTCAACGGCGGCAAGGGCCTGCGCACCGGCACCGCGGGCATGCCGGATCTCCAGGTCACCCTGGGCAACGGCAAGAGCTTCTCGGTCAGCATCGCTGGCCTTGGCACGACGGCCACCGTGCAGAACCTGATCGACCTGCTCAACACGCAGGCCGCGGCCGACGGCGTGAGCAACTTCGCCACCTACAACGCCACAACCGGCAAGCTCACCCTGGCGGACAACAGCACAAGCCCCGCCGTCGGCCTGTCCGCCCTCGGCCTCTCCGGCGTGACCGGTAATGACAACGGCACCAGCTACGCGCTGGTCGGCACCACGGCGTTGACCGCTGCGGACGCCGGAAAGGCCTACACCTTCAGCGTCAAGATCGGCAGCAGCGTCACCGCCGAGGTGGACGTTGCCGCCGATTCGACCCGCACCAAGGTTGCGGACCTCGTCGCGGCCATCCGCGACGCCATCGACAAGACCACGGTCAGCGGCCTCGCGCTCGCCAACGAGCACGTCGTCCTGCCCGGCAGCGGCGGGACTACGCCTGCGAAGGACTTCAAGATCGCGCTGGGTCAGATCGTCTCCGTCACCACCGATTCCAGCGGCGACCTCGTGATCAGCGCCAAGGACAAGGTGCTCGGCACCGACTCCAACGGTAGCGTGATCAACCTCGTGACACTTGCGGACGTCACACCGAAGCTCACGACCAGCATCACATCGCTCAACGGCAGCCACATCGCCGCAGATCTCGGCCTTGGTTCGGATGCGGCCACCGTCACCGGCAACGGCACCCGCAACTTCACCGGAACGCTGGACGAGCCCGGCTCCTTCGGCAACCGCTTCTTCCTCCAAACTGGCAAGGACAGCAGCGGCAACCTGCTGACCGGGGTGGACGCCACGATCGGCATCACCGCCTCCAAGCTTAGCTTCACGGCCGGCATCGGCGCGCTGAGCGCACAGATCGTGGACGGCACGGCCTCCATCGGTCTGGACGTCGGCAAGGTGGCGGCCGGCACGGCCGGCTTCAAGGTGGGCGCCGCCGGGACAGCGCCGGCCACCTTCGAGGTGTCGCTGAACGACAGCTTCGGCGGCAACACCACCCCCGGCATGCTGACCTTCGCCACAATCGCCAAGCTCGGCACCACGGGCAACTCGCTGAGCGATCTTGTGAAGTTCAGCGCCGACGCCGCGGTCTCGGTGAACCTGCCGGTGACCGTGCTCGGTCAGAATCTGGGCCCGATCAGCCTTGAGATTGGCAACCTGTTCAACACCACCGCCGTCACCGGCCTGCCGGCGCGCTCGATCACAACCGCTTTCCCAAGCCTGTCCAACATCAGCCTGGGCTCGATCCTCAACGATCCGCAGACCCTGATCGACGGCCTGGACGCGTTCCTCTCCACCCTGTCCGGCGGCCCGTTCGCATCCGAGCTCTATTCACTCAACCTGCCGCTGATCGGCCCCGCGCTGCGCGACATCGGCAGTTTCTTCACCACCCTGCACAACGACGTCATCGGCGAGCTGCAATCGCTGCTCGACAGCTTCAAGGCCGCCCATCCCGGCCAGCCCGCCACCTCGCAGAACATCATCACGCAGGGCCTGAACGACGTCCTCACCCTGCTGCACCTGCCCGGCCAGATCTATTCCTACATCGACAGCATCAACAACCCGACCGAGATCTCCTTCGTCTGGACCTTCACGGACACGCTGCTGGCGACCTCGGTCAATCTCAGCTCCGATCTCGGCATCCCCGGCCTGGGCCTCAAGCTGTCCAACGGCAAGGCGTATGTGGACGTCAACCTCAACGCCACGATCGGGTTCGGCTATGACAAGGGCAAGGGCTTCTTCGTCTACGACATCGGCAATCCGGGCGATGTGAAGTTCACGTCCAACAACGATCCCAACAACGTTTTCACCGCCGATTTCAGCAAGATCCACGCGCTCGACCTCGGCATCGCGGTGTTCCTCGACCCGAGCTTCAACGCCTCGCTCAACATCGGCTTCCTGACCGCCTCGGCCACCAACGGCTCGATGCTCTCGGCCACCGTCGGCTTCATGGCTGCGAACATGACAAGCATGACGATCATGGGGACCAGCCTTACCGGCGATCTCTACATCGATATCGGGCCGAACGAGACCACCGGGCGCCTGCTGTTCAACCAGTTCAGCAGCCAGACCGTGGTACGCGCCTATGTGGACACCACGCTCAACATCGATCTCGTGATCAAGACCGGCTTCGGCTTCGGCAGCGTGTCGTCCGCCCTGCCCAACATCGATACCGAGCTGCTGTTCGGCTACAGCTACGCCAAGGCATTGACTGGCACCTTGCCGAGCACCGTGACCGCCGGCGTCACCACCCCGCTCACCTTCGTCGATGTTAGCCTCGATCTCGGCGCATTCCTCTCGGGCTTCCTCAAGCCGATCCTGGATGACATCAACAAGGTCACGGGTCCGCTGCAGCCGTTCATCGACTTCATCACCGCCCCGATCCCCGGCCTGTCGCAGATCGTCGGCAACATCTCGCTGCTGGACATCGCAACCGATCTCGGTGTGCCGGGCGTGGCGGATGTGAAGACGTTCATCACCATCGTTGATGAGATCAACAAGCTCGACGCCCTGGCCAATTCCGGGTCGGGCGAGCTGCTGATCAATTTCGGCACCTTCGTGCTCGGCAAGGCTGGTACCGGCCAGACCTCCATCTCCAGCAGCAACGTCGATCCGTTCTCGTCGGCGACCGCAGTCTCAAGCTCAGACATCTCCTCCGCCGCGGCATCGCTCGCCAATGCCGGCACATCGGCCCTCTCGGCCGCCTTCGCCAAAGGCAGCAGCAGCCAGCAAAGCGCCGGCAGCTCGATCATGGGCCTGCAGGGCAACACGCATGGCCGCGGCGGCAAGCCGGTGATCGACTTCCCGATCCTGCACGACCCGACGGCGGCGCTGAGCCTGTTGATGGGCAAGATCCCCACCACCGATCTCGTCCACGTCACCTTGCCGACGTTCAATTTCAAGTTCACTTGGTCCAAGGAATTCGACTTCCTCATCGTAGTGGTGCCGGTCGAGGTCACCGTCTCGGCCACGTTCGGCGTCGCGATCAACCTCGCCTTCGGCTTTGACACCTCGGGGATCATCCGCTTCCTCAACGATCACAACGCGCTCGAAATCTTCGACGGCCTCTACGTGGATAACACGCTGGGCCCGCAGCTGACGTTCACGCTGTCGATCGATCTGCAGGCCGGCGTTGACCTCGTTCTGGTCCAGGCCGGCCTCGGCGCCGAGATCGCCGCGACGATCAACTTCCAGCTCCACGATCCGAGCGGGACCGGGAAGATCCACGCCTCCGTCCTGCTGCAGGAGCTGATCAACAACCCGCTCGACCTGTTCGATATCTCGGGCGAACTCACGTTGCGCATCTACGCCTGGTACTGGGTCGGCGTCGACCTGTTCGGCGCCAAGGTCACCCTTTACCAGGGCCAGGTGAACATCATCGATGTCACCCTGCTGAGCTTCTCCTACAGCTACGCCGACGCGCACTCCACGCCGCAGCTCGCCCATCAGGACAGCGGCAGCACCACCGCCCAGCTCAACATCGGCGCCAACGCCGACCAGCAGGAGGCCGGCAGCAACCTCTACAACACGGCCCAGGCCTTCACCGTCAACGGCACCGGCAGCGGCGCCATCAGCGTCAGCGGCAACGGCTCGTCCCAGTCCTTCAGCGGTCTCAAGACCGTTACGGCCAATGTCGGCACCGGCAACAACAGCGTCACGTTCACCAACGTCAACGAAGACGTCACGATCACCGGCGGCAGCGGCAACAACACGCTCGATCTGCGCGGTGTGCATGTCGATCCGGTCATCACGCTCGGTGACGGCAACAACATCATCTACGGCGCGGCCAGCGCCACCACGATCACGCTCGGCCGCGGCAACAACACCATCTATGGCGGAGCCGGCGCCATGACGATCGTGGCCGGTGACGGCAACAACACCATCGTGGGCGGTGACGGCAACGACGTGATCACCGTCGGCGTCGGCAACAACACCATCTGGGGCGGCGCCGGCAACGAGACCATCACCGCCGGTGGCGGCACCAACACGATCTGGGGCGGCCTCGGCAACAACACGATCTCGATCGTGAACGGCAACGGCAACAACGTGATCTTCGGCAACGGCCCGGGCGGCGCTCCCACCGGCCCCGCCAACACCCGCGTCGCCACCGCCACAACAACGATCACCGGCACCGTGATCAGCGACGACTCGACCACCGGCGGCAACAACATCATCCACGGCGGCAACGGCAACGACTTCATCTTCGGTGGCGGCGGCAACAACACCATCACCGGCGGTGCGGGCAACGACGTGATCTTCGGCAGCACCGGCACGATCACGCTGGACGGCAACCGCGGCGTTGTGCAGGCGAAGGCAACCGCAACCGTCGGCGGCGCCAACACCATCACCGGCGGCGGCGGCGACAGCATCATCTTCGGCGGCAACGGCGCCAACACCATCGCCTCGGGTGCTGGCAGCGACGCCATCGTCGGCAATCTCGGCACCGTGGACGGCCCGAAGGGCGGCAGCAACGGTCAGTTCACCGTGACCGAAGCCACAGGCACCGGCGGCACGGACGTCATCACCCTCGGCTCCGGCACGGATGTGGTGGTGGCCGGCATCGGCGCCAACACGATCTATGCCGGCACCGGCGTGGACGTGATCATGGCGCATGAAGGCGTCGTGACCCGGGATGCGGCCCTGGGCCGTGTCTCCAACCTCATCACCGCCTACACGACCGACGAGAATTCCGGCGGCAACGCGCTCGTGCAGGGCGGCATCGGCAACGATTTCATCTTCGGCGGCGCCGGCAGCAACACCATCCACGCCGGTGCCGGCAGCGGCAGCAGCTTCAGCGGTGCCGGCTTCAACGTCATCCTTGGCAATTTCGGCACCGTCACCACCGGCGTGCTGACGGCGGCCCAGGCGGCGGTCTACCAGGCGCTCACCATCACCGGCGTGCATGGCGCGGCCTCCGGCAACGGCAGCAACACCATCACCACCGACAACACCGCCATCATCATGGGCGGCGGCGGCAACGACACCATCACCACCAACGAAGGCACGCTCGCACAGGAGATCGTGTTCGGCGCCAACGGCCAGGTCGTGGCCGACTCGCTGATCCTGGGCGGCATCACGCTGCACACCGCCCAGACGCTGTCGGGCGAGGAAAAGAACGGCGGCAACAACACCATCACCGTCGCCGCCGGTGCGGACGTGGTGTTCGGCGGTGCGGCCAACAACAAGATCACGGCCGGTGACGGCAGCGATGTGATCCTGGGTCATATCGGATTTGTCAGCTACGACCGCACAAAGGCGCCGGACACCAACGGCTTCACGCCGGACATTATCGGCTATTACCGCTCGCAGGACGGCGTGAACCTCACGGGTGCCGCCGGCAACACCACCATCACGGCCGGCAACGGGCAGGACTGGATCCTGGGCGGCGCAGGCAACGAAACGATCACGGCGGGCACCGGCCTGGATGTCGTGTTCGGGGCTGGCGGTGCGATCACGCGTGACGGAACCAACGCCAACGCGCTGCTGTATGCCCAGACCACCGAGGAATCGCTGTCCGGCAACAACACGATCACCGTGGGCCTCGGCGGCCAGTCTGCCGACGTGATCTTCGGCGGGCTCGGCCACAACAACATCCTGGCCGGAGACGGCGCCAACGTCATCCTCGGCCATCTCGGATCGGTGAACTACGCCAACTACACCTCGTTCACCACGATGCAGCGCTCGGACGGCACCCGGCCGGACGTGCTGGGCCGCTTTCTGCCAGAGATCGGCAGCCCGGTGGCAGGGGCTCCAGTCACGCCGGGTCTGGACGCGATCCCGGCCGCCAACACCTTCGGCGCCACGATCACGGCGGGTTCGGGCAACAACGTCATCATCGGCGGCGCGGGCAACAACGTCATCACTGCAGGCGTCGGCAACAACGTCGTCTTCGGCGCCGCCGGCACCGTCACGCGTGACGCCACCACCAAGAGCCTCGTTTTCGCCTCCACCGTGGAAGAACAATACGGCGGGAACTCCTCGATCACCGTCGGCAGCGGTGCCAACAACGTGTTCGGCGGCATCGGCAACAACCTCATCTTCGCCGGCGATCGCGATAACACCATCTTCGGCCATCTCGGCGAGGTCGATGTCGCAGCCCAGACACTCTTCACCGCAGTACAGCGCGCGACCGGCGTGCATCCTGACGTGATCGGCCGCTCGCTGCCCGAGATCGGCAACTCATCACCGGCCAGCGCCCACGGCCTGCAGGGGCTCGACACACCGATCGCCACCACGGCCACGATCTATGCCGGCAACGGCAGCAACATCATCATGGGCGGTGCGGGCAACAACACGATCGTTGCCGGTCTGGGCCAGAACCTGATCTTCGGTGCGGCCGGTGCCGTCACGCGAGACAGCCGCAACCAGGCCTTCGTCTATGCCACCACGGTGGAAGAGGGCATCGGCGGCAACAACATCATCATCGCCGGCCTGCGCAGCCAGGTGGGTGAACTGGTGTTCGGCGGCATCGGGTCCAACATCATCACGGTCGGCGCCGGCAACAACGTCGTTCTCGGCCATCTCGGCGTGATCAACATCGGCGCCATGACGAGCTATACCACCGCCCAGCGTGCGGACGGCTCGCATCCTGATGTGTGGGCCCGCATCGTGCCTGAACTGTCAAACCCCGCGCCGACCAGCCAGGGCGGCCTCGCTGGCATCAACACCGTGGCTGCTACCGGCGCAGACACCATCAGCGCCGGCAACGGCAACAACGTGATCATCGGCGGCGGCGGCAACAACACGATCACCACCGGCGGCGGCACCAACGTGGTGTTCGGCGCGGCCGGCGCGGTCACGCGGGACGCCCGCACCCGCGCCGTGCTGATCGCGCAGACCGTGGAGGAAAATCTCGGCGGCAACGACACGATCAATGTCGGCCTCGGCGCCCGCAACGCCACCAACACCATCCTCGGCGGCGCCGGCACCAATATCATCAATGTCGGTGGCGGCAGCGACGTCATCCTCGCCCATCTCGGTACGGTCAACGTCACGAGCCAGACGACGCAGACCGCGACCGCCCTTGCCACAGGCAACTTCCCCGACATCGTCGGGCGCACCGTGCCGGTCTACGGCAATGTCAGCCCGATCACCCATGTCGGCCCATTCGCGGGGCTCGGCTCGCCGATCACCGGCGGCGCGACCGTCACGGCAGGCAACGGCAACGACATCATCATGGGCGGCGCCGGCACCAACACCATCATCGCCGGCAGCGGCAACAACGTCGTGTTCGGCGCCTCGGGTGCGGTCACCCGCAGTCCTGTCGCCGGTGTCGGCGTGATCACCGCCAAGACCGTCGAAGCAACCCTCGGCGGGACGGACGTGATCACGGTCGGCAAGGGTGTGAACGAGGTGTTCGGCGGTGCTGGGGACGACACGATCTCAACCCTCGGCACGTCAGACGTTTTGTTCGGCCACACCGGCTCGCTGTTCCTGGTCTCAGGCAACCAGACGCTCGCCGCCGGCAGCAGCCTCGCCTCGCTCGCCGTCGCCGCACAGGCGCGTCAGACCCCGCTGCCAACACCGGTCTCGCCCGCGATCAATGCCGTAAAGCCCGCCGGCGTCACCTTCATCCTGGACAGCACCCACGGCTATTGGATCGCCGACCAGGCCGGCACGGCGGGCCCGGAACTGATCCTGGACGGCGTTGACGCACCGGTCCTGGTGCTCGACGTCACCACACCGCTGTCCACCGCCGGCATCACGCTCGCCGCCTAGCGGCGAGCTCGCATCCTTGCTGCAACAAAGAGAGTAAAGTGAATGAGTGACGACCGCCCCGGCCTCAAGACCAGCACCGTCGGGCAGACCAAGGTGAAGTGGGACGACAGCAAAATGCGCACGTCCTATTCCAACGTCAGCAACGTGGCGACCACGCGCGAGGAGATCATGGTGCTGTTCGGCACCAGCCAGGCCTGGATGAACACCACGGACGAGGTCACGGTGGAACTCTCCGAGCGCATCCTGCTGAGCCCCTTCGCCGCCAAGCGTCTGCTGACGATGCTGTCCAAGAGCATCAGCGACTACGAGGCCAATTACGGCCCGCTCGGCTGATTGCAAAACATGGCAGCTGGCATGACACCTGACTTGATACGGGAGCAGGGCAGGTGAGCGGCGGTCTCGCGAGCCTTGCGGCGCGCGCGCAGGGCGGCTTCGCCGACCCGCAGGCGTGGCGTGACCTGCTGGGCAGCGAGGATCCGGCCGCCTTCAGCCAGGCGTGGCTGAAACTGCTGGTCAGCACGATCGACCAGGCGCTGGCTCCGCACGCGGAGACGGCTGGCGCCGAGCCGATGGTGCTGGGCGGTTTCGTGGCGATGCGCCTCGGCACCGCGCAGCGCTACACCCGGACCGCCACCTACGGCGGCGGCGAGGTCAGCTTCCTGCTCGCCAAGGCTGCCGAACGCTGCCTGCAGGTCCGCCGTCCGGTGGGCCAGATGGGGGGCCAGGTGGGTGGTCAGATGGGCGGTCAGGCCGGTGGCGGCACAGCCTCGCCCGAGGCCGGATCGGACATTCCGGCGCAGATAGCCGTCCCGATCATGGTGGCGGGCGAGATGGAGGCGATCGTCGCCCTCGAACTGCGCGCCGCCGCCGAACCTCAGCTCGATCGCGCCACCCGCCTCGCCCAATGGGGCACCGCCTGGTTCGCCCGCATCATCGGCCCGCGCGACGCCGTGGTCGATCGCAATCAGTCGGATCTGGTCGTCAAGGCACTCGCGATCGCCGCGGCCGATGGCAGCCTGCCGTCGGTCGCCCAGACGCTGTGTAGCTTCCTCGCCGACCGTCTGGGCCTGATGCGCGTCAGCCTGGGTGCGGCCGAGCGCGGCCCGCAGCACGTGATCGCCACCTCGCGCGGCAGCCTCGCCGAAGCCAAGACAGATTTCCTGGTGGCGTTGGCCGCCGCGTTGGACGAGGCAATCTCTGCCAACGCGCCTCTTCTGTTTCCCGTGCCCGAGGCGCAGATCGCCGCGATCGGCGCGCATGAGCGGCTGTGCCGGTCCCACAACGCCACATGGGCCGCAAGCGTGCCGATCACCGTGGACCGGCTCACCTTCGTGATGTGCTTCGAAGGCACCGGCCCGGCGCCGGACCCGCAGGGCTTCCTCGCCTGGCAGGAGCTGACGCGGCTGCTCGCCCCGATGCTCGCCCTCCGCCACCAGGCCCAGCGCGGCCTCGCCGCCCACACCGGCAGTGCTGTGGTGCATGTCGCCCGGGACTGGACGCTGGATGGCGATCGCACGCGCTGGGCCGGCCTCGCGCTCGCGATTGTGGCCGTGCTTGTCCTGGCCTTTGCCCGCGGCGATGATCGCGTCGCCGGGCGCGCCACCCTGGAAGGGGCTGTCAAGCGCGCCGTCGTCGCACCATTTGACGGCTATCTGGCCGAGGCCCGCGTGCGTCCCGGCGAGCGGGTGCGGTCAGGGGAGGTGCTGGCCAGGCTGGACGACCGCGAGCTGCGCCTCCAGGCGCTGGACTTCAAGGCGCGCATCGCCGAGGCGCAGCACCAGGTCACCGAATCAGTCGGCCGGCACGAGATGGCCGCCGCCGCCATATCCACCGCGCGGCGCCAGCAATCCGAGGCCGAGCTGCACCTCGTCGAAAACAACATCGCCCGCGCCGAGATGACGGCTCCGTTCGACGCCCTGGTGATCGCGGGGGACCCCACCCAGCAGATCGGCGCCCCCCTGCGCCGCGGCGAGCTGATCTATGAGCTCTCCCCGCTCAACAGCTTCCGCGTTGCGGTCGATGTGGACGAGGCGGACCTGGCCGACATCCAGCCCGGCCAGACCGGCCGCCTGCTGCTGTCCTCGCTGCCCTACGACGTGTGGCCGATGACGGTCACCCGCGTGACGCCGATCGCCAGCGCCAAGGACGGCAAGACGATGTTCCGGGTGGACGGCGACCTGTCCGCCGGCACCGAGGCCGACGCGCAGGCCATGCGTTCCGGTTTGCGCCCCGGCATGCAGGGCGTGGCCAAGATCGAGATCGGTGAGCGGCGCCTCGTCTGGATCTGGTCGCACGCCATGCTGTCCTGGGCCCGCCTGAAGCTGTGGGAGTGGCTGCCATGAGCGCCACGTCTCAGGCACAATCCACAGCGCCGCTGCCACCCACCTCTCTGCGCCTCAAGCCGCATGTGGACAGCTACCGCCACGTCTATCAGGGCCGCGTCTGGTATGTGTTCCACGACCGTGCCGCCCACCGCCATTACCGCATCTCGGGCGAGGGCGCTGAGTTCCTCGGCGCGCTCGACGGCAGGCGGGGCCTGGACGAGATCCTGGCGGCGCTTCAGGCCCGCGACCCCGAGAACGCCCCCGATCAGGAGCACGTGGTCCAGTTCATCCAGCAGCTCCACGCGCTCGATCTGCTCCAGACCGAGGTTGTCCCCGATGTGGCAAAGCTTGATGCAAGGCGTGACGCGCTCCGCCGCCGCCGCCTGATCTCGGCCTTGCGCACGCCCTTGTCGCTGAAGGTGAAGCTGCTCGACCCGACGCGCCTGCTGGGTGTGCTGCTGCCCTGGCTGGGCTGGATCTTCAGCCCGGTGGGCATGCTACTGTGGCTCGCCGTCACCGCAATCGGCGCTGGCGTCGGTCTGACGCATTGGGACGAGCTGACCCGCGATGTGACAGACCGGCTGCTGTCCACGGAGAACCTGCTGGTGGCCGGCGCCGTCTATCCCGTGGTCAAGATCCTCCACGAGCTCGGCCACGGCCTTGCCTTGCGCCGTCTGGGCATGGAGGTGCGCCAGATCGGCGTGCTGTTCGCAGCCTTCATCCCCGTCCCCTATGTCGACGCCAGCGCCTCCGCCGTGCTGGAGCGACGCTCCGACCGGATGATGGTGGGGGCTGCCGGCATTCTGGTGGAGATGTTCGTAGGCAGCCTCGCGCTGATGGTCTGGTCTCAGGCCGAGCCCGGCGCGTTGCGCTCGGTGTGCTACAACATCATCGTCATCAGCGGCTTCTCGACCCTGTTGTTCAACGGCAACCCGCTGCAGCGTTACGACGGGTACTACATCCTCACCGACCTCACAGGCATCCCCGGCCTTGGCATGCGCTCCACCCAGTATCTGGCCGGCCTGTTCCGCCGCCACGTGATGGGGGACGCCCAGGCCCTGGTTCCCTTCGTAACACCGGCGGAGCGCTGGTGGTTCCTGCTCTACGGGCCGGCCTCGTTCCTCTATCGCCTGTCGCTGATGCTGGTGATCTCGTTCTATGTGGCCGAGCGCTATCCCGGCCTCGGCCTGATCCTCGCCGCATGGTCGATGCTCGGCTATTTCGCGTCTCCCATGTCAGGCCTTGCGACCTTCCTGCGCACCAAACGGGGCCCACAGGCCCGGCGCGGCGCCGCAGGCCTTTGCGCCTTGGGCGTCGCCGTGGCGTTGCTGCTGTTCCTGGTGCCGGCGCCGCGCGCAGTGATGGCCCAGGGCGTGGTCGCAATGCCGGACGAAGCGATCGTCCGCCCCAGTGTCAGCGGTGTCTTCGCCGAATGGCTGGCCCAGCCGGGCGAGACCGTGGCGGCCGGCCAGAAGATCGCCCGCCTGGTCGAACCCGCGGCCCTGTCCCGGCTTGAGCGCGCCAAGGCCCGCGTGGCCGAGTTGCACGCCCGCCTGATCGAGGCCACTGCGACCGATGCCGGCCGCGCCGCCGCCATCGGCGAGCAGCTCGCCCAGGTCCGGCGCGACCTCGACGATGCGGCGCGCGACGTGGCGGCGCTCGACGTCCGCGCCCCGGCCGCCGGTGTTCTGCTGATGATCCACCCGGAAGACCTGCCGGGACGTTACGTGATGCATGGCGAAGCCTTCGCCACGGTCTGGAACGCAGACCGCGCCGTGATCCGCGCCGCCGCAGCCCCCGCAGACATCGCCGATCTCCGCGCCATTCTCGCGACCCATGACAGCCAACGGGGCCGCGGCATCGCGATCCGGCCGGGCTGGGACGCCTTCGCCGAAATGCCGGCCCGCATCCTCCGCATCGTGCCGGCCGCGAGCGACATTCTTCCCAGCACCGTGCTCTCACTGGAGGGCGGCGGTCCCTTCGCGGTCACGCGTGGCAGCGACAACCAGCCACACACCGAGGAGGCCGTGTTCGAAATCGATCTCCGCACGGAGAAGGACCTGCCGATCACCTTTCTCAACGGGCGCATGAATGTGCGCGTCGCCCTCGATCCGCTGCCTCTGGGTCTGCAGCTCTGGCGCCAGGCGCGCCTGGTGTTCCTGCGGAGGCTCCATGCGTAAAGCTCTGTTCTTCATGCTCTTGGTTATGCCCGCAGTCCCCGCGCTGGCCACAATCCTGCCGGACGCGCCGTGTCAGGTCACGGCCAGCGAGCACAGCGAACTGGCGTCCCTGGTGCCCGGCGTGCTCGCCGAGGTGCTGGTCGATCGTGGCGCCAAGGTGACCAAAGGCCAGGTGCTTGCCCGGCTGCACAGCGAGATCGAGCAGGCCCAGGTGAACGCCGCCACGGCCCGTGCGTCCGCGGACGCCGCCTTGCGCCAGCGCCGCGCCAAGCTCGCGATGGCCGATCGCACCCTCGTCCGCAACCGAGATCTGCTGGCCAAGAAGGCCATATCGGAGCAGGATCTCGACCAGCTCCGCACCGACCGCGAGATCGCCCAGCTGGACGTGACGGCGGCGCAGGAACAGCTCAACCAGGCGCGCACCGAACTTGAAACGGCTCGCGCCGCGCTCGCCGTGCGCGAGCTGCGCAGCCCGATCGACGGCGTCGTCACCGACCGCGGCCTGCAACCGGGCGAGCGTGCCGGCGACAAGCCGGTGCTGACCGTCCAGAAGGTCGACAGGCTGTATGCCGAGGCGGTGCTGCCCACAGGCCTGCGGGCCACGCTGCACCCCGGCTCGCGGGTGCGCCTGCTGTTCGATCTCCCCGGGCTCGAGCCGCGTATCGCGGCCATCACGCTGGTTGACCCCGTGATCGATCCCAAGACCGACATGTTCTCGGTGCGCATCACGCTGGACAACGCCGATCTTGCGCTGCCCGCCGGCATCAAGTGCCGCATCGATCCGGAACCAGCGTCATGACGCGCCTGCTGCACACCCTTGCGATCCTCCTCGCCCTTGCGTGCCCGGCGGCCGCAGCGCCCGCGCCGTTACCTTCCGCGACCGTTGGGCAGGGGCTCACCGAGCTGCTGGTCCAGGCGCTGTCGGGAAGCCCTGCCATCGGCGGCGCCGAGGCGACGCAGACCGCTGCCAACCGCGCCTCGATCGATGCGCTGCTCGGTTTCGCCCCACGCGCCAGCTGGGTGTTCGACAACTCCCGCGAGCGCCTCAACGTCAAGCGCTCCAACTCGCCGGTCTATCACGTTGGCATCAGCAATTTCGGCAACTACGGCAACACCCTGCAAATCCTTCAGCCGCTGTTCGATCCGCGCCTGCTGGCCCAGCTCCATGGCAGCAGCTTCGGCAAGGACCGCGCCCGTGCCGAGCTGGACGGTGCGCGGCAGAAGGTGATCTTCGAGGTGATCCAGTCCTACCTCATCACCCTCGGCTCGGCCGATGCGCTGGCAGCCGCGCGGGCGGAGGAGGCGTCGCTTAACCGCCAGCACGAGCAGACCCAGCTGCGCGCCCAGCGCGGGCTCGGCAGCCAGGTCGATCTGGACGAGGTTACCTCCCGCCTGATGCAAAGCCGGTCCCAGCTCACGACGGCAGAGGTCACGCTGTCCGAATCCTTCGCCGGCCTCGAACATCGGGTTGCCGGCCGCGTCACCGCGCTGCTGCCGCTCGCCGGCCCGATCGGCATGGCGCCGCCTAGCCCCGCCGATCCGCAGGTCTGGGTCGATCAGGCCAAGGCCCACAACCCCGATGTGCTGGTGCTCGAAGGTGCGGCCGGCGAGGCGTTCGCAACGTTCGAGCAGCAGGGCGCAGCACTGTCGCCCCGCGTCGATCTCACCTACACCCAGAACCGTGCGGAGACCGGCGGCTCGGTCTATGGCGGCGGCTCGCTCACCACCGACCGCACGGTGCTCTTTCGCCTCACCGTGCCGCTGTTCAACGCCGAGGGCACCGGCTACCCGGTGCTCGCCGCCCATGCCCGTTACCGCGCCGCCAAATACCGCATCGAGGATCAGAGGCTCGATGTGGAGGAGCGGGTCCGCGTCGCCTATGAGGAGATCGGCGCCAACGCCACCCGTGCGGACCAGATCGCCCGCGCCGCCGCCGCGCAGGAGCGTGTGGTTCAGGCCAAGCGCGAGAAGTTCAGTGCCGGTTTGATCCGCATCACCGAGGTGCTGGACGCCGAACGCGACCTCTTCCAGGTGCGCCGGCAGCTTTTGGCTGCGCGCTATAACTACCTGCTCAACCTCATGCAGCTGAAGCGTCTCGCCGGAGACATCTCCGAGGCGGACGCCGCCTTCATCGACGCCGATCTGGAACGGGGCGGCCCGGTCGTGGTCCGCGTCGCGTCCGGATCGGCGGCGGGGTCGGGGGATCGCATCCCATGACCGCGCTCTCTTTCGAACTCACGGCAAATCTTTTACAGTTCCGCATCGGCTGCCTGATTAGCGACGCCGCAAGCGTCCTTACCGAAACGTCCCGCGCGTGGCGCGCCCAAGAGAACCGAGGAGACTCCCCATGATGTCCCATCCGAAGACCGTCGTTGCCGGCGTCTCCCGTCACACCCGCCTCGCGCGGGGCCTGATGCTCACAACGGCCCTGACCGCGGTCGGCTTCATGCTGGCGCCGCCAGGGACGGCCCAGGCGGCCGCTTACACGGTGACCTCGGCGAGTGACAGCGGTGACAGCACGGTCGCCGGCACGCTGAGCTACGCGATCGCCCAGGCGAACCTGAACCCGGGCTCGACGATCACGCTGTCCACCAACGTCACGACCAGCTCGGCGCTGCCGGCCATCACCGCGAACGTCACGATCGCCGGCGCGGGCTTTCAGGTCAGCGGCAACAACACGAACCGGGTGTTCTTCGTCAACGGCGGCTCGGTCACGATCCAGAATGTCAGCATCGTGAACGGCAACGCCACCGGCGGCGCCGGAGCGATGGGTGGCGGCGGCGGTCTCGGCGCCGGCGGCGCGATCTTCGTGGCGTCGGGCACGGTGAGCCTCGCGAGCGTGAACTTCACCGGCAACACCGCAACCGGCGGCGCCGGCGGCTCGGTGGCACGCGGCGGCGTGGCGGGCGGCTCGGGCGGCG
>CAIQQQ010000380.1 GCA_903873995.1 uncultured Rhodospirillales bacterium
ACATCGACCGCTATTTTGCGCGCTACCCCGGCGTGGCCCACTATATGGAGTCGACGCGCGTCAGCGCCCGCGAGAAGGGTTATGTGCAAACCGTGTTCGGCCGCCGCCTCTGGCTGCCGGAGATCAACGGTTCCAACGGGCCTCGCCGGCAGGCCGCCGAGCGCGCCGCCATCAATGCCCCCATGCAGGGAACGGCGGCCGATCTCATCAAGCTGGCAATGATCGCCGCCGATGCCTGGCTGACCCGCGAGAAACTGGCCACGTGCCTCGTCATGCAGGTGCACGATGAACTCGTCTTCGAGGTGCCCGAAGGCGAGCTCGATATCGTGCGTGCCGCGGTGCCGGGCATCATGACCGGCATCGTGCAGTGGCAAGTGCCACTGGAAGTCGATGTGGGTGTGGGCAACAACTGGGACGAGGCCCATTGATGGTGACAGTGCTGCTGATCGTCGCGGCCAATCTCGCCTCGACGGTGGTCTCGCTCAGCCTTGCCGCGCTGCTGGGGTTCCGCTGGCTCTCGGGGCTGGTGGACCGGCTGGTGCACGTATCCATCGGCCTGCTGCTGGCAACCGCGCTGGTGCACCTGCTGCCCGAAGCGCTCGCCGGCGGCCTGGCGCCGCAGGCGATGGGCTGGACGGTGCTGCTGGGCATACTGGGGATGTTCGTCCTGGAGAAGCTCACGCTGCTGCACCACACGCATCATCACGAGGGCGATGGCCACGAACATCATCACGGCCATGACGCGCACGAAGTGGGCCGCGGCGCCTACCCCATACTCGTCGCCGATGCGCTTCACAACTTTGCCGACGGCGTGGTGATTGCGGCGGCCTTTCTTGTCGACGTGCGCGCCGGCGCGCTCACAGCGCTGGCGGTTCTGGCCCACGAGATTCCACACGAGATCGGCGACTTCATGATCCTGCTCAACGCCGGTTTTTCGCGGCGCCGCTCGTTCGGTTTCATGCTGCTGTCGGGAACGTCTGCCGTCGTCGGCGGCGTGGCCGGGTACTTCCTGCTGGCCTCCGCACAGGCCTTGCTGCCCTATGCGCTGGCGCTGGCGGCGGCCAGCTTCATCTATATCGCGCTGTCGGATCTGCTGCCGGAACTCATGCGCCGCAGCTCATTGCGTGTCTCGTTGCCGGAAGTTGGCTACGTTTTTGTGGGCGTTGTTATCGCATTGCTGGCGATGCGGCTGGAACCCTGAAGCAGGGTGCCGTGCTTAACGACAGATGCGATTTTCAGTGGCCCCCTCTGCCTCACGTCGTGAGTTCCCAGGGTAAACGGATCTCCTTCACGCGCCGCCGGCGATCGGCCGTTCCGGATCCGCGATCCATTCGCTCCACGATCCCGGATACAGCGCCGCACCTTGCATCCCCGCCAAGTGCAGGGCGAGGATGTCATGGCAGGCCGTCACGCCAGAGCCGCATTGAACAAGCATCTGCTGCGGTTGGCGCCCCTGCAGCAAAGCCGCGTACTCCTCCCGCAGTTGCTGGGGCGGTTTGAACCGGCCCTGTTCGTCCAGGTTCTCTTTCCAGAAACGATTTACCGCCCCGGGTATGTGACCCGCTACCGGGTCGACGGTTTCATTGCGCCCTGCAAAGCGGTCGGGCGCCCGCGCATCCAGCAGCAGCGTACCGTGCGGGGCGGGCACCGGAGCAGCTGACACAAGGCCCAACACCATATCCGCTGCGACGATGGCCTGCAGGCTGGCAGCGGCGCGCAGGTCGCCGGGTTCCGGTTGCGGGATCTCGCTGCTGACAGGCTGGCCCGACGCCAGCCAGGCCTGCCAGCCACCGTCGAGAACGGCGACCTGCGGGTGCCCCACCCACCGCAGCATCCACCACGCACGCGCCGCGTAGGCGCCCTGCGCCGAGTCGTAAACCACGACGCGGCTGGCCGAACCGACACCCCAGGATCGCAGCCGGGCTGCAAAGGTTTCGGGCGCGGGCAGGGGATGGCGTCCGTTGGCACCCGTGCGGGCGCCGGCAAGATCGTGGTCCACGTGGGCAAAGACCGCCCCGGGAATATGGCCGAGGCGATACTCCTGTTCACCCCAGTCGGGCTGCGCCAGATCATGGCGGCAGTCCAGGATGACCACCCCGAGTGCGCACAGCAGTTCGGTGAGTTGCG
>CAIQQQ010000381.1 GCA_903873995.1 uncultured Rhodospirillales bacterium
ACTTCGAAGTAGTACTTCGAAGTGTGTACAAGAGTGTGTAACGTTATGGCCTCGGCGGCTGATGCTGGTAGGAGCCTACTTCGAAGTACTACTTCGAAGTAGTACTTCGAAGTAGTACTTCGACGGATGTACTGCTGGACTGGGGGGCGTATGTTGTATCTCGTATTGCTGAGCTGTGGGGCCGGGCCCCACGGACACGCGCGGTATGCTCGGTATGTAGTGTATGCCGCAATGGGCGCTGTGCGGTTGCTGTACTAGTACACTATGGCTGGCGCGGCGCTAGTTGCGGTTGCGGTTGCTGCTTATTCGCGCTGGTGGGTGGCGGCGGCGGCGGGGGGCACTTGGCTGTCCTTGCTGCCACCGCCACTGCCGCCGCCACCAGTGCCGCTGCCGTGGCCGCGGGGCGCCCTGTCGCTGCCGCTGCCGCTGCCGCTGCCGCCGTCGCCGTCGCCGTCGCCGTCGCCGCGGAAACCGTTGCCAGCCCGCGCACATCTGACCTGGGCGGACACGTCGGACCAAGGCCAATTGCGCGCCGTTCTCAGGCCGGCAAGCCTTAAGCCACAGAGCTAGGCTCACCCAACGATTGCTGGAAAAAGCCAATCCGATTAGGATATATTCATGCCCAGGGTTTTCGGTTCTCGGGCCTGCGGGTTGTGGTCTACCAGAACGATCATCGACCGGCCCACGTTCACGTGATCGGCAATGGGTGCGAGGCGGTTTTCGAATTATGCTGTCCGGACGGGTCACCCGCCCTGCGGGGGAACTATGGATTCAGCCGGCATCAGCTCGCGGCCATCCTCGATGAGCTTTCCGACAGGCCGCAATCGCTGAGCGTCGGATGGGGAGAAATCCATGGAAATAAGTGATGAAGAGTTCGAGGTGGCGAACGCCCGTGGCCTTGCCGAGAAGGCCTCGTGTCCCTCGGTGAGAGGGGCGCGCTATGACCGTCGCGTTGCGCGGGTGGTGATCTCGTTTGCGTCCGGTATCGACGTGTCGTTCGCGCCAAAGCTCGCCGAGCGCCTGGAACACGCGCGGCCGGCAGACCTCGCCAGCATCGAGATCAGCCCTTCGGGCCTTGGCCTTCACTTTCCGGCGCTCGACGCGGATATTTATATTCCGGCGCTGCTCGAAGGGTTTTTCGGGTCACGGAAGTGGATGGCCGCAGAAATCGGGAAGCGCGGCGGTGCATCGACTTCGGCGGCGAAGGTGGCTGCATCCAGGCGCAATGGCCGGCTGGGTGGCCGGCCAAAAAAGCGGACGCCAGAGGCTGCGTGAACAGGCGCCCCTTCGGGCGAGGCTGTGTTTCGGACGGTCCACGACGTGCACGCCAAGCTGGGCACGCCGATTGCTTGCTTGGCGTGAGCGGCGCCGGCAATCACGGCGCGCGGCCGACATTCCACAGGAGAGCCCGATGCCGGACAGCGACCTTGCTGCTTATCTCGACGCCGTGGCGCCCCTCCAGGGTCTTAGCCTGACCCCCGAGCAGCGCGCCGCCGCGCTGCTCAACCTCGAGCGCTTCGCGGCGATCGCGGCGAGCTTCGTCGATCTGCCTCTGGCAGTGGACGACGAGCCGATCCTCGTCCAGCGGCTGTAAGGGTCCCCCGCCCATGCATCGATCGACGACCGCGCCGGCCGCGCCGGCGCTGCAGATGGCCGCGGATGTGCGCGCCGGCCGCACCACCGCCACTGCCCTGGTGCAGGCGACACTGGCGCGCATCGAGGCGATGGATCAGGCCATCAATGCCTTTACCGGGGTGTTCGCCGAGCGTGCGCTGATGGCCGCCCAGCGCATCGATCAGGCGCGCGCTGCTGGCGCGCCCCTGGGGCCGCTGGCGGGTGTTCCCTATGCCGTCAAGAACCTGTTCGATGTGGCCGGGGTGCGCACCCTGGCGGGCTCGCGCATCAATGCCGACGATGCGCCAAAGTCGGCGGATGCCACTCTGGTCGCGCGCATGGACGCCGTCGGCGCCGTGCTGGTGGGTGCCCTCAACATGGACGAATACGCCTACGGCTTTTCGACCGAGAACAGCCACTACGGCGCGACCCGCAATCCGCGTGATCCCGGCCGCAGCGCCGGCGGATCCTCGGGCGGCTGCGCGGCCGCCATTGCGGCCGGGATGGTGCCGCTGACTTTGGGTTCGGATACCAATGGATCGATCCGCGTGCCGTCCTCGCTGTGCGGCACTTTCGGGCTCAAGCCGACCTTCGGACGGCTGTCACGCCACGGCAGCTACCCCTTCGTCTACAGCCTCGATCACCTGGGGCCGTTTGCCTCCAGCGTGAGCGACCTCGCTGCCTGTTACGACGCCCTGCAGGGCCCCGACGTCGATGATCCCCATTGCGCCCAGCGGCCGCTCGAGCCCACGCTGGCCGAGA
>CAIQQQ010000382.1 GCA_903873995.1 uncultured Rhodospirillales bacterium
ACCAGAAATTCGCAAGGCGAATTCCTGGTAAAGCGGGCCACTAACTTATTGATTCTAGTGTCGACTGATTTTGAAATTCGCCCTGCGAATTTCAGAATCACGACACTAGGCGGTGTGGACGGATCGGAGAAAGTTGAAGGTTTTTGATTCCCGAATCGGGTTTTGATCGAATCAATGGGCAACCGGGCAGATGGAACCGGTGGAATGCTTACGGGAATGAGCGAAGGCGATTGGGCGATTGTGATGGATGTTTTCGATGCGGTGCAGTCACGCCGCGGCGAGCCGGGGCACGATGACCGTAAATTTCTCGAAGCAGTTCACTATTTCACAGTACACAACATCACCTGGCGTGCCCTTCCTGCCGAGTTCGGCCCTTGGAACAGCGTCTGGAAGCGCTTTTGGCGGCTCAGCCGTTCCGGTGTGTTTGAGGCATTGTTTCAAATATTGGCGGAACTGAGCACCACGGCGCATCTGGTACAGATGTTCGACAGCACGGTGGTTCGGGCGCATGTCTCGGCCGCAGGCGCAAAAGGGGGCAGCAAAGCCAGGCGCTCGGGCGATCTCGCGGCGGCTTCTCGTGCAAAATCCACCTCAAGACGGACCTCGACGGTCTCCCCATCGGCTTCCACCTGACGGGAGGCGAGGTCAGCGACAGCACACAACTGCCGATTTCACTCGATGTCGGTCCGGATATCACGCCGCGCGCGGCGATGACGGACAAAGGCTACGACGCCAAATCAAACCGCGCGGCCTGCCGTGCACGCGGCATCATACCGATCATCCCATACCGCTCCAACGCCAGCGAAAGGCCAACTTTCTTTCCCATAAAGCTCTACAGGCTCAGGGCTCGCATCGAGCAAGCCATGGGAAAACTCAAGCGTTTCAAACGCGTCGCCATGCGTTGCGAGAAGACCGTAGAAAGTTACAGTGCAATCGTTGCTTTTGCTTGCACCATGATCTTGGTCAAATCAGTCCACACCGCCTAGGGATTTGTTTTAACGCGTGATTCAGACCTCTCGGGGATTCCACCTCCAGTCATCACGCTCTAAAGTTTCTGGCGAGAGCGTCGCACGCGGCGTGACGCTGGGGCACTTCAATCAGCTCACCGTCTCCTCAGGCGGCATCGTGCCGGGTTCGCTCGTCGAGAGAGGGTGCCGGCACGACCGAGTGGACGTTGATCGCACTGGCCGATAACTGCCAATCCCAGCAGATCTGTTTGGGCACCCCTTCTGTCGGAAGCTGGCCGAACGCGGCTATGTCGGGCCGGCGACGATGGCTCGACCTCCTCGACGGCGTCGACGATCTCTGGATCGGCGCCCGTGGGGAACGGCAGCTTTGTAAGGCAGATCAGATGCGCGTCGGGTGGATAGGCGTCTGGACCCAGCGCCACATGACAATGACGTGAAGCGATGGCCCGGCATTGTGGTTCACCAAGAGCCGCAAGTCCGAGCCGAGAGATCATCAGCCCTCGTTGGACGATCCTGCACTCAGTGCGACGAAGGCTTGGTGACCATCGCGCACAATCCGCAGGGCCACGGCGCCGGCTTTCTGAGTGCCGGCCTGGAGCGCTTTTACAGCCTGTTGCGGGCCAGTCACCGCCAGGCTCCCGACCATTTCAAGGATGTCGCCAGGCTGCAGACCTGCTGCCTGGGCCGGGCTATCCTGCTGCACCGCCGCGACGACCACACCCTTCTGATGAGGCCCCAGGTTCATCGCCTGGCGTGCCTCATCATTCAGCGGAGCCAACGCGAGCCCGAGCTTCGGACCCTGTTCTGCCGCCGAAGATTGCATCGTTGCGTCCTGCTCAGGCTGCGCCACGATCGCCACCGTCAGGATCTTGTCTTGCCGGTCCCGGTGTATTGTCATCTGCTGGTCTGAGCCGGCATGCAGCGCGGCGACCATCTGGGCGAGTGCGCTCGAGTCCTTGACCGCCTGTGAACCGATCTTGGTGATCACATCACCCGGCTGAATCCCGGCAGACGACGCCGGGCTATCTTTCTGCACTTCGGCCACCAGCGCACCGCTCGCAGCCGGCAGGTCCAGCGCTTTCGCCATGGCGGAGGACACGGGCTGCGCCGCGACACCGAGCCAGCCACGCTCGACCTTGCCGCTCGTCTCAAGCTGGCCGACGACCTGCTTCACGACGCTCGCCGGGATCGCAAACCCGATTCCGACGCTTCCGCCCGACGGCGAATAGATGGCGGTATTGACACCGATCACCGTGCCGTCCTGAGCGAACAGCGGCCCACCGGAGTTCCCACGATTGATCGGCGCGTCGATCTGCAGAAAGTCGTCATATGGCCCTTGGCCGATATGCCGTCCACGCGCCGACAAGATGCCAGCGGTCACGGTACCGCCAAGGCCGAACGGGTTGCCCACGGCAACCACCCAGTCCCCCACGCGTGCGGCATCGGAATCACCCAACGCCAGATGTGGCAGCGGTGTGTCGGATTTAACCTGCAACACAGCCAGGTCGGTCTTCGGGTCAACGCCGATGACCTTCGCCGGCAGCTTGCGGCCGTCCGCCAGCGTCACCTCGATGTTGGTGGCGTCTTTCACGACGTGATTGTTGGTGACGATATGGCCCTGACTGTCCAGGAGAAACCCGGAGCCGAGCGCGTGCACGATGTGCTCGCTCCCTTGGCCCGGCATGCCGAAGAATTGGCCGAATGCCTCAGCCTGGGACGAGCCGGCGCCAAACGGTGACGACTGATCGTCAGACGGCTCATGCATCGTGCTGCTGATTGTCACGACGGCCGGGCTGACCTTGTCAACCAAGTCTCCGAAGCCCGGCAAGGCCTGGGCGGCGGGATGGCCGACATCGATCGGCGCGGTATGCGACGTCGCGGTCTGGGCGGACGCCGGCAGAACCCGCCAGGCAGCCGCGCCGGATATGGCGGTGGCAGCCAACAGGGTCGCTGCGAAAGCCGCGCGGCCGAAGCGATGAATGGGATTGCGCATGTCTCTGATCCTCGGTGTGTCAGCCGCTCTGCATGATCGGCATCACCGCAATCTGGCGCGCAGTCGGTGGAGGATCGTCCTGCGTCACCATGAAGATCGTGTCAGAGGCATTGCAGCGTGAGTGCGATCTACGCCGCCACGCGCCAGTCCACCGTCACGGCCAATCCGCGACCGTCAGGCCACGCCGACCCCAGCGTCACGGATCCGCCATGCGCCTGTGCCGCCGCCTTCACCAGAGCCAAACCAAGTCCGGTTCCCGGGCTTGCACGACTCCTGTCCAGCCGCACGAAGCGTTTCAGCACCGCATCGCGCTCTGCCATCGGGACACCGGGCCCCTCATCGGCCACCGTCAACACCGGTCCGGCCTGTAGAGACACGCTGATCGCGCCCGCACCATGCGACAACGCATTGTCCAGCAGGTTCGCCAGCATCCGCCCGAGCAGCGCCGGATCACCGTCGATCGTGAGGCCCGGCGCGATATCGGTCGTGAACGGTCGATCCGTCTCATCCGCGACTGGCCCATAGGCCTCGGCGACGGACGTCACCAGCGCCGACAGGTCGAGCGACCGTCGCGTCACCGCTCCGGCCTCTGCGCGCGCGATCCGCAGCAGCGCCGAAAACGTCTCGAGCACGGCGTCCAACTCAGAGATTGCCACTGTCAGGGCCGGATCATCGGTCCGGTCGGCCAGCGCCTCCTCAAGCCCCTGGCGCAGCCGCTGCAACGGGCCGCGCAGATCGTGAGCAATGTCGTCGGTCACCTGACGCTGCGCCGTCACCAACATTTCCAGCTTCGCCAGCATGGCGTTGACGGTCATTACCAGCCGGTCGAACTCGTCGCGGCGGCCCGATTGCGGCAGCCGGCGCGACAGATCCCCCGCCGTCAGCAAGCCGGCCACATCAGATACCGATGCAAGCCGCCGTTCCAGCGCCCGTGCGCCCACGAATCCGAGCAACAGCGCAACAATCCCTGCTCCGCACGCCGCGACAAGCGGCGTCCACGCCAGGGCCCGCGCGGCATCCTCGACAGCAGCGATCGGTGCGGCGACCACGAGATTGATCCCGCCGGGCAGCAGCGCCCCGAGGGCCCGCAGCGGCGGTTCGCCGGAGCCGCGCAGCGTGGCATATCCTCGCAAAGCGGCCGGGGCTGTGTCGATCCTGCCCGCCAATGTCTGCCCATCCGCGGTTTGCACCAGGATCAGCAACAAAGCATCTCGCCGCACAGACACCCTTGCCGCATCCAGTAAAGCTTCCGGACCGATCGCCTGGTAGTCTCGGATCAATCCCTCTGCCTCCCCGGCCAGCAGGAGGTCCAACTCCTGATACAAGGCCGTCTCGGCGCGGATCCATCCCCATCCGGCCCCGATCAGCGACAGCAGCAGGGCCGCTGCCGCGATCCCCAACGACGTCCGCAGCGCGAAGCTTCGCAAAAGCCGGCGCAACCCGTCGAAACGCGGCACCTCAGGCATCGAGGATATAGCCCGCGCCGCGTACCGTGCGAATGAGTGTCGGTCCGTCCGGACCATCGAGCTTGCGGCGCAGCCGGCTGACATGCACATCGACAACATTCGTCGTCGGGTCGAAGGCAAAATCCCACACTTGTTCCAGCAGCATCGTCCGTGTCAGCACATGGCCGGGATGACGCATCATGTATTCAAGCAGGCGCCATTCGGTCGGCAGCAAATCCACAATGGTACCTGACCGTGTGACGACGCGGCGCAGCAGATCCATGCGAAGCGTGCCCACGATCAGTTCCGTCGATGCCGCTCCTGTCGCCGCTGGGCGTCGCGACAATGCCCGAATCCTGGCATACATCTCGGAGAATGCGAATGGCTTGGCCAGGTAGTCATCGGCGCCAGCATCCAGCCCCTCCACCCGCCGGTCCACATCGCCGAGGGCAGTCAGCATCAGCACCGGCGTCATGACGCAGGATGCACGCAGCGCCCGCACAATCGTCAGGCCGTCCGGCGCAGGAAGCATTCGGTCGGTCACAATCACGTCGAAATTTTCGGACAGCGCAAGGAACAGGCCGTCTTTGCCGGTCCGGGCCACCTCAGCCGTGTGCCCCTCCTGCGCGAGCCCGCGTGCGATGTAGTCGGCCGTCGCGGCGTCGTCCTCGATGACCAGAATGCGCAAATTGAGGCCCCATCTGCCCGCGATCCAGACCTATAGCAGACGCCGGCGGAGAATCACGCGCAGAGACCGGATCGGCGAGCATATCTGGGATTGACCTGATCCCATGGCTGCCGCACCAGGACCCTCAGGACGAGGGCCTGAACCGTTTTGCCGGTCGATAGCTTGAAGGTCGGATAAAGAACCCATTGGGTCGGGTGCGGGGCTCAGAGAGCCGGTCAGAACCGCCATTGGCCGGCCCCGCGATCCGCCGCTCGCCGTGGCGCGGGATGTCTCCGCGGCGCACCTCCGGCGGGAACGGCGTATCGACCGGCAGCGTCAGGATCTGGCCGCCGTTCGACACCGACGCGCTGACCACGTCGTGCGTCTGCCCGTTGTCTGAAAGGTCGCAACCATTGCTATGACGGGGCGGCGCCTTGGGCCGGGCCCGCGCGCGTTGGCAAGACGCGCGGGGGTGTCAGGCGATGGCATAGAGTTCGGTCGGAGCAGGTGCTATTTTTGCGTCCAGGTGCCGGCCTCTGACCGGAACCAGGTCTTCGGCGGCGCCGATTTGATGATCTCCTGCGCATAGATCCGCCCCACGGCCTCGACCGGAACCTTGTCCGCCGCGGCCCGCTGGGCATACACCACGCGGCGTTCGGCATTCACCTTCGCAACCATGTCGGCCGCCGACGGGTCCCGTGCCTCGGCAAAGCCGTCAAAGCGTTCCCCCACCGCGCCGGATGCACGGGGCCCATCGAGCGTGTGGTTCTGCGCCAGGGCCGGTGGCATCGCCACCATCAGCAGCACAGCGGCAGCGAGCATGCGTCGGGCAAAGGCAGAGATTGTGTGGTTGATCATGGCGCCGCCTTCAGAAGATGGGTTTCGTCTCAACATCCTGCTTCGCCTTCTCCCCGACGCGTAGGCGCACATCCGCATCGAGCTTGATGTTGAGATTGATCGTAATCGGCTCGCGCGGTGCTTCGAGCTTCACAACGGGGCTGCAGCCAGCGCCCAGGCACAATGCGAAGGCCATCGCCAACTGCGTCGAACATCGTTTCACCAGGTCATTTTCCCAATATGTTCCGTAAGATGAGCTGTGCCGCTCCGATGGTCTTTACCACGATATTGGTGATCTGACCAAAATTGCTTTTCAGATTGAGGTTTATGTTGAAAGCCTGCCCCTGCAGCACCGCCGGATTGGCACCCTTCAGGCGCAACCCGATCGTGGCCTCGCCGGTGGGCCGCCCGGCAAGATCGACGGTGAAGCTGTCATAGTGAAAATCTGCCAGGGCCTGCAGCAACAACGTCATGTCCTGGCCGGACTCGGTGATTGCTTTCGGCAACGCAGCGCTCCCCAGGCGGAGCACGCCGGGCGCCGCCGCGGCCAGGTGCCCGTCGCGCACCTCGACCGTGTCCCGGCTGACGATCAACGGGATCTGTCCGCTGAGCGCGCCGCTGCCGCTGAGACTTTCGACCCCGGCGAGCGCCAGGAACTGCGCCAGGTCGATCTGATCGAGCGCCACGGTGGTGCTGACATCCGTCTGCACCGGATCTATCGTGAATGGCGATGTGGTGATCCGGCCGCCGAGATACGCAATGCTCGTGCTTTCCACCCGCAGCGCGGGCTTCGGCAACAGCTGAAATACCAGCCCCATCGGCATCGGTGCCAGTCCTGGCACCTCGATCACCCCGCGCAGCGCCTGACCCGCTGTTGTGGCGGGCGGCATGAGGCCGTTGATATGGATGTCGCCGACGACCTTGCCGATCCGCGCGCCCCCCATCTGATATCCCAGGTCCGCCAGATGCAGCACGAGGGCAGGCGCCAGCCGCGCCGCCCGCCACGCGATTGCGCCGGACAGCGAAATCGTGCCCGCAATCGGGGGGATCGAGCGGCCGATGGCCGGGAACAGCGCGGCCGGCTGCAGGCCGCCATTCTGAAACACCAACGGGAGCGACGTCACATCGACATGCCCGATCCCGCTGCCGCGATCATGCACGCCCGCCAGCCGCAGCGTGGCCTTCCCCACGGCTTGCAGCTGTGCGTCAAAGCCGAGATGCGCTCCGGCAAGGGTGCCATGCGCTGTGAGCCTCAGCGGCACAACGGCCTCTGGCACCCGCGTGGACCGCAGTTGGCCGCTGGTGACATGCGCCGCCAGCGTCGCGCCGTTCCAAACCACGTCCCCCGCCAGATCGGACAGCGCGACGGGCACATCCTGGGCCGCATCTGTGGATGTGATACCGACCTCTGAAAACGTCACGGTCAGCACCGTCCCCGTCCCCGTCCCCGTCCCCGTCCCCATGGAGGACAGCGCGATCTTCGGAACCTCCACCCGGATTGTGCGACGCGTGCCGTCCACAGTCGCCGCCAGATTCACGCCGAGCCCGGTGCCCTGAACGTCCGACCCAGCCAACGCGATCTCCGCCGAAAGTTCGGTCTCCACCATCCCTTGCGGAGTTGCCAAGGCCACATGGGCGTGGCTGATGCCAAGCTTGGCAACCTGAACGCGGCTGGCGGACGAGCCTGCCAGATCGAGCTTCCTGTCGCCAATCAGCAGATCGCTGCCGGCAAGCGCCATCCGGATATCCGGCATATCGATCATGGCCGCATCGATCCGGCCCGCCATCAGGCCGCGCGGCGTGTAGCTCAGCGCCACGTGCGCCACCTGCAGCGCCCCGCCAGCCAGCCGAAGGTCGCTGGCCTGCAGGCCATGGAGGTCGAGCCCGGTCACCTGCAAGTCCGCGGGACCGAAGCCGGCCCGGTCGATCAGACGCAGGGCCGCGTAACGCGCCACGTCCAATCGGAACGCGACCAACGCCGCGAGCAGGCCACCCACCACGATCACGCCGCCGGCCACCACACGCCGCATACCGTTCGTCCTCACACCAGCCGATGCTAAACTGTGCCCCGTTTGACGTGAGATCTGCATTGTCATGCGGCACGCGATGCGGCGGACATCGTAGGCTTGGTAGGTTCCGAAGCTGCCCGCCCCATCAGAGCTGGGATATATCCGAGATAGCACCTATCCGCCTCGCTGAGATTTCGGGCATCGCCAATTGGAGAATGCAAATGAGCGATCACGTCTACAGTGTCACTGAGATCGTCGGAACGTCTCACGCCAGCATCGATGACGCCATCAAGCACGGCATCAGCACGGCTTCGAAAACGCTCAGGAACCTGTCTTGGTTCGAAGTGACGCAGATCAAAGGCCATATCGTCGATGGCCAGGTCGGCCATTTCCAGGTCTGCATGAAGCTTGGCTTCCGCTACGACCCGACATAAACGAACGCCGGCGCTTCGGTTCGTGAATCTGAAGTTCGCCCTGCGGATGACGCAGTCACAGGGACCCGTGTCCCATCCTGTCCGGCTCACCATGGGGCAGAATGGCGTTCCTTTTTCTTCGGGTCGACCAATGGTGCCGTTTAAAAGCAACGCCGCTTGCCGCCATCCTACCCCATGGTGAGTTGGACGGGATGCGACACGGGTCCGTGCGACAACGCCATGAGGGCCGCTCTCGCACGCGGACACCTCGTCTCAGACTTACAACCGCGACCGCTTTGAGGCTGCTGTAAGGTGGCTGCAATCTTGCCGTGTCACGCTGTCCAAGGACTGAGAACAGGATCCCAGACGAATGGCGGACAGTGTGGGCAGGCCAAATCATGTCAAAACCGCAGCATCGAGCCCGGAGCCCAGCCCTCACACACGCAAGGTTTGGGATTTCGGTGTGCGAGGGTTTCACTGGCTTCTCGTTGTGGCGGTCGTAACAGCGGGGCTGACCGGTTTTTTCGGCGCTCGCAACGCGCTGGACATTCATCTGATCGCCGGCACCGCGATCGCCGCTCTGGTTGGATTTCGCGTCGTCTGGGGGGTGCTCGGCGGCGGCTTCGCACGCTTTTCCAGCTTCTTGTTCGCTCCCGCCACGATCATCGCCTATGCGCGCGGATTGCTGCGCGGCACCACGCGCCGATATCTCGGCCATAACCCGCTTGGCGGGCTGATGGTGTTCGCGCTGCTGGCGGTCCTGACGCTGATTGTCGTCTCGGGCGTGATTGCCCTTGGCGGCCAGGACAAGCAGGGCCCGTTGGCCTTCGTCACGCCGTTCGCGGTCGGCTGGTTCGTCCGCGGCGTCCATAAGTTGCTGGCACTGATGTTGGTCGGGATGGTGGCAGCACATCTCGCCGGCGTGCTTTATGAGAGCCGCCATGAGAACGAGAACCTGACAGCGGCGATGCTGACGGGGCGCAAGCGCGACGAGCCCGGCGTCGCTGCGCAGACCGGTCAGGGCTCTTGGCGACTTGCATCGATCCTGCTGCTGCTCGGCGGCGTCGGGATCACCGCCGGCACGATTGGGCTCACGGCGCGCCCGGCACTCGGCGTGCCGACGGGCCCTCTCGACGGAGCTTATGCCCGGGAGTGCGGCGCCTGCCATATGGTCTATCACCCGAGCCTGATGCCGGCTTCGAGTTGGCAGGCGATCCTGGCCGATCTCGGCCATCATTTCGGCGAGGATGCCAGCCTGGATCCTGCCATCACCGAGCAACTGCGCACCTACCTTACGGCCAACGCCGCCGAGCGATGGGACACGCTGCCGGCCGTAAAGTTTCGTCAAAGTATCGATCCGAAGGATTCGGTTCGTATCGACGCAACGGGCTTCTGGCGGCGGATCCACCACAACATCCCCGATGCGACCTTTACAAACCGGCTCGTCGGGGGGCGCGGCAATTGTAGCGCCTGTCACAGTGATGCCGCAGCCGCGCGTTTCGCCCCACAGAACATCGAAATACCCGAGGAGCTGCAATGATATCCTGTTCGCGCGCGACTGCCATCGCCGTCATTTTCACAATGGTCACGGCCGGACCAGGGGGAGCCCAAAGCCTGCCTTCGGCGCGGAAGGCCATCCTCGATGGTTACGCGGCCGCGGCCAAGCAGAGTGATCCCGGGTTTCATGGGTTTTCCGCAGCCGCCGGGCAGGCCTTCTTTCTCGCCCATCCCGGCGTCAGCCAACCCGAGACGCCGTCCTGTTCGGCGTGTCACACCACCTCACCGCTGAATGCCGGGCGGACGCGGGCCGGCAAGGATATCGCACCGATGGCGGTGTCGCGCACACCGAACCGCTTCACCGACTTTACGAAGGTGGAGCGCTGGTTCACCCGCAACTGCCGCACCGTCTATGGGCGCCTGTGCACGCCTCAAGAAAAAGGTAACTTCATTACTTTCATGGAAAGCCTATGAGCGCGCGGTTGGTTCGGTTCGGCTTGCTGGCACTGCTGGGTGTCGGAATGCCGGCCGCCTGCAGCCTGGCCGAAGACGGCCCGGAGGTGGCGGTGGCGATACCGGCCGCCGCGACTGCAGCGACCTCGGGTGAGGCGACGATGGCCAAGGAGTGCAGCGCCTGCCACATCGCCTATGACCCCCGCTTTTTGCCGTCTCGCTCATGGGTCGCGCTTATGGCACGCCTGCCTTCGCATTTTGGCGAGGATGCCAGCCTCGATCCATCCAGCACGATGGCGATCAAGGGGTATCTGACCGCGCATGCCGCGGACAGCCGGTATGGCAGCTCAGAGATGTTGCGCGGGTTGGCCAGCACCGACGTGCCTTTGCGGATCACCGATGCGCCCTGGTGGCGACGCCGGCATCGCTTCCTGGTGGCACGGGGAGAGGCGTCCAGCGGGGGGATCCGCGCCGCCGCGAAATGCCAGACCTGCCATGGCGCCAATGGGCGTATGACCGATGATGACTGACACGGCTCTTTGGGCTGATGCCAATCCTCAAGGTCGCCGGCTCAGCGCGATGGTATCCAGCCCGTCCGTGAAACTCTGTGCACGAGAGCGGGTTTTGGTATGAGCCTGGCTGGGCTTGCGCTCTTCGTCGCGAAGTATGGTCTGATTTTGCTGCTCCCGCTTGCGGTCGTGGAAGGCCCGATCATTTCTGTGCTCGCCGGTGCACTGGCCGCCAACGGGGTTGTCCCGTGGTATGGCGCATTGCCTCTGCTGATCCTGGGCGACCTGATCGGCGATCTTCTTTACTATGCAATCGGCCGGCTATCCGACAGCCGCCTGCATCGCCTTGCGCTGCGTCTTGGCGTTCCCGTCGACCGGGCCGAGGCGTTCACCGCCCGCGTGGCCATGCGGTCAACCCATATGCTGCTGATCGGCAAATGGACCCACGCGATCGGGGCCCTTGTGTTGATCGCAGCCGGCGCGGCTCGTGTCGACCTGGCGCGCTTCATGGTCGTCAATCTCCTGGCGACAGTTCCGAAATCGACGGCGCTGTTCTTCGCCGGCAGCTATGCCGGCGCTCATCTCATGACGTCTGGGAACCGGCTCGGGCTTGGTGCGGTGGCATTGCTTGGTGTTGGCTTGGTTGCCGCCTATCTTGCACTGCGCCGACCGATGCAGACGGAGCCCCCGCAGGCATGAAGATCGCGATGTATACCGACCATTTCTATCCCGAGCTCGGCGGGATCCAGGATTCGGTGGCCCTCACCGCCCGCAGCCTCGGCGCCTGCGGTCACCAGATCGATATATTCGCCCCCCGCCACCCCGCTGCAGACTTCGCGAAAATCGGGCGGACAGCGGAGGCTCCCGATCTGGGCCACAACGTGAAAGTATATCGGCGTCTTTCGCTGCCCTTTGCCAGTTCCACCCAGCAGTCCCGTGCCGTCATTCCGTTGTTGACCTCGCTGTTTGCGGGCGTCGGGCGCCGTCGCCCCGATGTGATTCACAGCCATTCATTCTTCGGTCTTGGGTTGGAAGCGTTGGCCATCGGGCACCTGCTGGGTGTGCCGGTGGTGGGCACGAACCACACCAACGTGCGGGGCTTCGGGCCCTATATTCCGGTCTCCATCGAAAAGGCGGTTGGCTGGGTGGCGTGGTATTACAATCGTTGTGCGGCGATCACAGCGCCATCGCGGTCGGTCTTCGAAGGGCTGGGCGCCGGGCGGATGCGCCACGTGCCGCATATCCTGTCCAATCCGATCGACACTGAGGTGTTCCACCCGCCGGGCGCCGCGAGCAGGCCCGCGACCCGGCGCAGCTTCGGTCTGACTGGCGCCGCGCGAGACGGCAAGTTGATCGTTTATGCCGGCAGGCTTGGGCGCGAGAAGAACATCGACATCGTTCTGCGCGCGCTGGCAGAGCCGGGCTGCCGCGCCACGATCGCGATTGCAGGGCATGGCGCCTATGAGCCGCAACTGCGGGCTCTCGCTGCCGGCCTCGGCATCACTCAGCGGGTGGTTTTTCTGGGCACCTTGGCGCCGCCGCGCCTCGCCGAGCTGTTCGGCGCCGCGGATCTGTTCACGATGATGAGCACCACGGAAACTCAGAGCATGGCGACCCTGCAGGCAATGGCTTGCGGCCTGCCGGTGATTGCTTCGGCTGGTGGCGCGGTGGCAGAATATATCGACTCCGGCGCCGGACGCCTCGTGGACCCACACGACGCGGGTGCCCTCGCAGCCACGATCGCCGAACTGCTAGCCGACACCGGCCTGTGCCGGCGATTGGGCTTAGCTGGCCGGGACGTGGCGCAGCGCCATTCCGTCCACAACGTCACCACCGCTTGGGAGGCGCTGTACCAGGGGCTTCTGCCGAAAGCCCGATTCGCATGGAGCAAAGCATGAAGCTCAGTTTCGTCGTCCCGGCCTACAACGAGGAAGCAAGGCTGGGCCGATGCGTTGCCGCCATCATCGCGCAGGTGGTGCAGTGCGGGTGTGACGCGCAGATCATTGTGGTCAACAACGCCAGCACAGACGGCACCGCCGCCGTGGCGGCATCCTTTCCCGGCGTCCTCGTGGTCGATGAACCACAGAAGGGCCTCTATCAGGCACGCCGCGCCGGACTTGCGATGGCCGATGGCGATCTTGTTGCCAATGTCGACGCCGATACCATCATAACCGACGGCTGGATCACCCGCACTCTTCAGGAATTCGCGGCCCACCCCAATCTCGTGGCGCTGAGCGGACCATACATCTATTATGATGTCTCGCCAGTTCTAAGGATTTTAGTAAAGGTTTTCTACGGCGGTGGCTATTTATGTTATCTAACGAACCGCTTTGTATTCAAGGTTGGCTCGATGATGCAGGGCGGCAATTTCATCGTCCGGCGCCTGGCTCTCGAATCGATCGGCGGCTTCAGCAAGGACTTCATCTTCTACGGCGAGGACACCGATCTGGCCCGGCGCCTGAGCGCCATCGGAGACGTGAAATTCACGTTCGCGTTGCCCGCGATGTCCTCAGGCCGCCGGCTGATCAGCGAGGGGCCTGTGAAGATCGCCCTGCGCTATGCGATGAATTTCGCTTGGGCTACATTCTTCCACAAGCCGTTCACCGAGACGTGGATCGACATCCGAAACTGATCGGGAGGGGCCGGATGCGACTTCTTGTGATCGAAGACGAACCCGATCTTCTTTCGCTCATGGGTCGTGCCTTCGAGCGTGGCGGATTTGTTGTGGATATCGCATCTGACCTCGCGCAGGCGGCTGAATGCCTGGCAATCGGACGTTACGACCTCCTGATCCTGGATCTCAATCTCCCAGACGGCGACGGGCTGTCGCTGCTCCGCCAGTTGCGCACACGCGGATCGCAGCTTCCCGTGCTCGTGCTGACCGCCCGGGACGGCGTCGAGGATCGTGTGACCGGCCTTGACACCGGAGCGGACGACTATCTCGTCAAGCCATTCCACATCACCGAGCTCAATGCCCGCATCCGCGCGCTGCTCCGGCGCCCAGACGCTGCGCTGGGGATCACTTTGGACCTCGGCAACCTGGTTCTCGACACCAAGAGCCGGCAGGTCGCCGCCAAGGCAGCGACGGTTGCGATGTCGGTACGCGAGGTCGCCCTTCTGGAGCTGCTGATGCGGCGACAGGGCGCCGTTGTGCCACGCGATCTGCTCGAGCAGGGGCTTTACAGCTTCGACAGCGAGCTCGGCTCCAACGCCATGGAGGTTCTGGTCCACGAGGTTCGTCGCAAGCTGGCCGGCGCGGACCCGACCGTTTGCATCCACACGGTCCGAGGGGCCGGCTATCTGCTCGCCGACGGCGGATGACAGCCGCCCCCGGCCGCCGTCCCTGGTCGCTGGCCGCCAGGCTCGGATGGCGCCTGGTGGCGGTTCTGATGGCTGCGATCGCGCTGGCTGCGGGAACGATCGCCTGGCGGGCCGTGTCGACGGTTCACGAACTGGACGATCAGGCACTGCAGAACCAGGCGCGGCTGCTCGTCGCCAGACTGCCGGCCGATGCCAAGGCCCCACTCTCAATTCCCGAAGATCTTGTGAACTCCTTTCGGGCTTCGGACGGCGACAATGTCTTCATGGTCTATCGCGGCGCCGAACTTGCCAGCACATCCGACCCGGCCGCTGCCGCACTGATAGCGCCTTTCCTCAAGCCCCGAAACGCAGATGGTTTCTTCCGTTTGCCGATGGTTCCCGGTCACAGGAACGGGATGATCGGCCTGACTGTGACCGATTGGCCCTGGCGGGTTGTGGTAATGCAGGGGCGCGAGCAGTCCTCGGTGCTGCTGGAGAGCTTGTCCGCCAACTTTATCACGGTCGGCTTCTTCTTGCTTTTGCCGATCGGCATCGTGGCCGTACTGGTCGCTGTCTTGACACTGCAGCGTGGGCTGCGGCCATTGCGCAGGGTCTCTGCCGCGGCGCTTCGTGTTGGCCCCACGCAGCCCGGCGCCAGATTGCCCCTGGCCGACCTGCCCAACGAGGTGTTTCCGTTGGTTCAGACTGTGAACGACGCGCTATCCCGGCTGGATCACGCCTTGATGGGCCAGCAGCGCTTCATGGCGGAGGCGGCGCATGCGCTTCGCACGCCGCTCGCTGTGCTGACTGCACGGCTGGATCTGATGGAGGATCGGCAGGATTTGGAGGGTCTGCGCCATGACGCAGACCGCATGGGGCGTTTGGTCGGTCAGTTGCTGCGCATGGCGCGGCTCGACGGCATGGAAACGGACGTAACGGCCGCCATCTCGCTTTATGCGATCGCCGCCGAGGCCATCTCGGCATTGGTTCCCATCGCGTTGCGAAAAGGAGTGGAAATCGCCCTGGCAGAGCAGGGCACTGCCGTGCCGCTGCGCGGCAACCATGGCGCATTGGTTCTGGCGGTGACCAACCTCGTCGAGAATGCACTGGCCTACGCGCCGAGTGGGACAGTGGTGGAGGTGGTCGTGGATCGTGCAGGCCGGATCACGGTCCTTGATGAGGGGCCAGGGGTTCCCACCGAGCAACGGGCGCGGATCTTCGAACGCTTCAACCGTGGACCTCACGCGAAGGAGGGCGGCGCTGGCCTGGGTTTGGCGATCGTGGCGGAGGTGGCCGTTGCGCATCACGGCTCGGTCCATGTCGAAGCGCGTCCCGGCGGCGGCAGCGCGTTCGTGTTGAGCGTTGGGCCGCCGCCGTCGAGGGATCGCGAAGCCTGGTCCGCCGTTCACACGGCCGAATGACCGACCGAGCCGCGGGAGTTCGAGGGGCGATCGACGCCGGTTTGATGGAGTCCGTGCTGCGCATATCCATGCCGTTATCACGCCCGTTGCTCAACGCTCGGCCTCGGCCCAGCCCATGGCGGGCGACGCAGCCACGCGTAGAAACCCGCCTTCGATACGCCGAGCGCACGTGCCATCGCAGCAACTGGGAATGTGGCCTGGTTCGCGCTCATGACCCGGACGATCCGGATGGGAGCGTGCCGGTCTTGCGGGCAAACCAGGCCACGGATTTGAAAGCTCATCGCGCTCCAGACGGAGCTGCTTGTTGTCACGCTGCAGGCGCCCGAACTGCTCGCGGTCGGGCGCGGCAAGTGCAACAGTCGCATCCCATTGTCGGCCACCTTTCTGACTGGATTTTGCCACCCAGGCGCGGATCGATTGGCCGGTCGGCCCAAACTCGCGGGCAAGATCGTCGGGGTCACGGCCAGCCAGAACGAGATCGACCAATTGGCAACGGAACTCAGGTGAAAGAGGCGGTCGGGAATTGGGCGTCGTTGGCATCTCTGGTGAGAGCTTCAGGGTGTCCACCAAACCGGGGCAATCCAAATTCCGATGTCATTCAAACGCAGGCTCTCAACGAGGTCCGCTGTTTCAAGGGCGGACCCCGGCTGATGACCGCGCCGTGGGAGGGCCCAGATCAGCTGGGCGGGTCACGCCAGGACTTGCTTGCAACACGCGTTAGTTCCCGGTGTGCTGCAATATTTCAGTTCCGCGCCGCCCAGTTGAGACCGCGACGCACGATTGTTGCCATCTGCGGCACCTCGAACTCCTGGGCGACATGGCCGAGCGAGCTGTAGAACACGCGGCCACGGCCATAACGCCGTTTCCACACCACGGGCATCACGGTCCCATCGATCCATGCCGCGTGCTCGCCGTTGAAGGTCGTGGTCGCCAGTACCTCGTTGGAGGGGTCGACATGCATGTAATACTGCTCGGAATGATAGGGGAAGTCGGTGATGCCCGCCATGATCGGGTCGTTGGGCTGGGTAATATTGACGGTGTAGTCAATGATCTTGCCGGGATGTGCCACCCATTGCCCCCCCACCATGAACTGGTAGTTGGGCTCGTTGCGGAACGTGTCGCCCATCTGGCCATGAAATCCGCCAAGGCCCACGCCTGACAGCACGGCGGCTTCCAGGTTGCTGAGCTCCTCCTTCTCGATCGTGGACATGGTGATCACCGGCACGATGAGATCGAGATTGGCGAGCTGCGGATCAGCAAAGGCTTCTGTGGTGTTCTCCACCACAACGTTGAAACCGTCCTCTTCCAGCATCCGCGCCACGATCTGCGCGCACGCCTCCGGCTCATGTCCGGCCCAGCCGCCCCAGACGATCAATGCCTGTTTCATGGTCGTGTTCCCTTTGGTTGTCAGTCGATGATGCCGAGCTCGTCGCGCGCCGGCAGGGCCGCCGGGCGCTCGCAACGGCTTTGCAGGTCGATGGCGCGGCGTTCGGCGCTGGAGATCAGGAATGCTTCCATCGCCTCCAGCACGTGGAAGGCCAGATCGCCGTTGCAGCGATGGGGGCGGTTGGCGCGGATCGCGCTCGCCATGTCGGCAAGCCCGATGATGCGGTAATTGCCGTGGGCGAAGCCGTGGAAGGTCGGGATGTCCGTCCAGTCGGCGCGGCCGATGGCGGTTGAGACGGTGCCGCCGAAGCGGTTGGGGTCAGGCACGATCATCGAGCCGGCCTCGCCATACAGCTCGGTGTTGCCATGGCGGTGCTTCCACACGTCGAAGCTGGTGGTGAGGTTGATGACGGCGCCGTTCACGAAGGTCAGGATGCCGGTGAGGTGTGTGGGCGTCTCCACCCGCATCGTCTCGCCGGCTTTGGGGGCGCTGGAGATGGCGCGGCGGTCAAACCCCGTGGTCGCGCTGGCCATGACCGAGGCGATCGGCCCGAGCAGGTTTACGAGGTTGGTGAGGTAGTAAGGCCCCATGTCGAACAGCGGGCCGCCGCCGGCGAGGTAGTAGAATTGCGGGTCCGGATGCCAGTGCTCGTGGCCGTGATTCATCATGTGGGCGGTGCCGGACAGCACACGGCCGATCGCGCCGTCATCGAGCAGCTTGCGGGCGGTCTGGTGGGCGCCGCCGAGGAAGGTGTCGGGCGCGCTGCCGACCCTCAGACAGGCCTTGGCCGCGGCGTCCAACATCGGGCGCGCCTCCGCGGTACTGACCGCGAGCGGCTTTTCGCAATAGGCGTGCTTGCCGGCCGCAATCGAGGCCAGCGCGATCGGCACATGCGCCTGGGGCGTGGTGAGGTTGAGCACGATCTCGATCTCGGGATCGGCCAACAGAAACTCCACGCTGGTGGCGGTGTGGCCGAACTCGGCGGCGCGGGATTCGGCGCGGGACGGGTCGGCGTCGGCGAGCGATTTGATGCGGAGCTGGGGGAACAGCGGCGCTGCGCGCAGATAGGCGGCGCTGATATCGCCGCAGCCGATCAGGCCGATGATGACGGGTTTCATAACGGGCTCCGGGACGGGATCAGACAAAGCGGTTGACCAGGTTTTCCAGATATTCCTGGGCGCCCGAGCGCGGCTGTGGCTCACCGGTCACACTGGCAGCGATCTCGGCGAGCGTGGTCTGGCCGCGCAGCACATGGCTTCCTTCCGGCGTCGCCCAGCCGGCGTAGCGCGCATCGAGTGCGGCCTGCAGCGCACCGTTCTCGATGATGTTCGCGGCCGCGAGCAAGGCGCGGGCGCAGACATCCATGCCGCCGATATGCGCGTGCAGAAGATCGTCCGGATCGATCGACTGGCGGCGGATCTTGGCGTCGAAATTGAGGCCGCCGGTGCCAAGGCCGCCGGATTTCAGTACGTGCAAAAGTGCCAGCGTCACGTCCGGCACGCTGTTGGGGAACTGGTCGGTGTCCCAGCCGGATTGCGCGTCGCCGCGGTTGATGTCGAGCGAGCCGAGCACGCCCAGGGCGGCTGCCAGCGCCACCTCATGCTCGAAGGAATGGCCCGCGAGTGTCGCGTGATTGGCCTCTATATTGAGCTTCACCTCGCTTTCCAGTCCGTAGCGGCGCAGGAAGCCGTAGACCGAGGCGACGTCGAAATCGTACTGGTGCTTGGTGGGCTCCTGCGGCTTCGGTTCGATCAGGATCGTGCCTTTGAAGCCGATGGCGTGCTTGTGCGCGACCACCAGGTTGAGGAAGCGGCCAAGCTGGTCGAGCTCCTGGCCGAGATCGGTGTTGAGCAGCGTCTCGTATCCCTCGCGCCCGCCCCACAGCACGTAGTTCTGGCCGCCGAGTCGGTGGGTGACCTCCATCGCGGCCTTCACCTGGGCGCAGGCATAGGCGAACACCGCCGGATCGGGGTTGGTCGCGGCACCCGCCATGTAGCGGCGGTGGGAGAACAGGTTGGCGGTGCCCCACAGCAGCTTCACCTTGGCGGTCTGCATCTTCTCGGCGAACAGATCGGCGATCGCGTGGAGATGGGCGTTGCTTTCGGCGAGCGTGGCCCCTTCCGGGGCGACGTCGCGGTCATGAAAGCAGAAGAACGGCACGTCCAGAAGGCGGAACAGCTCGAACGCCACCTCCGCCTTGGCGCGGGCCTGGGCCATCGGATCGCCGGGCTGGGCCCAGGGGCGCAGGAAGGTCTCGCCGCCGAACGGGTCGCCACCCGGCCAGACCAGCGAGTGCCAATAGGCGACGGCGAAGCGCAGATGCTGCTCCATCGTCTTGCCCAGAACCATCCGGTCCTTGTCGTAGAAGCGGAAGCTCAGCGGATCGGTGGAGCCGGGGCCTTCATAGCGGACGATGTCGGTGCGGCTGAAGAAACCGGTCATGCCAAGGCTCCTTTAAAGCGTGATGGCCGAAGGCGGAATCGCCGAGAGGTCTGAATCACGCTATGAAACAAAAGGTTAGATCAGGATGATGTCGCCTATCAGACATCATCCTGATCTAAGGGCGGGGTAAAGCGCGCGGTAGCGGAGCCACTGTGCCGCATAGGCGGCGGTGCGAGATGGGTCGGGGGTGACACTGGTGCTGCGGCGCGGTGGGGTGCAGACGGATTCGGGCGGCTCGCCGGTCACCGCGAGCCGTGCCAGACGGGCCGCGCCGAACGCGCCGCCATATTCGCCGTCTGCCAGGCTGTGCAAGGTGATCCCCAGCACATCGGCGAGGATCGCCATCCAGGCCTGCGAGCGCGAGCCGCCGCCGATCACATCCGCCTCGCTGAGTTGGGTGCCCGACGCGGCCAGCGCTTCCAGCCCGTCGCGCAGCGAGAACGCCACGCCTTCCAGCACCGCCTGGGTGAGGGTGGCGCGCGAGGTGTCATGGGACAGATTCACGAAGGCGCCACGGATGGCGGCGTCATTGTGCGGCGTGCGCTCACCGGAAAGATAAGGCAGGAACAGCACCGGCGCGGGGCCGGCCGGCGTTCCCATCTCCGCCAGCAAACCGGTCTCTGCAAGGCCTGTCACGCCCGACCACCAGGCCAGGCAGGCGGCGGCCGACAACGTCACGCTCATCTGGTGCCATAGTCCGGGCAGCGCATGGCAGAAGGCGTGCACCGCCTGGTCCGGCCAGGGGCGAAAGCGGTCTGTGGTGGCAAAGATCACGCCGGAGGTGCCCAGCGAGACAAACGCCCGGCCCGGCACAATGGCGCCGAGCCCCACGGCACCGGCGGCATTGTCCCCTGCCCCGCCGGCGACGATCGGCTGGCCTGCGATCCCCCAGGTCTCCGCCAGCTCCCGGTGCAACCGGCCGGCTTTGGCGCTGCCCTCGACCAAGGCGGGCATCTGGCGCCGCGTCATGCCGGTGGCCGCCAGCATCGCGTCCGACCAGTCTCGCGCGCCGACATCCAGCCACAAGGTGCCGGAGGCGTCGGACATGTCCTCGATCATCTCGCCGGTCATGCACAGGCGGACCCAGGCCTTGGGCAGCAGCACATGGGCGACGGCGGCAAAGGTCTCGGGTTCGTGGCGGCGCAGCCAGGCGAGCTTGGGGGCGGTGAAGCCCGGCATCGCCCTATTGCCGGTGACGGCGCGCAGCTCGGGCACGGCCTGTTCGAGTTCGGCGCATTCGGTGCTGGCGCGCACGTCGTTCCACAGGATCGCCGGGCGCAGCACATGCCTCTGACGATCGAGCGCCACCGCGCCGTGCATCTGGCCTGACAGGCCGATCCCCTCCACCCGCGCCATCTCCGCCGGGCGTTCGTCGCGCAGATGACACAGCGCGGCATCCACCGCGTGCCACCAGTCGCCCGGGCTTTGTTCGCTCATGCCGGGGCCAGGGCGGGAGACCATCAGCGGCGCGGTCGCGGAGGCCAGGATCGCCTGCCTGTCATCGCACAGCAGCGCCTTCACGCCGGAGGTGCCAAGATCGATGCCGATGAACACGAGCCGCCCCCTTTTGTCTTGCCGGTCTTTGCCCTGCCGGTCTTTGCCCTGACGGTCTTTGCATTGACATAAAGCCGAGTTCCGAATTTAATTCAACCCAATGGCTGCGGCGGCTTTGCCCAGCCTGACCAATGAGAACGGCTCTGGCATTGACCAGGCTGCGGAGGGGGCACGATGCAGACCATCAAGGGTCCGGCGATTTTTCTGGCGCAGTTCGCGGGCGACGCGGCGCCGTTCGACACGCTGGACGGCATCGCCGGCTGGGCCGCCAATCACGGCTATGAAGGCGTGCAGATCCCGAGCTGGGACGGGCGGCTGTTCGATCTCAGGACCGCTTCGGAAAGCCGGTCCTATTGCGATGATGTGAAGGCGACCCTGGATCGGCACGGCCTCGCGCTCACTGAGCTTTCGACCCATCTGCAGGGCCAGCTGGTGGCGGTGCATCCGGCCTATGACCTGGCGTTCGACGGGTTCGCGGCGCCTGCGGTGCGCGGCGACGCGAAGGCGCGGCAGGCCTGGGCGGTCGAACAGATGATGATGGCAGCCAAGGCCAGCGCCCATCTCGGCCTCACCGCGCACGCCACCTTCTCCGGCGCGCTCGCCTGGCCGTATCTGTATCCCTGGCCGCAGCGCCCGGCGGGCCTGGTGGAGGCGGCGTTCGACGAGCTCGCCGCGCGCTGGACGCCGATCCTGAATGCGTTCGACGAAGCGGGCGTGGATGTCTGCTACGAGATCCATCCCGGCGAGGATCTGCACGACGGGATCACCTTCGAGATGTTCCGCGAGCGCACGGGCAACCATCCGCGCTGCAACATCCTGTACGATCCCAGCCATTTCGTGCTGCAGCAGCTCGACTACCTGGCCTTCATCGACATCTATCACCCGCACATCCGGATGTTTCACGCCAAGGACGCCGAGTTCAACCCGACCGGGCGGCAGGGCGTGTATGGCGGCTTTCAGTCCTGGGTCAATCGGGCGGGGCGGTTCCGCTCGCTGGGCGACGGGCAGGTCGATTTCGGCGCGATCTTCTCCAAGCTCTCGCAATACGGCTTTGAGGGCTGGGCGGTGCTGGAATGGGAATGCTGCATCAAGGACAGCGAACAGGGCGCGGCCGAGGGGGCGGATTTCATCGCGGCCCACATCATCAACGTGGCGAGCCGCAGCTTCGACGATTTTGCAGCCAGCGGGGCGGACATGGCGATGAACCGCAAGATGCTGGGGATCGGCTGAGCCATGACAATTGAGGCTGGATCAGGATCAGGCGTCACACGCCGGCTCCGGCTTGGCATGGTGGGCGGCGGCCAGGGCGCGTTCATCGGGGCGGTGCACCGGATCGCAGCAAGGCTGGACGATTGCTACGAGCTGGTGGCGGGCGCGCTGTCCGCCGATCCGGCCCGCGCCCATGCCTCGGCCGCCGAGTTGCATATCGCACCGGATCGCAGCTATGCCGATTTCCAGGCGATGGCTCATGCCGAGGCGGCGCGGCCGGACGGGATCGACGTGGTTGCGATCGTGACGCCCAACCATCTGCATGCAGCCCCTGCGATCGCGTTCCTGCAGGCCGGCATCCATGTGATCTGCGACAAGCCGCTGACCAGCACGATGGCGGATGCCGCGGCGCTGGAGGCGGTGGTGCGCGGTTCCGATCGGGTGTTCGGGCTCACGCACAACTACACCGGCTATCCGCTGGTACGTCAGGCGCGCGAGATGGTGGCCGCAGGCGTGCTGGGCGAGATCCGGGTCGTGCAGGTCGAATATCCGCAGGACTGGCTGACGACGCGGCTGGAGGAGACGGGGCAGAAGCAGGCGGCGTGGCGCACCGATCCGGCCCGCAGCGGGGCCGGCGGCTGCGTCGGCGATATCGGCACGCATGCCTTCAATCTCGCCGAGTTCGTGACCGGGCTTGCAGTCGAGCAGGTGGCAGCCGAGCTCACCACCTTCGTTCCCGGCCGCGCGCTGGATGACAATGTCCAGATGCTGCTGCGTTTTGCTGGCGGCGCGCGGGGCGCGCTGTGGTCGAGCCAGGTGGCGCCGGGCAACGAGAACGGGCTGCGGCTGCGGGTCTATGGCACGCTGGGCGGTCTGGAATGGGCGCAGGAGAACCCGAATGTGCTGACCCATGCGCCGTTCGGCGCGCCGCCACAGCTGATCCGCCGGGCCGGCGCGGGGTCGAGCGCGGTGGCGGGCCATGCCTCGCGCATTCCGGCGGGTCATCCGGAGGGCTATCTGGAAGGATTCGCGCAGCTTTATCGCGATATGGCGGCGCAGATCACCGCGCATATGGCGGGCCGTGAGCCCGATCCGGCCTGCCTGTTGGTGCCGGGGATCGAGGCGGGGATGCGGGGGATGCGGTTCATCACGGCGGCGGTGGCGTCGAGCGCCGCCAACGCGGCCTGGACCGCGCTGTGAACGCGATCCGCGCCGTGGCGGTTGGCTGCGGGCGGATGAGCACCCGGTTTCTGGAGGCGGCGCGCGATGCCGGCGGGGTGGAGATTGTCGGTCTGGTCGATCTGGCCTTGCCGATGGCCGAAGCACGGCGCGCCGAATTCGGGCTGGCACAGGCGGCCGTGGGCACCGATCTGGCCGAGATGCTCGACACTGTGAAACCGGATGCGGTGTTCGATATCGTGGTGCCGGATGCGCGACATGCGATCGCCACCACGGCGCTGCGGCACGGCTGCCACCTGCTGACCGAAAAGCCCATGGCCGCCTCGATGGCGGACGCGCGCGATCTGGTGGCCACCGCCGCGGCGTCGGGGCGCATCCATGCCATGATCCAGAACCGCCGCTATCTGGCAGGCGTGCGGCGGATCGCCCGCCTGCTGCGCTCGGGCGCGCTCGGGCCGGTCAGCGCGATCTATGGCGACTTCTTCCTGGGCCCGCATTTCGGCGGCTTCCGCGAGCAGATGAAGCACGTGCTGCTGCTCGACATGGCGATCCACACCTTCGATGTCGCCCGCCTGTTCGCGGGTTCCGAGGCCAGCAGCGTTCATTGCCGCGAATGGAACCCAGCGCATTCCTGGTATGCCCATGGCGCCTCGGCGATCGCGACCTTCGACATGGCGAACGGCGTGCTGGTCAGCTATCGCGGCAGCTGGGCCGCGGAGGGGCTGCGCACGAGCTGGGAAGCGTCCTGGCGCATCGTCTGCGCCAACGGGACCCTGACCTGGGACGGCGAGGACGACATCCGCGCCGAACGCGTCGTGGGCCCTGGCTATTTCTCGCAGACCGAGCCGGTGGCGATCCCGCCGATCGATCCCGCGGACCGGGTGGGCGGCCATCGCGGCGTGATCGAGGATTTCCGCGACGCGATCCGCACCGGCCTCCCGCCCGAGACCGCGGGGGCCGAAAACATCAAGAGCCTGGCCATGGTGTTCGGCGCCATCGAAAGCGCTGAGACCGGCCAGACCGTCAACCTGATCTGAGGAGCAGCCGCATGCGCAACCCGCAGCACGACATCCGCATCGGCACCCTGGCGCGGGGCAACAAGGGGCGCAATCCGCTCGGCATTCCAGAGTATGTCCGCCAGATCATTCCGCACGGTTTCGAGAGCCTGCAATTGTTCTGGTGGCAGACCCTGGAGGGCGCCGATCTCGTCCGCCTGTCCCAGGAGGTTCGCGAGGCCATCGGCGATGCCGACGTGACGATCCCGACGCTTGCCATGTTCGGCAATCCGCTGGAGGACACCGAGATCGACCGACAGACGCATGACGGCTGGGTGCAACTCATCGATCATGCGCATCTGTTCGGCGCCAAGGTGATCGCGGGCTTCACCGGGCGGGTGCGCGGGCGGCCGCTGCCGGAGAGCCTGCCGCGCTACAAGCAGGTTTGGACCGAGCTTGCCAAACGAGCCGCCGACAAGGGCGTGCGGATCGCGTTCGAGAACTGCCCGATGCTCGGCACCTGGCAGACCGGGGACTGGAACATCGCGCACAACCCGGCGGCGTGGGAGCTGATGTTCAACGAGCTTCAGGACGAGACGATTGGCCTCGAATGGGAGCCGTGCCATCAGCTTTATTACCTGATCGACCCGATGCCGCAGCTACGCGCATGGATCCCGCGCATCTATCATGTGCACGGCAAGGACGCCTCGGTGCGGTGGGACCTGGTGCGCTCTCAAGGCATTCATGGGCCGGAGCCGTTCGCCTATCACCGCCATCCGGGCTTTGGCGACACCAACTGGACGGATGTGATCAGCGATCTGCGCCAGGGCGGCTATCGCGGGTCCATCGACATCGAGGGCTGGCACGATCCGGTTTATCGCGATGAGCTGGAGATGACCGGGCAGGTGCGCGCCATGCACTATCTCAAGCAATGCCGCGGCGGGGACTACGTCAAAAACCCATCCTGAACTAAGAAACCAAGAATTCGGGGAGAACGACAATGAAAAAAATCATCGGACTGGCGGCGGCGATCGCTGCGAGCGTTGTGCTGGCGCAGCCGGCCGCGGCCCAGCTGCGCGACAAATGGTGCGCCAACGCGCATCTGCGCTTCTTCGTGGGCGGCGCCGAGGGCGATGCGTTCGGCACCATCGTCTACAACGGCGCGCGCCAGGCGGCCGCCGACACCGGCGCCAAGGTGGACTACCTGTTCTCCGGCTGGGACCGCGAGCGGATGATCCAGCAGCTGCGCGAGTCCGTGGCCCAGAAGCCGGACGGCATCGCCATGATGGGCCACCCCGGCGCCGCCGCGATCCTTCCGTTGGCGCAGCAGGCGGCGGCCGCCGGCATCAAGATGATGTACCAGAACGTCGATGTGCCGGATGCGCGAGCGAAGTTCGGTGGCGGGTTCATCGGCCCCAACCTCGTGGCATTCGGCCGCGCGCTCGGCGAGGAGGCAATCCGCAAGCTCGGTCTCAAGAAGGGTGACCACGCTTTGGTGTTCTCCAACTGGTCCAACGAGGTGCGCTCGGCGCGCGAAGGGGCGACGGCGCAGGCGCTGCTCGATGCCGGGCTGCTGGTGCGCAAGATCGACACGACGTCTGAGATGTCGGCCGATCCGAACCTGCTGATCCCGAGCTTCACCGCCGCCGTGCTGTCCGATCCCGAGGTGAAATTGGTGGCCTTCCCCGGCGGCCAGCTGCTCGGCAACGCGCCCACCTTCCTGCAGACGGCGAAGAAGAAGCCGGGCGAGATCAAGGTGATCGGCTTTGACAGCAGCCCGCAGGTGGTGGCCGCCTTCGAAGCCGGCTGGGTGCAGATCGCCGCCGACCAGGAGCCGTTCCTGCAGGGCTATCTGCCGATCCTCAGCCTGTGTCAGCAGGTGGTCTATGGTCTGGCGCCGCTGAACTCGGACACGGGTGCGGGGTTCATCGATGCCGGCAACTACAAGATCGCCGGCGCCTTGGCCAAGGAAGGCCTGCGGTAAGGAGTCCGGGCAATGACCAACCGCCTCATCGAGCTTCGCCATGTGCGGAAATCCTTTGGCAGCGTGTTCGCCGTCTCTGGCGTCAGCCTGCATGTGGACAAGGGTGAGGTGGTCGGGCTGCTGGGGGATAACGGCGCCGGGAAGTCCACCCTGATCAAGATCCTGGCGGGGGTGCATGCACCGACCGACGGGGAGATTCTGGTGCGCGGCGCTGTGGTGCAGAACTGGTCTGCGGCGCGGTCCCGGGCGGCGGGGATCGAGACGGTGTTTCAGGATCGGGCGCTGTGTGTGCAGCAATCCATCGTGCGGAACATCTTCATGGGCCGTGAGTTGGCCGGGGCGTTCGGATTTCTGCGCGTGGCGAAGCAGACGCAAGAGGCGGAGCGGCTGATGCGCGAGATCGGCTTCACATCCAAGGTGTTCTCGCCGCATTCCATCGTGGGACAGTTGTCGGGCGGTGAGCGGCAAGGTGTTGCGATCGCGCGGGCGATCTACAACAAGGCCGACCTTATCATCCTCGATGAGCCGACGACGGCTCTGTCTCTCACCGAGACGGAGAAGGTGTTTCGATTTGTACGGGCGGTGCGCGAGGGCGGCCGTTCGATCCTGTTCATCGGGCACAACATCCATCACGTCTATGACATTGCCGACCGGTTCATCGTGCTCGATCGCGGGCGGGTGGTGCTCGAGGTGGCGCGCGACGAGGTGGCGTCGGCGGAGGAGCTGATCAGCTTCATGGAGGGCATTGCCCATCCGGTGGCGGGCAAGGCGATGCCATTCGCCGACAAGATGAGGGTTTTGGCATGAGCCAGTCTGTTCTGCCGGCACAGCGCCCTGCTGGCCGACCCTTGCGCGCGTTTGTGTTGGGCAATCGCGCGGCGCTCGGCACATTGTCGGTGTTTCTGGTGATGATCGCGGTGTTCATGGCGGCCAATCCGGCCGTGTTCACCAACTGGAACACCTACAACTCCGTGCTGGTGACGTTGCCGGTGGCGATCTTTCTGGTCGTGCCGCTGGTCTTCATCGTTACGGTAGGGGAGATCGACCTGTCGTTCCCCGCAACGTTCGGGGTTTCCGCCTGGGTGTTCGCGTTGCTGGTGCAGGCGGGGCTCGATCCGTTTCTGGCGGTGCTGGCGGCGATGGCGACCGGAGCCGGGATTGGCGCTGCGGTCGGGTGTTTGATCATCTATGGCAATCTGTCCTCGCTGGTGGCGTCGCTTGGCATGAACTTCATGCTGCGCGGGTTCATCATGATCGTGACCGGGGGCAAGTCGATAGCGCTGATTTCTTTGTCTGATGCTCCGGCTTATCGGATCCTGTCGGGCGATCTTTACGGGTTGCCGGTGCAGGTGCTGTGGGCGCTGGGGTTTGCGGTGTTTGCCTCGCAACTGTTCACGCGGCATCGGTTTGGGGCGCGGGTGCACTGCGTGGGGGACAATCCGGACAGTGCCGCGCAGATGGGCATCGATGTGCGGCGGGTGCGCATGATGACCTTCGCCTTCATGGGGCTGGGCGCGGCGCTGGCCGGCGTGTTCTCCACCATGATCAACTTCACCTGGTGGCCGACGGCGGGTGACGGCTACCTGCTGACCGCAATCGCCGCGGTGTTCGTGGGCGGCACGCCAACCTGGGGCGGGATCGGCACCGTGACCGGCGGGGCGCTGGGGGCGCTGATCGTGTAGTTCATCCAAACCGGCGTGGTGGGCGCCGGGCTGTCCGGTTTCTATGTGCAGTTCTTCAATGGGTTGATCATCATTCTGTCGCTGCTGGGGCATCGCTTCAATCAGAAGAGATATCGCTGATGTCTGAGCTTCGGGCGCGGTTCGACCGGGACGGGTATGCGGCGCTGCCCGGGTTGTTGGATGCGGGCGAGGTGGCGGCGATCAACGAGGCTGCACGGGCGTTGTCGGCGCGGCCGGAGCTGGGCGGGGTGGCGATTGAGGACGCGCTGGCCATTCATTTTCCGCACAAGCTCTCTCCGCTGATCCGCGAGACCATGACACATCCCGCCATCGTTGCGGTGCTGACACAGTTGATCGGGCCGGATGTGAAATGCATGCAGTCGATGTATTTCGTGAAAGCCGCCGGCAAGCCCGGCCAGGCCTGGCACCAGGACGAGGCATTCATTCCCACGCGCGACCGCTCCCTGACGGCAGCCTGGATCGCGCTGGATGACGCGACGGTGGAGAACGGCTGCCTGTGGGTGCTGCCCGGCTCGCAGCGCAGCGGTGTGATCTGGCCGACGCGGGCGCATGGCGATCCGGATTTCGACGCGACGCGGGCGGCCTATGATTTTCCGTATCGTGAAGAGGATGCGGTTCCGGTGGAGGTGGCGGCCGGGAGCGTGGTGTTCTTCAACGGCTACCTGCTGCATCGCTCGCTGCGGAACCGGGCGACCGCGGGGCTTCGCCGGGCGCTGGTGTTTCATTGCATGAGCGCGCAGTCCTGGCTGCCGTGGAGCTGCGGCGGGCGGATTCCGGCGACCGAGGACAACCGGGATGTGGTGATGGTCGCTGGCAGCGATCCCTACGCAGGGAAGGGTATCGAAGATCACAGTCCGGTCTTCGTCCGGCGCGAGATGGCGCTGGCCCGAGGATAGGGATGACCTGCGCAGGGCTTTGACCTTGCTTACCCTTTGACCGCCCCGCTGGTGAGCCCCGCGATGATCTGCCGCTGGGCGAGCAGGAAGAACGCGACGGCGGGGATCAGGGTGAGGGTGATGAAGGCCAGGATCAGGTTCCAGTCCACCGAGTAGTCGTTGGCGTATTGCATGATGGCCAGCGGCCAGGGGTAGCGTTGGCTGGAGTTCAGGAGGGTCAGCGGCAGGAGGTAGGCGTTCCAGCTGTGGACGAGGGTGAAGACGGAGACGGTGGCGAGGATCGGGCGGGAGAGCGGCAGCACGATGTGCCAGAGGAAGCCCGCGTAGCCACAGCCGTCGATCACCGCCGCACCCCAGAGTTCCTGGGGGAGCTGGCGGAAGAAGCCCCAGAGCAGAACGATGCTCATGCACAGGCCGAAGGCGGTCTGCGGGAGGATGACGCCCCAATAGCTGTCCAGCAGGCCAAGGTCGCGGATGCGGACGAAGAGCGGGAGGATGGCGGTGGCGGCGGGGAAGAGCAGGCCGAGAAGGAAATAGCTGAAGAGGAAGCTGCGGCCGAGGAAGCGGATCTGCGCGAAGGCGAAGGCGGCCATGAGGCCGAAGGTGACGGTGAGGAAGACGGTTGCGGCGGAGAGCCACGCGGAGTTTGCGAGAGCGCGCCAGAAGATCGCGCTTGAGAGGATGCCGCCGTAGTTCGTCCAGTCCCACATGGCGGGCAGTCCGAAGGGGTTCGTACGCAGCTCGCCGATGGTCTTGAAGCCGCCGAGCGCGACGGTGATCAGCGGGATCATCACGAGGATGGCGACGAGGATGAGGGTTGCGAGGCGGGCGAGCGGGAACAGCCTGCTTGCGACCATCGTCAGGCGGTCCGGGTCAAAACGCGGCGGAAGGCCGCGGTGAAGCCCACGCAGAGGATGAAGAGGACGACGCCGACGGCGCTGCCGAAGCCAATATCCATGCGGGTGATGCCGAAGACGAACTGGAAGCTGACCATGGTGTGGGTGGCGTTGGCTGGGCCGCCGCCGGTGAGTGGCATCACCAGGTCGAAGAGCTGGAGCGCGCCGACGACGGCAAAGAAGACGGAGAGACGGATCGAGGGAGCGAGCATGGGGAGCGTGATATGGCGGAGCTGCTGGAGGCGGGAGGCGCCGTCGATGGCTGCGGCTTCCTGCATTTCGCGCGAGATATCCTGCAGGCCGGCGATGTAGATCATCATGTGGAAGCCGAAATATTTCCAGATGACGACGATGAGGATGGCGTAGATGGCCAGATCCGGGTCGGCGAGGATGTAGGGGGGGTCTACGTGGAGCCAGGCGGCGATGGCGTGGGACAAGCCGAAGCTGTCATCGAAGACGAAACGCCAGATGAGGCCGGCGACGACCTCGCCCAGGATGTAGGGCAGGAAGAAGATGGTGCGGAAGAGGTTGACGCCGGTGAAGCGGTTGGCGGTCAGCAGCGCCATGCCAAGCGCGAGGGGGAGCTGGATGAGCAGCGAGACGGCGACGACGAGGGCGGTGTTGAAGAGGGCGGTGCTGAAGACGCCGTTTCGCAGCAACACCCAGTAGTTGCGCAGTCCCACGAAGTTGGTGGGTGTGCCGTAGCCATTCCAACGATAAACGCTGTACCAGGCGGCCTCGATCATCGGGAGGACGACGAAGAGAGTGAAGAGGAGCGTGGCGGGGGCAAGCAGGAGGGCAGCGAGCCCGTTACGCTCCACCGCCTCCCGCCTGCGTGCCCCGGTCCAAACCGCCATGGCGGCTGCCACGGGGCGTTAGCGCTCGAGCTCCCACGCATCCTGGATGGCGGCACCCACCTGCTTGGGGGTCATGCGGCCGGCGGCGAGATCGGCCGAGGTGTCATTGGCCACGCGGCCGACAGATGGGCCGAGCATCTGGTCGTAGTAGTTCTGCAGATAGGCGGCCCCGGAGAGCTGAACGGTGAGGCGCTTGTAGAACGGGTCCTGCATCTCGGTTTCCGCACGCTTGGCGGCCGGGATGAAGAAGCCGCGCCTGGCGGCCTCGCGCTCGTTGGTCTCGCTGGTGAGGAAGCGGAGGAAGTCGGTGGCCTCTGGCGGCGCGTCCTTGGTCACGAGGAAGCCGTTGAGCCCGGCGATGTAGTCCGCACCGTTGCCTTTGCCGCCAGGGACGGTTGGGAAGTCCATCATGCCGAGGCGGTCTTCAAGGCCCTTCTGGTTGGCGCTTTGGGTGCGTTGGATGATCTCGCCGACATTGAGCATGAGGAACATTGCCGCCTGACCGTCGCCGAACAGCCCGGCGGCCTGGGGGTTGGTCATGGCGGCGTAGCCCTTCTGGAACGGGGCGAGATCGAAAAGCTGTTTGGTGAGCTCGGCGGCCTTGAGATAGTCCGGCCCGTCAAAGCCGGCGCCGGTCCGGTTGAAGGCGGCGAGGAAGGCCTCCTTGCCGCCGGTGCGCAGAGCGAGGCATTCCCAGAAGACGTTGAGCGGCCATTTGTCCGACCCGCCGACGGCAAACGGGGTGATGCCGGCGGCCTTGAAGGCCTTGGTGGCGGCCAGCAGGTCGTCGTACGTTTTGAGGCTGGCGGGATCGAGGCCGATCTTGGCGAACAGCTCCTTGTTGTACCAGAGCGAAACGACCGAGAGGCGGGTGGGCGCGCCGTAGACCTTGCCTTTGTAGGTGAGGCCGTCCACGGCGGCGGAACTGAGGCTGTCGGCCCAGGCGCCTTTCATGTCTGCGGTGATGTCCTTGAGGAAGCCGGCCTCGGCCTGGGCGAACATGACACCGCCGCCCCAGGTGTAGAACAGATGCGGTCGGTCGGGCGATTGCAGCGCGGTGGTGAGCTTGGCCTTGTAGGGCTCGCCGGACATCACCGTGAGGTCGATCTTCACGCCGGGGTGGCTGGCCTCATAGGTCTTGATGAGGTCACGTTCCCAGGCGGTTTCGGTCGCGTTGCTTTCGGACATGAACCACCGGACGGTGGTTTCAGCTTCGGCCGGAAGCGCGGCTGTGCCGAAGGTCGCGCCCAGGATTGCAATGGTGGCAAGCCGCGTTGCGATGCGCGTAACGATCTTGTTTGGCGTGGCCATGGAGTCCTCCTCCTTCGCGGGGTGTTGCTTTTTTTATGGTGCCCGAACAAAAGAATTGAGCGGAGCGCGGCTGGTGTCAAGCGCAAGGAGGCAAGCCTTGGCGTTTGCACCTGGCCTCGCCAGCCCGCCATCACCGAAAAGCGGCCCAGGCGGGATGATGACGGCATGAAGACAGCAGATCCCGAGTTGATGCGGGCGATCAACCGGTTCCACGTGATAGACATCATCCGCAGACAGGCTCCGATCGCACGCGTCGAGATCGCCGATCGCACCGATCTGAGCCGCGCCACCGTCTCGGCGATCACTGGCGCGCTGATCGAGGACGGCCTGGTAAACGCGGTGCATGTCGGCCCAACCGACAATGGCGCACGTGGGCGGCCGCGCGTTCTGCTCGAGCTCAACGGGGCAGCGTATCATGTGGCCGGCGTAACACTGTCGGCTGATCGGCTCTGCGTTGCCATCACCGATTTCAAAGGTGCGTCGCTCGCGGTGCAGGTTCATGAGGGCGTGCTGGTCGGCCTGACGCCAGAGGCGATCGCAGCCCGTATTTGCGACGCGGTCCTGGCTTGTCTTGCGACATCGGGTCGCGCGCTGCCGGACATTTCAGCGATCGGCATCGGTCTGCCCGGGATTATCGATGGTGTGTCCGGGCTGTGCCACTGGAGCCCGGTATTAGGGCCCGAGCCGACGCCGTTCGCGGCACTGGTCGAAGCACGCCTCGGCATCCGCACGGTGATCGAAAACGAGGCCAACCTCGTGGCAATGGCAGAGCATTGGTTCGGCCAGGGCCGCTTCCTGCGCAGCTTCGCCGTCGTGACCGTCAACGATATGCTCGGGTTGGCGATGATGATCGATGGAAGACTGTATCGCGGTGCGCAGGGCATAGGCATGGAATTCGGCCACACGAAGCTGTCTGCCGGCGGCCTGCTATGCCGCTGCGGCCAACATGGCTGCCTCGATTCCGTGGCGTCTGACGCAGGCCTGGTCGACCAGGCGCGCGCGATCGGCGCGCTGGATGCCCGCGTCTGCGATGGGCAGCCTCTTTCTTCACTCACGATGCGCGCCTTGGCGGGGGATGCAACGCTGGAGGCATTGTTTCACCGCGCCGGCGCTGCGTTGGGGCTTGGGATCGCCAACGTGATCAATCTGCTGAACCCACAACGCCTGATCGTCTCGGGCGCCGGACTGCGCGCCAGAGCGCTGATCGAACAGCCGTTGCTTGCGGCGGCCGCGGCCACCCTGCCGCAGTTGCGTGGCACCACCGAGATTGTGTTTCACCCATGGACCGATGAGATGTTGGCCTTGGGGGCTGCCAGCATCGTGCTGCGCCAAATCGATGAGGCGCCCTGGGCGGTTCACGCCGGCCGGTGACATCGCGCACGCCAGACCGCCGCCTTCGCTCGGAATCTATTGATATCGTGCAAGCACAATGGAGTCACACTCCCGAGAATGAGTGTTGAGCAGAGCGGCCCTGGAAGCCATATCCAGTCCTCTCGCCAGGAACCGCACGAAAAATCCCCCACCGGAAATGCCAATCGGTTTTTATTCTTGTAGACAGACTGCCCGGCGCCGGCCGCCAACAGCGTATCCACCGTGGCGCCGCACGCTGGCAACAGTGGCAGTGGGCTCCATGGCTCCGCCAGCACGTCACGACGGTGCCCCCCAGATCCCACCGCCAATTCGACTGTCACCCGGACGCCCGGCAGCTCGCGCGGCCGCTGCCCCAGAGCCGCTGCCCCAGAGCCGCAGCCGCAGCCGCAGCCGCAGCCGAAGCCGAAGCCGAAGCCGAAGCCAAACGGATCGGCGCCCGGCTTCGGCTCCAGCCAACTCAAAAACAACAGGCCGATCAACGCACGCCTCCCCAAGCAGCTCAGGCACAGGATCAACGCCTATGTCAAACGCCACCCCCTGTTGACGGCCGGGTCCGAGACCTCGCTGGTCCCCGCAACCCGCCCCCACATCCCCTCCAACGGCTGGCTTCCCGCCAATGCGACCAGACTTTATTGAAACCCCGGAACGAAAACCTCGCACCTGTGCCCGTCCTCCCCTCAGAGCTTCCCAAAACCCTGCCGCCGCGCCGCCGCCAGCACCCCCCGCGGCAACGGTCGGCCGCGCTCCACCACCGGCCGCTCCCGAGGCGCCCTCGCAACGCGCCCCCCCCTCTCACGAACCGCCCGCACCACCACAGGCCCCAGCAGCTCCGCCTCAATCCCCAGCATCCGGCACAACGGCCGCATCACCCGCCGAGCCTGCGGCGAGGCCGCCAGCAACGCCGTGACCTCCGCCTCCCCCAGCAGAACCCGAAGCTGCCCCGCAAAACACGCCGCCTCACAAGGCACCAAAGGCAACAACCACCCCAACCGCCGCGGCAATGTCAAACCACCCCGAGACCGCACAACAGCCGGACGCTCCGCCCGCGCCCCTGCAACCGCCACCCGCGCGCGAACCCGCAGCCGCCCCGCCAGAAACCGCGTCAGCATCCCCTGAAACCGAACCTCAGCGCGCTTGATCCGCCCCCAGATCACCACAATCACCGCCGCCGCCAGCGCCCCACCCGCAATCCGCGCCGCCACAGCCCGGCACAACCCACCCAGGGTCAGCGCCAGCCGCTCGGCAACAGTCAGGGATGCGATCAAATTCATGAACTCAATAGGAACATAAACCCATCCCATTTGCAACCAAAACCGACTTTCCGCAATCCGGTGAAGGCCAGCAAGGCTGGGCTCCGCCCAGACCAGCCAGGGGCCGAGCCCCTGGACCTCACGCGTTTTTACCTAGGTTGACAGCCCTGACCCTGCGTCGGACGGTAGATGGAACCAATAGACACGAGATCCCAATGGCTCTGCTCGGCGATGACAACGCCATCGAGGCGATCAGCGAGAACCGCAATGCGCATTATGAGCCAATGGGATGGCATCACTGGCCAGAATATCCTTGGTTGTCCTACCAGTTTCGCCGCGGACTAGGAGAGACGCAGGAGGGCGGCGGCGCCGTCTCAGAGGTGCTGCTGGCCGGTTCACGAATGATCCCCGGAGATCTTGAAAGTTGGCACGCCGAATGGAAGCGCATCGCTGACAACAATTGGGAGCGTGGACTTGTCGAAGAGCACAAGGACCATATCCGCACCGCAATGAACTGCTTCCTGCGCGCAGCCGATTATTATCGTCAGGCAGAATTCCATCTGGAGCCCACCGATCCGCGCCGCCTTCCCACCTTTGAGAAAATGGAGGCGTGCAGCCACAAATTTCTGCAATATCTCAACCCGCCAGGGGAAGTTGTCGAGATCCCTTACGAGGACGGCAAGCCGATTTGCGGCTATTTCGTCCGCGCCCCGTTCCCGGGCGAAAAACTGCCTGTCTTGATCTGCATGGGCGGACTGGACAGCATCAAAGACGAGATGTGGTTCATGCAGGCACATGGTTGCTTGCAGCGCGGCATCTCGGTGCTCATGGTCGACCTTCCTGGCCAGGGCGGCACGCTCCGCAGGCATGGCCTGGTCAATCGCGTCGACACCGAAATCCCCGTCGGAAAATGCATCGACTGGCTCGAACAGCGGGCTGACGTGGATGCGTCTCGCATTGCGGTCTGTGGCTCCAGCCTGGGCGGATATTACGCGGCCCGCGCCGGGTGTTACGAGAGGCGGCTGGCCGCCTGTATCTCACATGGCGCGATCTGGTCGATCACCGATATCTGGGGTGACAAGGGCGAGGATTTCGGGCTCGCCATGCATGTGAAATGGGTGTTCGGCGCGCCGTCAATGAGGGCCGCGATGGAAAAGGCCGTCCCGTTCACGCTGGAGGGCCATCTCGATCATATGAGATGCCCCTATCTGATCCTGCACGGCGCCCATGACGTGCTGACCGTCTCGGCCTCGCGCAAGACCTATGACTACGCGATCGCGAAAGGTGTCAACGCGACGTTGAGGCTGACCTCGCCGGACGAGACAGGGGCCGAACATTGTCAGCACGACAACCCCACCATCGGGCAGGAAATTCTCGCCGACTGGCTGGCAGATGTGTTCGGCATCGGCCAGCGTGCGCTGCTGCGCACCGGCTGGAACCCGTTGATCTGAGGAGAGCCACAATGAATCTTGGTCTGGACGACATCTGCCCCGCCATCGTCGCCATCGACTGCCATCGCGGCCACCTTGATCCATCGGTCGCAACGATGCCGGCAACACCCGACATCGCCATGCAGCTCACCGAGGCGAACCGACGGTTCTTCGATCACGCCCGCACGCTTGGCATACCGGTGGTGCACCTGGTGACCACCTATCGCGACGTCGCAGAGATACGCTCCAATCCGTTCTGGCGTACGCGGGCCGAGGATCCCAACACGACCCGCAAGAATGTGTTGCGCCACAATCTCGCAGGCTCGCCCGGCTGCACCATTATGCCCGGCCTCGAACACGCCGGCGACATCGTGGTGAGGACCAAAAAACGTTACGACTGCTTTATCGGCACCGATCTCGATTTCACTCTGCGCGCGCATGGCGTCAACTGCCTGCTGATCACCGGGATCAATACCAACTCCTGTGTGCTGGCGACCGCAATTGCGGCAAATGTGCGCGATTACGCTGTCATCGTGGTGGAAGACTGCGTCGACACGATGGACAGCCATGACCACCATGACGCGGCCCTGCTGTGCCTGCGCACCGCCTTTGCCCATGTCATGACATCCAGCGACGCTCTCGCATTGTTCGACCTCAAAAGCCGCGCGGCCTGAACCGCGGCAAGCCCTCGTAGGATGACCATGATCCCCACAGAACGCGCCGAATTCTCCGCCATTGTTGATCGCGAGCCGCTGAAGCTGCCAGGCGATGCGCGGATTATCGTATGGACCATTGTCAACTATGAGGTCTGGGACATTTCCCGACCGATGGCGCGTCAGGTCATCCCACCGCCGACCGGTCAGGTGATGCTGCCAGATGTCCCGAACTGGTCGTGGCATGAATACGGCATGCGCGTCGGCGCGTGGCGGTTCTTCGATCTCTACAAGAAATTGGGCATCCGCCCCACCCTCGCCCTCAACGCCCGTGTCTGCGTCGACTATCCGCGTGTGGCGCAAGAGGCCCGTGACGCCGGATGGGAGTTCATGGGCCATTCCTACGAGCAGATGCCGATCCAAAAAGTCGATGACCAAAAGGCGATGATCGCCAAATCGATGGACACCATCGCAGCCTTCACTGGCAAGCGCCCGGCCGGTTGGCTTGGCCCTGGCCTGACACAGACGCTCGACACGCCAGAGAACCTCGTGGAAGCCGGCGTAAAATACATCGGTGACTGGGTCTATGACGACGAGCCGACAGTGATCAAAACCGACAATGGCCCGCTGGTCACCCTGCCCTACACCGTCGAGTGCAATGACATCCCCGCGATGATCGTGCAGCACCACGAGGCTGCCTATTGGCGGCAGAAATGCATCGACCAGTTCGATCGTCTCTGGCTCGAAGGAGCCGAACGACCGCGCATCATGTCAATTGCGATCCACCCCTATATTTCGGGTCAACCATTCCGGATCAAATATCTCGAGGAGATCTACGAGTACATCAACCGTCATGCCGGCGTGGTACACATGAATGGAGAAGAGATCTACCACTGGTACAACGGCATCAAGAAGGTGCACGTGTGATCGGCGATGGCCTGCCGCGGTCCAGGGCCGCATGGCATCATCATGTGCAGAGCGTGTGCCTGTGACGACACTGTTCCGTGGGAGCTAGAGCAGTGCTGATGTTTCAGTTGCTGAACGGTATGACCTTTGCAGCCCTGCTGTTCGTGGTCGCGTCTGGCTTCACATTGATCTTTGGCCTGTTGCGCATCGTCAATCTGGCGCACGGCGCCCTTTATCTGTTCGGCGGCTATGTCGGTTTCACCGTTGGCGGGATCGCCGGCAGTTTCGTCGTGGCGGCGATCTCGGCGATGATCTTTGTTGCCGCAGCCGGACTGGTGCTTGACCGCGGAGTGCTGCGCCTCGTGCGTGGTGGCGAGTTGCGGCAGGTGATGCTCACGCTGGGCGTGGCCTTCGTGCTCAACGACGCCGGGTTGGTGATATGGGGGGGAGACACGCTGACTGTGCCAACGCCGGAAGCGCTGCAGGGTGCAGTGGTGATCGGCTCGCTGTTCTACCCGAAATTTCGCCTGTTTGTGCTTGCCATGGGAATTGCGGTGTTCGCTGGCCTCTGGCTGCTCCTCAACAAAACGCGGCTGGGAGCGTTGATCCGTGCCGGGGTGGACGACCGGGAAATGGTCGAGGCCTGCGGGATCAACATCAAACGAGTGTTTCTGGTAACGTTCATGTTGGGCTCGGCCCTGGCCGGATTGGGCGGCGTCCTGGGGGGCACGTTCCTCGCACTCTACCCAGGGGCGGATGCGGAGATCCTGGTGTTCAGCCTCGCAGTGGTCATTATCGGCGGGCGCGGCTCGCTGGTGGGCGCCGCGACCGGCGCCTTGCTGATTGGGCTGCTCAACACGTTCGGCCAGGTCTGGTTTCCCCAACTGGCGTATTTCGTGATCTTCGGCCCCATGGCAGCGTTGCTGGCCTTCCGCCCGCTCGGGCTGTTCGGGAAGGAAGCGTGATCCGAATCCTCTCGCCGGTTCTGATTGGCATCGCAGCCTTGGCGCCGCTGGTGCTGCCAACCTACTTCGTCTCGGTGGCGACACAGATCCTGATCTTTGCCGTGCTCGCCATGGCCGTCGATTTGCTTGCCGGGTTCACCGGGCGCACGCCGCTGTGCCATGGGGCGATCTTCGGAACGTCCGCCTATGTCACGATCTACGCCGCCTCCGTCGTGGGCTGGCCAATAGGGCTTGCGATGCTGACCGGCATTCTGGCTGCCACATGTCTGGCGATGGTGTTCGGATTGCTCGCGGTGCGCACCAGCGGGGTGTATTTCCTGTTGCTGACCCTCGCACTCGGCCTGATCGTCTGGGGCGTCTGTCTGCGCTGGACTGAGATCACCGGCGGCGAGAACGGGTTGCGGGCGCAGTTGCGCGAGGACCTCGGTCTTTCGACCCGCCAGCTCTACGTCGCGGTGCTGGTGACGGTGCTGTGCGCCACAGCTGCAATGTGGCGACTGGTGCGATCACCGTTCGGTCTCACCATGCGCGGCATCAAGGAAGGCGAGGGCCGCATGGCCAGCCTGGGCTATGACGTGACGCTGCATTTGCTCATCGCCTTCACGGCGTCCGGATTTTTCGCGGGCGTCGCCGGCGCCCTTTATGCTGTGTTCAACGACTTCGCCAGCCCCTCGATCGTGCAGTTGTCATCCTCTGTGCAGGGTCTTCTGATGGCGATTGTCGGTGGCGTTGGAACGTTGTTTGGCGGTTTTGTGGGGGCCTTCGTGATCATCGCGATGGAGCAGACCGTCAGTGCCTTCACAGAGCGCTGGCCCACAGTGCTGGGGCTGACGTTCATTCTCATGATGATCTTCGCCCCAGAAGGGGTGGTGGGAAAAGCCCGGCTGCTGTTGAAGCGTTAGGCACAGTGAGACTGCAACCAGATGGAGACAGGATTATGACGAAGTTGTTGACCAGCCGCCGCTCTCTGCTCAAATCATCGGCTGCCGCCGCTGGCGCGATCGGCATGCCTTCATTGGTGCGCGCCGCAGATGCCGCGCGTCCGATCCGTATCGGTCTGCTCGCGCCGTTGACTGGTGTGATTGCCGCGGGGGGCAAAGAGCTGGTCGAGGGCTTCCAGATGTATTGGGAGCAAGTCGGCATGATGGCGGGTACCCGCAAGGTCGAGATCGTCATCGAGGACGACGCCTCCAATCCAGACACCGCGCTGCAGAAGGCGCGCCGTCTGGTCGAGCAGGCCAATGTCGATTTCCTGTTCGGCAATATCCTGGCCAATACCGGATTGGCTGTTGCCAATTATGTCAAAAACACCGGAACGCCGTATTTCATCCCCGTCATTGCCGCCGACGATCTCACCCAGCGCACCCGAATCCCGAACGTCATTCGGGTGGCAGGCTACACCGCCAGCCAGACCGCACATCCGCTGGGCGACTGGGCCTACAAGCAGGGCTACCGCCACGTCGCGACGATCAGCCAGGACTACACCTTCGGCCACGAGCAATGCGGTGGGTTCGCACAGGTGTTCACCGAGGCGGGTGGGAAAATTGTCCAGCAGTTCTGGCACCCGCTGAACACATCCGATTTCAGTTCCTATCTGGGCCAGCTCGTCACTGCCGGGGCGGACGCGATCTTTGCCATGGAGACCGGCGCGGATTCAACGAGGTTTATCCAGCAATATGCGAGCTTCGGGCTGAAGGGCCGCATACCGTTGCTTGGATCAATGAACGCCACTGACCAATCTGTGATCCGCACCATGGGGGCCGATGCAGAGGGCATCATTTCCTGCGCGCATTTTGCCGAGGGATCGACCGATCCGGTCACGGTGAAATTCGTTGCCGACTACGAGAAACGGTATCAGAAGCTGCCCTCGATCTACGGTTTCTCACATTACTCCGGTGCGATGTGGGTCGATGAGGCGTTGGGCAAGATCCGCGGCAACGTAGAGGACCGCGCGCTTTTCCTGAAGACCGTGCTCGCAACAGAACTCGTGGGCTCACCGCTCGGCAAGACCGTCAAGCTCGATGCCTATGGCAATCCGGTTTATGACGTGATGGTTCGCAAAGTGGTCAAGCGGCCCGATGGTAAATTGTGGAACGAGCCGTTCGAGACCTATCCGCAGGTGTCACAGTTCTGGAAATACGATCCTGAGACCTACATGAAGCAGCCACCGTATTCCCGGACATTCCAGGGTATAAAGGCCTGATGTTCGAAGCCCCGGTTCTTTCGCTGTCAAACATCACGGTCGCTTTCGGCGCGCTCAAAGCGGTCCACGATGTTTCGCTGAAGCTTCGGCTGGGCGAGCGGCGAGCGGTGCTGGGGCCGAACGGCGCAGGCAAGACGACGTTGTTCAACGCGATCACCGGCAGCACGCGCGCGAGTTCTGGGCGCGTCGTGTTCGAGGGTGTCGACATGACCCGGATGAGCCCGCAGCGACGGGCGCATTTGGGTGTCGCGCGGACGTTCCAGATTACCAATCTGTTCGCCGAATTGAGCGTGTTGGAGAATATGCGGCTCGCAGCGCGCGGGCTGTCCTGGCGCAAATTCTCGTTGATGGGCCGCGATCGCCTGAGCCACACCGAGGCGGCGCAGGTGGAGGCCGCGCTGGCGGCCTCGCATCTGGTCGGGCGTGAAGCGACTGTCGTACGAGAGATGTCCTATGGCGAGCAGCGCCAGCTTGAAGTGGCCATGGCGCTCGTCGGCACGCCGCGCATGCTGCTCCTCGACGAACCTGCAGCCGGGCTGTCGCCCGCCGAGCGCACGCACGTTGCCGCCATCATTCGCAACCTCCCCCGCAATCTGACGGTGGTCCTGATCGAACACGACATGGACCTGGCGCTGGGCCTCGTCGATTCGGTGACGGTGATGCAAAACGGACGGGTGATTGTCGAAGCCGCGCCGGATGAAATCCGCAATCATCCACTGGTCCAGGAGGTCTACCTCGGCAAACCACACGGGGTCGGCGAAGCGGAGCAGGAAGGCAGAGCCAATGCTCATACTGTCTGATATTCAAAGCTATTACGGTGCCGCACACGTGCTTCAGGGCGTTTCCTTGAACGTAGGCCGCGGCGAGATTGTGGGCCTCCTCGGCCGCAATGGCATGGGCAAAACGACAACCATCCGGTCAATCATGAACCTCCGCGCCCCGGAGGTTCGCAGCGGCGAGGTGTCTTACAATGGCACGAAGCTCAACGGTCTGCCGCCGCATGAGATCGCAAAGCGCCGTATTGCGCTCGTGCCACAAGGACGTAGGTTGTTTGCCTCGCTATCGGTCACAGAACATCTCACGATGCTCAAACCGCCCAATACGAGACATGGCTGGACTTTGGAACGTGCCTTCCAAACCTTCCCGCGTTTGGCCGAGCGGCGTCGTCATCGTGGCAACCAGCTCTCCGGCGGCGAGCGGCAGATGCTTGCAGTGGCGCGTGCACTGATGCTGGACCCAGAGGTCATGCTGATGGACGAACCATCCGAAGGTCTGGCGCCTGTGATGGTGCAACATCTGGAGACAGTCATCGCCGGTCTGCGCAGCGAGGGAATGGGAATATTACTTGTCGAGCAGAATCTCTATAGTGCACTGACCTTATGCGACCGGATCTACCTCATTGAGACCGGCCGTATTGCATATCACGGCAGCACCGCGAACCTAAGGGCCAATCCGGAGATCCTCGAACGCTATCTTGGCGTTCACTAACAGCCTGTAGGATTGACCATTTTCACGCAAAAATCATCGATCTCGCCTGAATATTACGACATTTACGGATACCGGAAGTCCTCTAGGAATTTGAATATTGCGCGGAGGGTCGATTCTTAACCCCAATCCGACAGGCTGCTAGTGTCGTGATTCTGAAATTCGCAGG
>CAIQQQ010000383.1 GCA_903873995.1 uncultured Rhodospirillales bacterium
GCCGATGCCGCTGTCGGCCACACTGAGGCAGAGCCGGACCCGATCCACACCCAGCGCGTAATCGACCGGCTCCACCGCCAAACCGATTCGCACCCAGCCCTGCTCGGTGAACTTCACCGCGTTGCCCACCAGATTGAGCAGCACCTGGCGCAGCCTGCCTGGATCGCCGATCAGCAGCGGCGGCACACCCTTTGAGGTGTCTGTCGAAAGATGCAGCCCCTTCATCGCCGCCAACGCCAGGAACAGATCGGCTGCGTCCTGCACCAACGCCAGGGGGTCGAACACGATCCGCTCGAGCTCGATCCGCCCGGCATCCAGACGCGAAAAATCCAGCACATCGTTGATCAGCGTCAGAAGATGATCGCTCGACCGGCGGATGAGCCGCACATGGGCGCGCTGCGCCTCGCCAAGCTCCATGTCCTCCAAAAGGCTGGCAATCCCAATCACACCGTTCAGCGGGGTGCGGATCTCATGGCTCATGGTCGCGAGGAACGCCGAGCGCGCCTTGGCCGCCGCCATCGCTGCATCGCGCGCCGTGGCGAGCTCGGTCTCATGGTGCTGCTGCTCGGTGATGTCCGTGATTGTTCGAACGGCAAGCCCCGTCTCAAGCACCTTGGAGCGCAGCTCAAGCACCACGCCATTCGGCCGCGTGCGATGATAAAAGTCGGCATCGCTCGCAAAGCCTCCCGACTCGGCAAGGCTCCGGACCTTCGCCGTTGCGCCGCCGTCGAACTCGCCGCTGCTGAGCTGCCACGCCAGAATGTCGTCAAACGCCACGCCCCGCCGTGCCAGATGGGCCGGCAGCCCAAGCAGCTCGATCGCGCGCGCGTTCAGAACCGCGATCCGGCGCTGCGGATCCACCACCAGAAGCCCCTGGCTGATGTTATCGACCGCACCTTCGAGAATGGCCTGCGACTGCATCGTGTCGCGCCGGTTGCGGATCAGGGCAAATGCAACCAACAGCGCCACGGCCGTCATGCCAAGGCCCAGCAACAGCCCTATGCGAGTGTTCATGTAGAACACCGCCAAGGCGTCACCGCGAGACATCCCGACCATCACGACAAGTCCGAGACCGTCAATCCGGCGCCAACTGGTGATGCGCTCCACGCCGTCTTGCGCCTCCCGCGTGACGAGCGTTCCGAACGCCTGTCCAGAAAACGGCATGGTCAGGCCCAAGCTCTGAAGATCTGTGGCGAGCGGCATCGCCGAAATCGGCGAGGCCGCGCGCACGATGCCGTCCTGCCCGGCCAGCAGCAGCATGCCTCGCCCGATATCGAGGGGTTTTGAGAAGCGCGACAGAAAACGCGGATCCAGCGAGGCGACAATAACGCCGTCAAACGCCCCGTCGGCCCTGAACAGCTTGCGGACGAACTGCACCGACCACTGCCCAGACACGCGGCCGATCACCGGCGTGCCGATCAGCAGGCTATCCCCCGCCGAATCCCGCGTCCCTAGAAAATGCTTGCGATCCGCAATGCTGATCGTGCCATCGACGGGTCCGAGATTGCTTGCCGTCACCACGCCGGTCGCATCGGTCAGGGCGATCTGCAAGGTGATGTTCCGGCTCAGTCCGGAATCCCTCACCCAGCCCGCAAGATCAAAATGGTTCGGATCGCGGGCCCGGGCAGCACGAATCGCCCGCATGGTGGTGTCGATCGACTCCACGGTGCGGGTGATGTTCTCCTCGAATGCCCGGGCGAGGTTCAAAGTGTCCCGCTCGGTGCCGCGCAGGGCCGCGTGCTCGTTCTGCGCGAGAAACGCCGCGATGCCGATCCAGATCAGCGCGATGACGGGCCCGCCCACGAGAAGCACAAGCAGGCCGAAACGCCGTCTTGTCATCGTCCGGTCCCCTTCACGCGCGCAGGCCCGACAACATCTGAGCCGACAGGTCCGCCGCCGTCCAAGCTCCGTCCCGCTGCCGCAGCACCGCATCGAACGCCGCCTCCGGCATGGGCCGCCCGTACAGATAGCCCTGCCCGACATGGCACCCCGCATCGTGCACCGCCCGCGCGACCGAAGGCGTTTCCACCCCTTCAGCCACCACCGAAAGGCCGAGCTGCCGGCCAAGTGCCGCCGCAGCATAAACCACCTTGCGGCAGTCGCCTGGCTGGTCCGCATCGCGCACGAACGCCTGATCGATCTTGATCTCGCTGAAAGGCATCCGCACCAGCGACAGCAGGCTCGAGAACCCGGTGCCGAAATCATCGATGGATAGCGAGATCCCGCGAATGCGCAGCCGCGTCATGACTTCCGTGGCACACGCCGTGTCGGGAATGCCAAGCCCCTCGGTGATCTCGAGCACGAGGGAGGAGGCTGGTACGCCGCTTGTCTCCAGTCGGCGCTCGATCCGATCGGTGAGCGACGGATCGTCCAGCAGCAGCGGAGACAGATTGACCGCCACCGTGAATTTCGGCCGCAGTCTGCGAAAACTGGAGCAAACCGAGAGCGCCTGATCCAACATCGTCTCGGTCAACGCAAGCGTCAGTCCCCGGCTCTCCATCATGGCCAAGAAGGCCGCCGGCATCACGCATGTGCCGTCAGGCCGGACCCAGCGCGCCAGCGCCTCCGCCCCCACGATCTCGCCACCGTCAAGCGACACCTTCGGCTGGAAGAATGGCAGGATCTCACCCCTGGCGATCGCGCCGTGCAGATCGGCGGCGCTGACCCGCGGCTGCGCAGCACCCTCGGGCCGCATCGCCTCGCCAGGCCTGTGAAGCAGGTCTCGCAGCGCCTCCGGCCGGATCGGCTTGCGCAGCGCCCCGCCCACACGAAGCCCCAACGTCATGGCAAGTTGCCGGCTGGCAGACAGCACGCGCCCGTCAAATCCCGACGCAAACACCACCAGTGCGCGGCTGTGCCAATCGGCCAGCATGTGCAGCACCCGCAACCCGTCATCGCGGCCCAGCGACAAATCGAGCAGCACCGCCTCGAACACGATGCCCTCCTCCAGCAGCGCCCGGGCCTCCTCCACGCCACTGACCCCCACGGCATGAAACCCCGCGCGCGTGGCGGCATGCACTGCGATCGCGCGGTCCACGCGCTCGTCATCAATCACCAGAAGCGGCGGCAGCGGCACGGTCATGTATGAGGCCGATGGGCAGGCGATGGAATGGGTCGTGCGATGTCCATACCCAACGATGCCCGCAGCCGGGTTAAGGACGCGATAATGCCGAACGCGGCCCGATCACGGACAGCAGGACAGCCCCGCCCCCGGATCCAGAATCACAACCTGGCACCCACAGGCCTGTGCCAGTTCGGCCACGCCAAGCCGGGTCGCCGCCACAACCTCGCGCCCCGCAAGATCGGCCATCACGAGGTCCTGCACACGCAATACGCCGCCGCGCAGCCCGGGCCGCAAAGATGGCGTCATGTCAACGACATAGCGAAACACGGCATGGACATAGCCGCGACGATCCTCGATCAGCACCAGCCCTGCATGCGCCGGCGCCCGCCCGCGGTAATATCGCACCATCTCGTGCCATCGCGCCTGCGGCAGGTCGGGCCAGGCCAGGGACACCAGCATGAACCCCCGCTGAACGCACCGCATCGCGGCCGTATCCTTTCGGCCCAGGCGATGCGCTGCAAAAATCGACACCATCGCCAGACATGCTCCGAAGGGGCCATGCGTGATCACTATCCGCAGTTGAGTCGCCAGGATGCGTTGACGTAGATCAAAGAACGGCATCTGCTCACGCACACCGAGATCCGGTGTGCCTGGCCGCTCGGAGCCGCAGGAGGACGTCATGACAGTCTCCGGCCTGGCCGAGCAAACCAGCCGCCCCGCCGCCCTCGCCTGCCCGCACGGCGTCCACGAAGGCCATTGCACCACCTGCCCGGTCCGCAACGTCAGTGTTTGCGCGGCCCTGGCCAGCGACGAACTGGCCCTGCTCGGCTCGCTCTCCGAGGATGTCACCTTCGCCGACAAATCCACGCTGCTGATGCAGGGCGATCCCGCCAACGCCGTCTACAACCTGACCGAAGGCATGGTGCGCCTCTACCGTCTGATGCCGGACGGAAGGCGCCAGATCGTGGGCTTCCTGTTGCCCGGCGATTTCGTCGGCCTCGCTTTGTCCCAGCGCTACGCCTTCTCCGCCGACGCCATCGGCCCGGTCGCCGCCTGCCGCTTCACCCGTGCCAGCTTCGCTTCCCTCGTGGACACCAAGCCCCACCTCCTGCGCCGCCTGCACGAGGCCGCAACCCACGAACTCACGCAGGCGCAAGACCACATGGTCCTCCTCGGCCGCCGCAACGCCGAAGAAAAGGTCGCATCCTTCCTCATCTCTCTGCGAGACCGCGTCGTGCGTCTCGGCCGCAGCGCCATCACCCTCAACCTGCCCATGACCCGACACGACATGGCCGACTATCTCGGCCTCACCCTCGAAACCGTCAGCCGAACCATCTCCAAACTCGCCCGAGACCACGTGATCCTCGTCGTCCCAGACGGCATCCGCCTCCTCAACCCCGCCCGTCTCGAACAGATCGGTGAGGGGTGACGCTGGGGGTGGACGTAAGAATGGCCAGGGCAGAGCCCTGGCCTTCCTTGCCTCCGGCCCACAGCGCCACCCCTCACCGATCAGTGCGACATGAGCAGCGGGATGGGGGCGTGGTGCAGCACGTGGCGAGTGACGCCGCCGAGGAACATTTGCCGCACGCGGCTATGGGTGTAGGCGCCCATCACGATCAGGCTGGCGTGTTCGGCCTGTGCGGCTGCGAGCAGCGCCTCGCCGACCGGCCGGCCTGGGGCTTCGGGCGATCGGGCGCGGGCTTTGAGGCCGTGGCGTTCGAGATAGTGGATCAGGTCGGCGCTGCCGAGTTCGATGTCGGCCGGGTCGCCGGCCACGAACACTGTGATGTCAGCCGCCTTGTGCAGCATCGGCATCGCCTGGGCCACGGCGCAGGCACTCTCCACGCTGCCGTTCCAGGCGATGAGCACGCGATGGGAGTGAGGGACGGGTAGAGGTGCGGGGGGCACCACGAGGGTCGGGCGGCCGGTGGCGAAAACCGCGGCGTCAAAGGCGCGGGCGGAGAAGGCGTCCGCGCGGTCCGGCCGGTCGACGATGATCAGGTCGCTGAGCCGGCCGGCCAGCGCCACCGCGGTCTCGATGCTGCCGGTCCGCTCCGTGAAGCTGGCCGAGACGGTTGGCTGGTTGAGGCCGGCTCCAGCCCGCCAGGCCTTGAACGCGGCGCGGGTCACGGCGGCGGCTGCCCTTGCCTCGTCGTTGAGCAGATCGAGCGTGATGCCGCCGGCCATGACGGCGTCTGGCATCGTCGCCAGGATCTCGGCGGGGTCAGGAGTGATGAAGAGCAGCTCGATATCGGCCGGCCCGTCTTGGGCGAGCGCGATCGCCGCATCAAGCCGCGTGCGTGGATCAAGGCCTGCGCCAGTCGGCACAAGAAGACAACGAAGCGACATGGCTTGCCCCCGGTGTTGCAGGAGCAAGCCTGATCGCGGCTTCGGATCGGCGCCATGACCTGGATCAATCCCAACAAAAGCCGAATTTCCGCAACACTTCGTTTACCCAAATAGGCGCAGAACAGGGGACACGTTCATCACGCTCTGCCCATATGGAGGTTCGCAGCATGTCCCTCGATCGCGGTCTTCGCGGCCGTCTGACCCTAAGTCACCTCGCCATCGGTTGGCGCATCCACATCACAACCGTTGCGGCCGTGCTGGGACTGCTGTTGTTGGCCGGTCTTGAGACGTGGTCGTCAGTCAACGCTCTGGAGCGGGACCGCAAGGCCATGCTGGCGCATGTGGTGGAGACGGCGTGGTCCGTGGTTGCCGAGTATGGCCGGCAGAGTGAGGCCGGACGGATCACGAAGGACGAGGCCCAGACGCGGGCGATGGATGCGCTGCGGGCCGTGCGCTATCGCGGCCAGGAATATGTCTTTGTCACGGACATGACGCCGCGGATGCTCGTCCAGCCGTTCCGCCTGGATCTGGAGGGCAAGGATGCCGGCGGCATGGTCGATGCCAACGGCCTGCGCATCTTCGTGGCGTTCGCCGATCTGGTGAGGGCCCATGGGGAAGGGGCCATCCGGTATCTGTGGCCCCGCCCCGGCAGTGATCAGCCGGTGGAGAAGCTGTCTTATCTGAAGGGCTATGCCCCCTGGGGCTGGGTGATCGGCTCAGGGCTCTATATCGATGATCTCCGCGCCGAGGAACATTATGTGATCGGGCAGGGGATGCTGATCGCCCTTGGTGCGGGCCTCGTTGTGAGCCTGCTGGCCTGGCTTGCCGGTCTCAGCATTGTGCGTCCGCTGCACGCCGTGACCCAGGCGACGGAGTATGTCATTGGCGGAGACCTGCTGACCGCCGTTCCCGGCACCTTGCGGGCGGATGAGGTGGGGGTCCTGGCCCGGGCGCTGGATCGGTTTCGCGCTGGACAGGGACGTGCGGCCGAGCTCGAGGCGGCCCTCGCGCAGGACGCTGCCGCCCGCCTGCGCCGCCAGAAAGCGATGGAACAGCACACCGAGGATTTTGCGGCGTCAGTCTCCGGCGGCATGGGCACGATGATGACGGCCGCGGGATCGATGCGCGCGGCGGCGCGGGTCGTGGCCGAGTCAGCCGGCCAGACCGTCACGGCGGCGCAGAACGGTGCGGAGGACACCGCGCGATCCACCGAAAGTCTGTCCACGGTCGCCGCGGCGACCGAGGAATTGGCCGCGAGCGTGCAGGAGATCGCGCGCCAGGTGTCCGAGGCGACACGCACCTCGCGCCTTGCCGTTGACAACGCCAATGCAGCGGAGGCGACCATCAAGGGTCTGTCTCAGGCAGCCGACGAGATTGGCGCCATCGTGAGCGCCATCAGCCAGATTGCCCGCCAGACCAATCTGCTTGCCCTGAACGCCACCATCGAGGCCGCGCGCGCCGGGGACGCGGGCAAGGGCTTCGCCGTGGTCGCCAGCGAGGTGAAACAGCTTGCCGGCCAGACGGCTGCCGCCACCAGCGGCATCGGCAAGCAGATCACCGCCATTCAGGATGCCGTGGCCGCTGCCGTTGGATCGGTGCAGACGGTCTGCGCCTCGATCGGTGGGTTCAACCAGATCTCGGCCTCGATCGCCGCCGCGGTCGAGCAGCAGGGCGCCGCGACCCAGGAGATCTCAGGCCAGGTGCAGCGAGTCGCCCGCCAGACCGAGGAGGCGACCCAAAGGCTTGCAGGCGTTGTGAGCATTGCCGAGCGCAACGGCGCGATCGGGGGCGATCTGCTGGCAACGGCAGACCAGGTGGCCGACGCATCCGCGACCTTGCGGGGGGAGATCGATCTGTTCCTCGGGGCCATGACGGATGAGTCCGGCGAGCGGCGCCGCTACGAGAGAGTGGATGTTGGCGGCGCGCTTTGCATGTTGTCGTGGGGCGAGGGCGGGCGGCAGCAACAGGTTCGCCTGCGCGACATCTCCTTGGGTGGGGCCGGATTGTCGAAGCTGGACGTCACCCCCGAGATCGGCCTGCCGATCACCCTCACCTTGCCGAACGCGGCCAGGCCATTGACGGGGCGTGTGGCGCGCCTGATCGAAGATAAGGCCGAACCCGGCGTCGGTGTCGTCTTCCGCCAGGACGCCGCCACGCTCGCGGAGCTTGAAAGCTTTATCGCGCGGCTGGCTGGCCCTGCCGGGGCGAAGCCGAACGTTAAGGCTGCCTGAACCGAACAGCCTGCGCTTTGCCTGTGGTCGAGGGGCTGTGCCGCGCTATCCCAATGACCGCGACGGCGCCGGTGGGGTCAGTTCGCACGCGCGTGCCTGCCACGCCCGATTCCAATCGGCCAGCGCCGGAGCCGGCATCGGGCGCGCGATGAAGTAGCCCTGCGCCATGTCGCAATGCGATGCCTGCATCGCCTGCCAGTCTTCCAGATCCTCCACCCCTTCGGCCACCGTCAGCAGGCCGATCCGGGCAGACACGCCTAGGCTCGCTTCCAGGATCGCCTGCTGCACCGGATCGCGCGTGGCGCCGTGAACGAAGCTGCGGTCCAGCTTCAGTTCGGTGAAGGGCAGGTCGCGCAGATGCGAAAGACTCGAATGCCCGGTGCCGAAATCGTCAATCGCAAGGCCGATATGCGCAAGTCGCAGCCGGGTGAGGGTCTCCAACGCCGCCGCGCGATCGGTCATCAGCCGGCTCTCGGTGACCTCCAGAACCAGCCGCCCCGGCGCCACGCCCCAGCGTTCGAGCTCGGCCGCAACCAGGTCGGCGAAGTCCAGCCGCACCAGATTGTCCATGGACACATTGACCGCGACATGGATCGCAAGCCCGGCGCGATGCCATTGCCGCGCCGCCTGCAAGGCCGCCGCCAGCACGGCGCGTGTCAGGTCGTCGATCAGGCCCTGTTCCTCGGCAATGGAAATGAACCGGTCAGGATACACCATGCCGTCGCGCGGATGCTGCCAGCGCGCCAGGCTTTCGACGCCCACCATGCGCGCGGTTGCCATGTCCACCTTGGGCTGAAAATGACAGGTGATCTCCCCGCACCCGATGGCGCGCGCGATCTCCGCGGCCGTGTAAGCAGGCCCGCTCGGCCGGCGCTGTTTCGGCCGGGCCATCGAGCGGGCGCGCTCGACAATCTGCTGCAACCGGGAGGTGGGAACGGGCTTGTGCAACGCGCCGAGGATCTGAAGCCCATGCGCCCGGGCGAGCTCCTCCGCCGTCCGCGCCACACGCTCCCCCCCGCCCGTGATCAGCCCAAGACCGCCGACAAAGCCGATGCGTCCCAACTGGCGAAGAACGGCCACGCCGTCCATCTCGTCCATCTCAAGGCCGCACAGCACCAGCCCGACCGCGCCCGGGTCGCTGGCGACCACACCCAGCGCCTCCTCGGCCCGGGCGAAGCTGCGAACCCCGTCATGCTTCAACACGGCCAGCTGGCGTTCCAACAACCGGCGGGAAAAATGGTCGTCGTCGATCACAAAGATCTGCGACATGAAAAGGCGATCACACCGGGATCAAAGCGGCGGGCGCGCTTTCCCGCACAAGCGCACCGATCTGGGCATGGACAGCGCCAACCTCGCGCTGCAGGCCGGGCACGTGGCGGGCCACCTGGTCAAGCTCGCCCAGATGGCACAGCCGCGCGATCCCGGCGCACAGGGCGGCGAGGCGACAGGCGCCGACGGTGCTGCTCGCGGTGCCGAGCAAAGACGCCGCCCGCCCGGCGCTCTCAGGCTCCCGGGTGGCCACGGCGTGGCGGAGATCGGCCTCGAGTTCGTCAGACCAGGTGATAAAATCGAACATCACCTGGTCCTGGAACCCGGCGTCCATGCCTGTCAGCTCCCCGAGCGCCGTGACATCGAACACCGCCAGAAACGGCATCGCCTCGATGGCCGAGACCGAGCTCGCTGGCGCGTGGCCGGCGACGAACCGTTTGCCGCCCACAAGAGGGGCGTTCAGGTTCGTCGAAAGGCTCGTCTGGGGCCAAATGGCCGAGATGCTGCTCATCTGTGTGCTCCGCTCCAGGTCTCTGGCTGCAGTCGGACACTAGTCGGACGCATCGGAAATAACTGTCTGTGATCGGCATGGTTACGCACGCTGACGTTTCACGCGACGGCCGGCCGATCCGAGGCATCTGTGGTCGCATCGCCGGCCGCACGCGAAGCTGCGCAAGGGCCGGCGAGCTTCATCGAAAGCGTGAAACATGCCCCGTCATCATGGTTGAGTGCCGCGATATCGCCACCCATCTCGCGCATCATGGCCATGCTGAGCGCCAAACCGAGCCCTGTGCCCTTGCCTGCAGGCTTGCTCGTCACAAACGGTTCGAAAACCTTTGCCAGGATATGCGGTGCAATGCCGCCGGCATTGTCAGAGACATTCAACGACAAATCCCCCTCCTGCGCTGTCGCCTTCAGCTCGATCCGTCGCCCGCCACGCGCATCCTGGTCGCTTTCGTCGAACGCGTCGCAGGCGTTCACCAGAAGATTGACCAGCACCTGCTCCAACAGCACCTTCACACCGATCGGCCAGGGCAGGTCTGCGGGAATGTTCGCGGCCACCACGACCCCCGCGCGCCGAATCCGCTCATCGGCCACCAGAAGAGCCTCATCGAGGCTTGCCTGCAGCGGGAACGGGCGGGCTTCCTGGGCGTCGATCCGGCCGAACCGTCCGATGTGGTTGATCACCGCGGACATGCGGCTGGTCTGGATGATGATGCGCTTCAGCCGCGCTTCGATCTGGCTGATGGCGATCGGGTCCTCGGCGAGGGTGCGCTGGCAGTTCTCTGCCGCCATGGCGATCACCGCCAAGGGCTGGTTCATCTCATGCGCGATGCCGGACGCAACCTGCCCAAGCGTCGCCAGGCGCTCGGTCTGCTGCGTGCGGGCCTTGGCGGCGTGCTCGGCGGTGATGTCGACAAGGTAGCCGATGATGACGCGCTGGTCCCCGTCATGCCCGGCCGCGCGCATTTCGTCACGCACCCAGCAGGTCGTGTCGCTGCCTGTGGGAAAGCGGTATTCGGCGCGGGCGGCGCCGGTGGCAAGGCAGCGCGCCACGGCATCTTCCTGTGCTGCCACATCGGCAGGGCCAGCGTTGCGGCGCAGAAAGCCTGGCTTCGTGACATCGCGGATCGCAACGCCCAGCACCTCGTCATGGGTGCGAGCTGGCATTGTCATTGTCTGCACGCCGTTCTCCGCGACCAGCAGGCGATAGAGCAGGCCCGGGCCGAGTGCCATCACCGCCTCGAGCTGCGCGCCCGCCTCCTTCAGCGCGTCCAGCGCCCGCTGCCGCTCGGTGGTCTCGCGGGAGATCCCGATGTAGCGCAACGCCTGCGCTTGCGTGCCTCGGCCGCCGACGATCGCTACCATGTTGGACTCAGTCCACCGAATTCCGCCCTTGGCGTCGGTCACCCGAATCTCGAAACGCTGCGAGCCGCCGTCGCGCGACAAAGCGGCGATGGCCGCCTCCACGATCGACCGATCGGAGGGCACCGCCATCCAGCCCATCCGCTTGCCGATTGCGCCCTTCGGATCGCTCCCAAGGGTCTGGCGCACGGCCTCGTTGACGTAAAGCGTGCGGAACTCGGCGTCATAAAGCTCCACCATATCACCGGCCTGCTCCGCCACATGGCGCAGCAGCACCTCCTGGCGCAGGATATCGCGCCGCTGCCGGCTTCTTGCGTCGGCGCGCCGGAACTGGCGCAGATAGAGAATGCTGCCGGCTCCCAAGGCCGCGATCAGGCAGCCGATGCCAAGGCCGGTCCGGATCACAATCCCGGCCACCGCCCGCGCCGGCGCCAGGGCCGCGGGCTCGTCATAAAGTGCCGCCACGATGACATTCTGGCCCGGCACGTCCCGAACGGCAAAGAAACGTCGCACGCCGTCCACCACGTCGGTCTGCACGCCATCGGCGTCCCCACCCTGCATAAGCCGACTTGTGGACGACATGTTGACGCCAAAGGCGCCTTGGGGGCTGCGCATCAGAACCGTTCCATCCTTTCGGATCACCGCAAGCAGGCGCCGGTCGTCAATGTCGTTGCCGGCCAGCGGATCGTGCGCCACATCGGAATCGAGCAGGACCGTCACGCTGCCGATCGGTGCATTTGCATCTGAACGCAGCGTCTCCACGAAGGGCAGCACCCATTTGCCATCCGGGCCGTGCTGGAACGGCGTGCCGGGGCCGGATCGCAGGCAGCAGGCCGTGTGGTCAGGCGGCATGCCGCCCACCTGCGACGCCCGCACCGGCTGGGCAGGATCCTGCCCCAACGCCAGCAAGACGGTGCCGGCCGGATCGGTGACGATCGCTTCCACGATCTGCCCGTGGCCCTCCAGACCGATCTCGTTGAAGCGCTTCACAATCTGGGCCTTCATCGGAGATCCGGACAGATCGGCGTTGACTGCAAGCGTGGCCAGCGTCTCGATCCGGATCACGCGCTGCGTGGCCGACATCCACCGCTGGACCAACCAGCTGGCGGCTTCGCTGGTGTCACGTGCCGCCTGTTTCGCGGCTTGTTCGATTGCCTCGTCGGCGCGCCGCTTCGTCTCCACCGCGGTGGCTGACAGCAGGAGTACCAGAATCGCCGCGATCAGGAACTCCGGTTCGCGTCCGTGCAGCCGTGCCATCGTCAACGCCTCAGGCGTTGGGTACGGCGCAGGCCCGGCCCCGCGATGCGGCGATCTGGCGGGCTTGCAGCCGCGATGCCGTCCGGACCTCGGTACATCTGGATCAGCGTGCGGCTGCCCTTCGCATGGCCCACGCATCGTTGGGCAACGCACCCGCCGGTTTCAACAGGGATCCTATCCGTCACGTGGTTGAAGCGCTCGGCAGCGTCGCGGACGTTTGCCGACATATCAGCGGAAGGCGTTTTAAAGTCGGGCTTTGCAATCCGGATAAAGACGCCACACGCGGCGGTTCCGGACGTCAGAGAATTGGGGAATTGACGGGTGTCACGGCACCGTGACGCCGGTTGACCCACGCAACGGTCCAGGCGATCCAGGTGTTTCTCAGCGAAATCAACCAAATAGTGATCAGCCACGACGGCCATTACGTGAAGATACGTAGTTTCCAAATGAATGCCGAATGAGTCAGACATAGCCACCAACTTTGAGAACTGTCACATGTATTCTACGTATTTTTATAATTGTAAAGGCAAAGAAGTGTACAAAATTGTCACCATGTCCGTAGATTGTAAGAATGTTATATCGACGAATCGTGAATTAAATTTGAAAAATTATATTGATTTTTCGTGAACGAAGTCTTGGAGGTTGTTATGCCGGACTCTGCAAAATGGAATGTGGTTCTGATCGAGGACGATGAAGCTTTTGCCGAAGAACTGGTTGATTTTTTGGATGCGCACGGCGTACACGCCCATCATTTCGCCTCACCGAAAGGACTGGAACTTCATATCGAACGGCTCGAACCGGACCTTGTGATTCTCGACCAGTTCGTCGGCGGGAAGGATCTGCTTTCGGTGATGTCGGATCTGCGTAAGCACTTCCACGGTGGTATGATCGTGCTCACCGGCAACCAGGATGCGGTCGATCGGGTGGTGGCCCTGGAATGCGGTGCGGATGATTTCGTCTCGAAATCACTCGGCTCGCGGGAGCTTCTCGCCCGCATCCGCGCGGTGCTGCGCCGGGCGATCCCGCAGCCGGTTCACGCAAGGGCGCCGCAGCCTGTTGTCGAGGCGCCGCAAGGCGCCTGGGTCGTAGACCAGCGGCGCCAGGAGGTGCGGGCGCCGAACGGCGCGGCGCTGCCGCTCACCGCCATGCAGTTCGATGCCCTGGTTTTCATGGCGCGCAACGCCGGGCGCCTGATGACCCGAGACGAGTTGTCAGAAGCCGTCCTGCACCGCCCCTTCACGCCGCTCGATCGCTCGCTTGACAACCTGCTGTCCAATATCCGCAAGCGGATCGAGGTCCATGTCGAGGGCGAACCGGTGATCCGCTCGGTTCGGGGGCGCGGCTACGTCTTTACCGCCTTTGCCCTGAGCCGGGACGGCGGCAACGATCTGCCGCCAAACTTGCCCAGGGACTTCCCCCTTGCGCAGGAACGCGGGCGCATGGCCTGAAACCGCCCGTCGCGGCGTCAGGCCAACAACGACAGCGACAAGGCCGGACGGCCCGCACCGGCCGCGTTGGGTGCCTGGCCCATGTTAAGGGCCGCCGCTCCAACCGCCGTGAACGTCCGGGCCGAAGCCGCCTGCTGCGCCTGCAGCAAGGCTGCGTGAAGATCTGACGACAACCGAGGACCTGGCTCGCCCCTGGCAGACATGGCACCCTGCCGTGCAAAATTGCCGGTTCGGTGATCCGCCTGCCCAGTGCCAGGATCGCCGGTGTCGGTCATGTCCGAACGGCCCATCGTGGCGCGCGACCAGAGATCCGTGGGCAAAGTGGCTTCACGCACAGTCATAGCAGCGGCCTCATCCGGTGGATCAGGTTGTCGGATCATACGATCCGATGCCGCAGTTCATCACGCAAATATTGATAAATCGTTTAAGAGTGGGCTTTGGTGTGCATCTTCAGCCGTTAGGCGTCGGCTTCGGCCAGATCCCACCTGCCGCCGCCGTCGCATCCGCGCAGGCCGCCAGCAGCCGAGCCGCCACCGCCTCATCCTCCTCGACCGCAAAGGCGCCCGTCGCCAGGGCCGCCACCGCAAGCCGCACCCGGCCCTGCAAATCGAATACCGGCGCCGCCATCATGCGCATTCCCGCCATCAGCGGCTGCGACCCCACGCCGGCCCATTGCGCCAGCATCGACCCGCGGATCTGCCCACGGATCTGCGTTTCATCGATCTCGATGACGCCATGATCCGCCGCCCGCTCCCGCGCCTGCTGTGCGTTCGTCTCGGCGTCCGGCAACAGCGCCAGGAACACATGCCCCGCCGCCGAATGCAGCAGCGGCAGCACCGAGCCTATGGCGATCGTGCAATGCACCGCGGGACTTCCGCCATACCAGCGTACCACCACCACGCCAGGATCGCCCCACACGCACACGAGCGCCGTCCGCCCTGTCTCGGCCACGAACCGGGCCGCCGCCGCCTCGGTGCGTCCGAACACATCCGCACGCGACAAGGCCGCCACGCCCACTGCGATCGCCGACGGTCCCAGGTCATAGCGTTGCTGCAGGTCCTGCTGCGCCATGCCGGCCGCCATCAGGCTTTGCAGATAACGATGGGTCTGGCTCGGCGAAATACCGGCCCGCTGCCCGATCGCACTCAGTGTCTGCGGCCCTTGCCCCGCAGCCAGGGAGGCAAGCACCCGCAACCCGGTCTCAACCGACTGAATCCCGCGTCGCGCCGGAAGCGTGGTCCGGGGCACCGCCCTGGCCAACTCATGTGTGGCAGATGGAGAGCTCATGGCTCATCTGACAGGCAGCCATCAGGCGGATCAAGCGAAGCTCTCATGGCAACTTGCATAAGTTTCGCACCAATTGCGCAGGGCCCGCTGTCCTGAGTGCCCGCTGTCCTGAGTGCCCGCTGTCCTGAGTGCCCGCTGTCCTGAGTGATTGACGCGCCGCCGGCCGCACAGGCAGGTATGCTGCACCGGACCGGAAGAGGGACTCGACAATGCGCACCCTGATCGCAATCGCCTGGCTGCTGGCCTTCCTGTGCTCCGCCACCGCTCAAACGGCGGCACAGCCAGCCCAGCCCCCCGCCAAACCTCAAGACGCAGCACGCCAATTCGTGGTGTTCTTCCAGGACTGGTCGGCCGATTTCGACGAACCGTCCCGCAAGGTGTTGAGCCATGTCGCCGATCTTGCCAAGGCCACTCCGTCTCAGACCATCGTCGTCACCGGTTATGCCGATCCCGCTGGCACCCCGCGCGCAAACACCCTCATCTCCGCACTCCGCGCCGAGTTGGCCGCCGATTTCCTCGTCACCCAAGGCGTGCCGGTGGACCGGATCGAGAAACACGCCGTCGGCGGTGTGGATTACGTTCTGACCAGCCAGGAAAGCCGGCGCGTGACCATCGCGTTCCAGGGCAACTGACAGCGTGCCGGACGGCCCATCCCACCATGGCAGCACGCCAGGACGCCCCGGCGACGTCCTGCGCCGCGTCTTCGGCTTCCCCGCCTTCCGCGGCCTGCAACAGGACGCGGTCGAGCATGTGACCGCCGGCGGCGATGCCATGGTCCTGATGCCCACCGGCGGCGGCAAGAGCCTGTGCTATCAGATTCCCGCCCTCTGTCGCCCCGGCACCGCCATCGTCATCTCCCCCCTCATCGCCCTGATGGACGACCAGGTGGCAGCCCTTCGCCAGTTCGGCGTGGCCGCGGCCGCACTCCATTCCGAGATGGACCCCGAAACCTCCCGCGCCATCGGCCGCGATCTCGATGCCGGGCTGCTCGATCTTGTTTATGTCTCGCCCGAGCGCCTGCTCAGCTCCGGCACCTATGAACGCCTGCAGCGCATCGAGATCGCGCTCGTCGCCGTGGATGAAGCCCATTGCGTCAGCCAATGGGGCCACGAGTTCCGCCCGGAATACCGCGCCCTCGCTGGCCTCGCGCAGGCCTTCCCCGGCGTGCCCCGCATGGCGCTCACCGCCACCGCCGACCCGCGCACCCGAGACGACATCCTCGCCGCGTTGGATATGCAGACCGCGCGGGTCTTCGCCGCCTCCTTCCACCGCCCCAACCTCCATCTCTCAGCCGAACCCAAATCCGGCGAGACCGCGCAGCTCCTCGATATCCTCAAGCGCCACCCGCAAGCCTCCGGCATCGTCTATTGCGGCAGCCGCGCCAAAACCGAGCGCATCGCAGCCGCCCTCCAGGCCAAGGGCCACCCCGCCGTTGTCTTTCACGCCGGCATCCCGCCCGCTGAAAAACGCGAAGCCCTCATGCGCTTCCGCTCCGGTGAGGCCATGGTCATGGTCGCCACCATCGCTTTCGGCATGGGCATCGATCGCCCCGATGTGCGCTTCGTCGTGCATCTCGACATGCCCGACAGCCCCGAGGCCTATTACCAGCAGATCGGCCGCGCCGGCCGTGACGGCGAGCCGTCCGACACCCTCCTGCTCTACGGCGGCGAGGACATCGCCCGGGCTCGCCACTTCCTCCAGATGTCCGCCGCCCCCGAAACCCAGAAACGTGTCATGCGCGGCCGCCTCGAAGCCATGATCGGCATCACCGAAGCCGCCGAATGCCGCACCCGCCTCCTGCTCGCCTGCTTTGGCGAGGCCCTCGACCAACCCTGTGGCCACTGCGACAACTGCGCCGCCCCCGTCAACCTGATCGACGGCACCACCGACGCCCAAAAGCTCCTCTCCGCCATCTATCGCACCGGCCAGCGCTTCGGCGGCCTGCATGTCATCTCCGTGCTGATGGGCAAACCTTCCGACATGGCCACCAAATTCGGCCACGACACCCTCTCCGTGTTCGGCGTCGGCGCCGACCGCACCAAGGATTTCTGGCGCGGCGTCATGCGCCAACTGGTCGCCCAAGGCATCATCGAAGTGGACATGGGCGAGTTCGCCACCGTCAGCCTCGTCCCCGACAAGGCCCGCCCCATCCTCCGCGGCGAAGCCCAGGTCATGCTCCGCGACGACACCCCAGCCCCCAAAACCCGCAACCGCACCGCCCGGACCGAACGCGCCGCAAGCCAGGCTCCAACCCCAGAAGCCGCCACCCTCTTCGAAGCCCTGCGCCAATGGCGCTCAACCGAAGCCAAAACCCAAGGCGTCCCCCCCTACGTCATCTTCCATGACACCGTCCTGAAAGACATCGCCGCCACCCGGCCAGAAACCAACGACGACCTCAGCCAAATCAAAGGCGTCGGCAGCAGCAAACTCACCCGCTACGCCCCCGAAATCCTCACCCTCGTGAGAGTTCACGGCTGAACGCAGCAAGCAAGTAAGCACTGGGCTCCGCCCAGACCCGCCGTCGTGCGCAAGCACGCCTTCGGCGTCACGGGCCGAGCACCCTGGACCCGCATGAGTCTAGAGCAGCGTCCGATCGAACTGAGCCGCTTGCGGCTCATTCGAGCGGACATAAGCTGCTCTAGAGTCTATGTTTTCTAGAGCACGACTTTCGACCGATTGGCTTCAA
>CAIQQQ010000384.1 GCA_903873995.1 uncultured Rhodospirillales bacterium
GCGGGCGCACTCCAGAGCGTGCTCGGCGTGCTGCGCGGATGATCCCGATCCCGTCTGGCGTGCGGGTTTGGCTTGCCACCGGCAGCACCGATATGCGGCGCGGCATGAACGGGTTGGCGTTGCAGGTGCAGCAGGCGCTTGGGCGCGATCCGCATATCGGCGATCTCTACGTCTTCCGCGGCAAGCGCGGTGATTTGGTGAAAATCCTCTGGCACGACGGTCTCGGCATGTCGCTCTATGCCAAACGTCTTGAGAAGGGGCGGTTCATCTGGCCGTCGCCTGCGGATGGTGCGGTTGCGATCTCGGCGGCGCAGCTGGGCTACATGCTGGAAGGCATCGACTGGCGGAACCCGCTGCGCACCTGGCGGCCCGAACTGGCGGGATAAATTGGTGGGCTGGCTGCCACTTCCCGGTACACAAATCGGTGCGGCTGTGATTCAATCACTGCATGCCGAATGCCGCTCCATCCCCCGTCACGCCTGCTGATATCGCCGCTCTGCGTGCCGCCTTGGCCACCGCCGAAGCGGCACGCAGAGAGGCCGAGGCGCGTGCCTCCGGGGCCGAGGCGATGGTCGCGCATCTGAAGTTGCTCATCGCCAAGCTCAAGCATGACCGCTTCGGGGCCTCCTCCGAGCGCAGCCGCAAGCTGATCGACCAGATGGAGTTGGAACTCGAAGAACTTGAGGCCGCTGCCAGCGAGGATGCCACCGTCGCGGTGGCCAATGGCTCTGAGGTATCGGGCTCCCCCCGCCGCAAGCCGGTGCGCGCCCCGTTCCCCGCGAATCTACCGCGTGAGCGTGTGGTGATTGCAGCACCCTCGGCCTGCCCATGCTGTGGCGGCAAACTCGCCAAATTCGGCGAGGACATCACCGAGACGTTGGAAGTGATCCCGCGTCAGTGGAAGGTGGTGCAGACCGTCCGAGAAAAATTCACCTGCCGGTCCTGCGAGGCAATCACCCAACCGCCTGCACCGTTCCACCCAATCGCGCGTGGTCGGGCTGGGCCAGGGCTGCTGGCGATGATCCTTGATGCTAAGTTCGCCCAGCATTTGCCGCTCAACCGGCAAAGCGAGGTTTATGCCCGCGAGGGTGTTGATCTCGACGTCTCGACCCTGGCCGATTGGGTGGGGGCCTGCACCGCGACATTGGCCCCGCTGAACACGCTGTTGCGCGCGCATGTGCTGGCGGGCGAGCGACTGCATGGCGATGACACCACGGTGCCTGTGCTTGCCCCCTCCCATGCGGCCAGCCGCATGGGGACCCGTGGGGCGGGTAAGACCAACACCAGCCGATTATGGGTCTATGTTCGCGATGACCGCCCGTTCGACGGCCCAGCCCCACCAGCTGCGATCTTCCACTACGCGCCCGACCGCACGGCGGCACATCCCAACCGGCATCTCGCTGGATGGCAGGGCATTCTACAGGCCGACGCCTATGCCGGATACAACGATCTCTACGCGCCCACCCGCAAGCCGGGGCCAATCACCGAGGCGGGATGCTGGGCGCATGCGCGGCGGAAATTCTTCGAGTTAGCCGAACTGACCAAAGCCCCGCTGGCGGTCGAGGCGGTGCGGCGGATTGATGCGATCTTCGCCATCGAGCGCGACATCAACGCCACGTCAGCAGAACAGCGCCTGGCCACGCGGACGGCACAGAGTGCGGCGCTGGTTGCGGAACTCGAAACTTGGATGCGCCAGACCCGGCTCAAACTCGCGCGCCAGAACGAGGTTGGCCGCGCGATGGACTACATGCTCAAGCGCTGGCCATCCTTCAGCCGGTTCTTGGACAATGGACGGATTTGCTTGACCAACAACGCGGCCGAGCGGGCGTTGCGCGGGATTGCCGTTGGCCGAAAGGCGTGGCTGTTCGCGGGATCCGACCGAGGTGGCGAGCGCGCTGCAGCGATCTACAGCCTCATCATCACCGCCAAGCTCAACGACGTCGACCC
>CAIQQQ010000385.1 GCA_903873995.1 uncultured Rhodospirillales bacterium
CAACACCCGCATGACCGATCCGGAGGTGCTGGAGCTGCGCTATCCGGTGCGCCAGGAGGATTTCTCGATCCGCCGCGGCTCCGGCGGGGCGGGGCAATGGCAGGGCGGTGACGGTTCGCGGCGCAAGCTACGTTTCCTGGAGCCGATGACGGCGGTGATCGTGGCGTCGCGGCGCAATGTGGCGCCGTTCGGGCTGGAAGGCGGGGCTGACGGGCTGGCCGGACGGCAATGGGTGGAGCGCGCGGACGGCACGATCGAGCTCCTGACCGGGACGGACAGCGCCGAGCTTCTGCCCGGGGACGCCGTGGTGATCGAGACACCGGGCGGCGGCGGCTATGGCGGCGGTTGAGGGAGCCGCCTGAGCATGCGCGCCTTCCGCATCGCCACCATCGTGTTCGGCGTGTTGCTGTCTGCCACCTTGCTGGCAGCCTGGCTGGTGCCGCCGATGCTGGACTGGAACCGCTATCGCGACACGATGGCCGAGCTGGTCTCTGGCCGGCTCGGGCGCGCAGTGAAGATCGAAGGGCCGGTCAGCCTGTCGCTGCTGCCGCAACCGCTGCTGACCGCGGGGCGCATCACCATCGCAGATGCCGGCGACGGCGTGACGGCGACGGTGCGCGAGCTGCGGCTCCGTCTGGCGCTGGGCCCACTGCTGCGCGGGCGGGTGGATGCACAGGAACTGGTGATCGGCGGCCCGGATCTGCGGCTGCCCTGGCCGATCGATGTGGCGCGGTTGCAGGGACTGGCGCCGGACTGGCTGGCCTCGCTGTCCGCGCGGATTGAGGGAGGGCGACTTTCGCTGGGCGGCGTTGCGGTGACCGGGATCGACGCCACGCTCGGCACGCTCGAGACCGGCAGCTATGCCGCCGCCGGGACTGCGACGTTCTCCGGCCAGTCCTGGCACATGACGGCACGGCTGACGCGGGCGGGGGCGGATGGTTCGGCCGGGCTTGACCTGACGATGGACGGGCAGGGCCGGATGCAGGGGCTGGGGGCGATTTTCACCGGCCAGATGGCGGCCGATGGTGAACTGACCGGGCGTATCGCCGGCCGCGGGCCTGACCTGTCGCGTCTGCTGCCCGCACCCGCGGTGCCGTTTCGCGCCGATGGGCGGCTGAACGTCGCGGCCGGGCTCGCGATTGCCGACGAGCTTGCGGTGGATATCTCCGGCAGCCCGGCGCGGGGCGCGGTGTCTTTGCGGATGGGGGCTGCGCCGCGGCTGGATGTCTCGCTTGCGGCAAGCCGGCTCGATCTCGATGCCTGGCTGGCGGCGCTGTTGCGGGGCGGGGACGCGGCGCCGGTGGCCACCGGAATCGATCTCTCCGCCGAGGCGGCGACCCTGGCCGGCGGTACGATTCGGGCGCTGCGCGGGCGGTTTGACATCGACGGCGCGGGGCTTTCGCTGCGTGACGGCGACGCGGTGCTGCCGGGCGAGGCGAAGCTGCATCTGTCCGGCGCCTTGACGCGGCCCGGCAATCTTTTGCGGTTCGAGGGCCAGGCGGGGCTGGACGCACCGAGCCTGCGCACCACCCTTGCGTGGCTGTACGGGGCCGGCCCGGGCCTTCTCGACAGCGCGCCGCTGGGCGTGCTGCGAGAGGCCAGCCTGCGGGCGGGGGTTGCGGCGTCGCTGGGCCCGCATCCGGAGCTGTCGTTGTCGGCGATGGAAGGCACGCTGGATGGGGCAAATGTCCAGGGCGGGCTGACACTTCGGCCCGGGCCGCGTATGTCGCTCTCCGGCAATCTGGCCTTTGCGACCTTCGAGCTCGATCCGTGGTGGCCGGCGACGTGGCCCGGCCTGTCCGGCGTTGCGGCGCGGTTCGCGCGGTCCGACCTCGATCTGCAGCTGTCGGCCGAGCGGCTGCGGTTTCGGGGGCAGGGCTTCAGCAAGGCTTCTCTGGCCGTGGCCACCGGAGCCGGTCGCCTTGCGGTGAAGCATGCGGAGGTCAGCGGCGCGTCGTTCCATTCTGTCGCCAGCGGCACTGTTCAGGATGGCGGACGGTTGAGCGATGGGCGGTTCGAGCTGCAGGCGCCTTCGTTGAACGAGGCCGCCGCGGAGGCGGAGCGCGTGGTGCCGGCCGTGGGACCGCTGCTGGCCGGCCTGCCGGGGTTGCCGTCCTGGCCACTGGCGCTCACCGTCACGGCGGCGGGGCCGCAGGAGGCCATCGCGGCGCGCGCGACGCTTGATCTGGGCGACCTGCATGCCGAGGCGCAGCCGGTGCTCGATGTGCCGGGCGGGCGCTGGGTTGGCCCGCTGATGCTGCGTCATCCTGGGGCGCCGCGGCTGCTGGCGGCGGCCGGTGTGTCCGGCGCGCAGGGTTGGCTCGGCGACGGATCGCTGTCGCTGGTGACGACTCTGGCCGTCTCGCGGCAACGGATCGGCGCTGACAGCTTCGATCTGACCGCGGGCCTGTTGCGCGCCTCGGGCGCCCTGGTGGTGGAACGGGGCGCCGTTCCGCGCGTGTCGGGCCGGGTGTCGGCGGAGACCTTGCCGCTGCCGTTGCCTGTGCCGCGTTCGGCCGAGCCCTTGCCGCTGACGTGGCTGGCGGGCTGGCAGGCGTCGATCCGGGTGGAGGCGAAGCAGGTGCTCGGCGATCTGGCGCCGCTGATCGACCAGGTCTCGGCACAGCTCACCGTGAAGGACGGCGCGCTGCGGCTGGAGGCGTTGTCAGGCGTGGTCGATGGTGGTGCAGTCGCCGGGGGCGCATTGTTTGACAGCGTGGCCATGCCGCCGTCGCTGTCGGCCGAACTGTCCTGGACCGGCGCCAAGGTGTCAGCAGCGCTGTTCGGTCTGCCGGTGGATATCCAGTCCGGCACCGTCGATGCCACCGTGAAGCTCTCCGCCTCCGGTTACGCGCCGCAGGCCCTGCTCTCGACAATGGCGGGCACGGCGCGGCTGTCCGCGCGCGGGGGCAGTCTGGCCGGGGTCGATCTGGCGGCGGCGGGAAAGCTTCTGCTGGAGGCGGATCTTCGCCGGGCACTCAGCGGCGGCAGCTTCGCGTTCGACAAGGTTGAGGCCACGGCGGCGCTGGCCAATGGCGCGCTGGTGCTGTCATCGGCGGATGTAACGGCCCCGTCCGGTGTGGGCCGGCTTTCGGGGCTTGTGGACATTGCCGGGCAGAGCGCGGAATTGCGTCTTGTGCTGCGCCCCGCCGTGGACCAGCCGCCGGAGCTTGCGGTGCGGATTAGCGGGCCTTGGGCGCATCCGGCGCGGACGCTGGAGATTGCTGGCGCGCAGGTGTGGCGCGCCACGCATCCTTGAACGTCAGCGCTTTGGGTTACTGGCGCGTGGGCTCCGGCTCGTCGAACACGGCATGGGCCAGATGAAGCAGATGCTCGGCGGTGACGGACAATCCGGCGCGCTCGGCATCCTGTGCCAGCGACAGCAGACGGTCGCACATGATCAGCGGGCTTGGTGGGCAACGCGGCACGGGCTGGGTGTGGAACTGCATGATAAAGGCCTCCGGTGAGGGGTTTTCCCTGGGCGGCGAGGCAGATTTTTCCAGCTCGCCGGCGTCTTGTTCGCCTGAACATGAAAGCCTCCAGGTGCTTTCCGAGGGGTTAAGAAAGCGGCGGAGGCGTGAAATTTCGAGTCAAGGCGAACACCCGCAGCGCCGAGGCCAGGGGGCGATCCGGCAGGCGATCCGCATCGATCTGCATGACCAGCCGCGCCAAGGTGATCCCCTGACGGGTCGCGATCTCCTGCAACGCGGTCCAGAACTCCGGCTCCAGGGCCACTGAGGTGCGATGCCCCGCGACACTGAAGCTGCGTTTCACCAGATCGCTCATGACAGGCGCCCGGCCGCCCAGCGCGCGGCCTCCGCCACCACCGGATCGGCGTCGCCGGTCAGGCCCTGGGCCTGCGACAGAAGTGCGGGATCGGCGGAGTTGCCGATGGCGATCAGCACGTTGCGCACGAAGCGTCCGCGGCCGATGCGCTTGATCGGCGAGCCTGCGAACAGCGCGCGGAAGCCGGCGTCGTCCAGGGCTGCCAACTCGGCCAGGCGCGGTGCGGCGAGTTCGGGCCGCGCCTGCAGCTTCGCCTCACGCGTGGCCTGGGCAAAGCGGTTCCAGGGGCAGACGGCGAGACAGTCGTCGCAGCCAAAGATGCGGTTGCCGATCGCTTCGCGGAATTCCAGCGGGATCGGGCCGTGATGCTCGATGGTGAGGTAAGCGATGCAACGCCGGGCATCGAGGCGGTAGGGGGCGGGGAACGCGTTCGTGGGGCAGGCCTGGAGGCAACGCGTGCAACTGCCGCAGCGATCTTCGTGCGGTGTGTCCGGCGCGAGGTCGAGGGTGGTGTAGATCTCGCCCAGGAACAGCCAGGAGCCGTGGTTTCGCGAGACGAGGTTGGTGTGCTTGCCCTGCCAGCCCAGCCCCGCCTCCCGCGCCAGGGGTTTTTCGAGCACCGGCGCCGTGTCCACGAACACCTTCACCGCTCCGCCGTGGCGCGACACGATATGCTGGGCGAGGTGTTTCAGCTTGCCTTTGACCACGTCGTGATAGTCGCGGTTGCGGGCGTAAACCGAGATGCCGCCACGGTCGGGCTGGGCCAGCACGGCCATTGGATCGTCCGCGGGGGCATAGCTGAGGCCTAGGCTGACCACGCTCACCGCCTCCGGCCACAGCGCCTGGGGGTGGCTGCGCTGCTCGGCGCGGTCGGCAAGCCACGTCATGGTGCCGTGGGCGCCTTCGCCGAGGAATGCCGCGAGCCTGGCCCGCGCCTCCGGCCCCAGGGTGGCGCGGGCGATGCCGGCCGCGTCGAACCCCAGCGCCGCGGCGCGCGCCTTGATGTCGCTAGCCGCGTCCACGATACGGGGCCACGCCCTGGTCGGGGATCCAGACCCCCTCCGGCGGGGTGCCGGTCTGCCAGAACACGTCGATCGGGATGCCGCCGCGTGGATACCAATAGGCGCCGATGCGCAGCCAATGCGGCTGGGTGAGGTCGCGGATGCGGCTCGCGACCAGCATCGAGCAGGCCTCATGGAACGAGCCGTGGTTGCGGAACGAGCCGAGGAAGAGCTTCAGGGACTTGCTTTCCACAATCCATTGATCGGGCACGTAGTCGATCACCAGATGCGCGAAATCCGGCTGGCCGGTGAGCGGGCACAGCGAGGTGAATTCGGGGGCGGCGAAGCGGACGAGGTATTTCTCGTCGGTGCGCGGGTTGGGCACGCGTTCCAGCTTCGCCTCGTCGGGCGATTGCGGGGCGGTGATGTGTTGGCCGAGCTGCGTGAGGCCGGCGTAGGATTCGGTCATTCTGGGGTCTCTTTCTGCCACGCGGCGCGGATCTCGGCTGCGTGCTCGCGCAGATTTCCGGTGGAGATGGCGGCGCGGAGCCCGGCCATCAGGTCCTGGTAATACTGGATGTTGTGCCAGGTCAGCAGCATCGGGCCGAGCATTTCGTCGCAGCGAAACAGATGATGCAGATAGGCGAGGCTGTGGCGGGTGCAGAGCGGGCAGGAACAGGCGGGATCGAGCGCGCCATCGTCTGCCGCAAAGCGGGCGTTGCGCATGTTGAACACGCCGTGGCGTGTGTAGGCCCGGCCGGTGCGGCCGGCGCGGGTGGGCATTACGCAGTCGAACATGTCCACCCCGCGCATCACGGCCCCCACCAGATCGTCCGGCGTGCCGACGCCCATCAGGTAGCGCGGGCGGTCCTGCGGCAGCGCGGGGGCGCAATAGTCGAGCACCGAGAACATCGCCTCCTGCCCCTCGCCCACAGCGAGCCCGCCGATCGCGTAGCCCTCGAAGCCGATGCGGGTGAGGGCGCCCACCGACTGCATCCGCTGGTCCTGGAACACGCCGCCCTGGACGATGCCGAACTGGCCGTAGCCCTCGCGCGGGACGAAGGCGTCGCGCGACAGGGCGGCCCATCGCATCGACAGCTCCATCGAGGCGCGGGTCTCTGCCTCGGTGGCGGGGAACTTGGTGCATTCGTCAAACGCCATCGTCACCGTGGCGTCCAGCAGATGCTGGATCTGTGTGGAGCTGGCGGGGGTGAGGCGGTGGCGGCTGCCGTCGATATGGGACTGGAACGTCACGCCGTCGGCGTCGAGCTTGCGCAGGCCGGCGAGCGACATGACCTGAAAGCCGCCGCTGTCGGTGAGGATCGGGCCGGGCCAGTCCACCATCCTGTGCAGCCCGCCAAGTGCTGCCACGCGCTCTGCACCCGGGCGCAGCATCAGGTGGTAGGTGTTGCCTAGGATCATCCGCGCGCCGGTGCTGCGCACCGAATCGGCCATCATGGCCTTTACCGTGCCGGCGGTGCCGACGGGCATGAACACCGGCGTCGGCACGTCGCCATGGGCGGTGTGCAAGGTGCCGCGTCGCGCCGCGCCGTCCGTGGCATGGCAGGTCCAGCTCAGCATGATGGTTCCAACAGCGAGGAATCTCCGTAGGAGTAGAAGCGATATCCGGTGGCGATCGCATGGGCGTAGGCGGCGCGCATGCGCTCCTGGCCGGCGAAGGCGCAGACCAGCATGAACAGGGTGGAGCGCGGCAGATGGAAATTGGTCATCAGCACCTCCACGCCGCGGAAGCGGTGGCCGGGCAGGATGAAGATGTCGGTCTCGCCCTGGAACGGGTTGATGCCGTGGTCATCGGCGGCGGCTTCGAGCAGGCGCAGGGTGGTGGTGCCGACCGCTACGATCCGCCCGCCGTTCGCGCGCGTCGTGTTAAGGCGGGCTGCCACATCCGGGGCGATTTCGCCGCGCTCGGCGTGAATGCGGTGCTCGGACACGAGATCGCCGCGCATCGGCAGGAAGGTGCCGGCGCCGACATGCAAGGTGATCGTCTCGCGCCTTATGCCGGCGTCATCGAGACCGGCGAGCACGTCTGGCGTGAAATGCAGCCCGGCCGTGGGGGCGGCGACGGCGCCGTCGTGCTGTGCGAACAGGGTCTGATAATCTGTCGAATCGTCTGGCGTCGGGCCCTGCGGGCGATCGATATAGGGGGGCAGGGCGAGGGCGCCGGCCTGGGCCAGGGCCTGGCTGAACGCCTCGCCTTCAAGGTTGAAGGCAAGGCGCACCGCACCTTCCTGCACGACACCGCGCACCTGCGCCTGCAGCGCGCCAGGGAAATCCAACGTGTCGCCGTCGCGCAGGCGCCGCGCGTTGCGGGCGAGGGCCAGCCAGGTGCCGTCCGCCAGCGGGCGGTCGAGGGTGATGCCGATCCTGGCCGCCCCGCGCAGGGCCGTGAGCTGTGCGGGGATCACCCGCGTGTCGTTGGCGACCAGAACGTCTCCGGCGCGCAGCAAGCCCGGCAGATCGCGGACGGTGTGGTCCGACAGATTTGGGCCGACATGTAGCAGCCGTGCGAAGTCCCGCGGCCGTGCCGGTTCATGCGCGATCCGCTCCGGCGGCAGATGAAAATTGAAATCGGACGCCTTGAGGCTCACGCGTGAAATGGCCTCGTCAGTCGACCAGATAGGACGAGATCTCGATCAGGTTGCCGTCCGGATCGCGGCAATAGACCGACATCATCGGCCCCAGCGCGCCGGTCTTGGCGACCGGGCCTTGCTCCACCGTGATGCCGCATTGCTGCAGATGTGCCACCACATCCAGCGCCCGCACCGCGGTGATGAAGCAGAGATCGGCGGTGCCCGGCAGGGCTGTCAGCGAGGTGTGCCACTCCGCCCGATCGGCGTTGGCAGGGCGCAGGTTGAGTTTCTGGCCGCCGAATTTCAGCGCCGTGCGCTGCGGATCGCCGAACTCCTCGCGGTCCATGCCCAGGACGCGTTGAAACCAGGAGGCGGTGATCTCCACGTCCAGGCAATGCAGAACCAAATGATCCAGCCGATCAACGGTGAAGCGCATCAGCCGATCCCCTCGTAGAAGTCGTGGCCCTTGTCGTCGATCACGATGAAGGCCGGGAAATCCTCGACCTCGATGCGCCAGATCGCCTCCATCCCGTCCTCGGGATATTCCAGCACCTCGACGCGGCGGATGCAGTCCTGAGCGAGCCGGGCTGCGGGGCCGCCGACGGAGCCGAGATAGAACCCGCCCGATTTCTTGCAGCTCTCGCGCACGGCCGCCGAGCGGTTGCCCTTCGCCAGCATGACCATCGAACCGCCGGCCGCCTGGAACTCGGCCACGTAGCTGTCCATCCGCCCAGCCGTGGTCGGGCCGAAGCTGCCGGTGGCGTAGCCCTCCGGCGTCTTGGCGGGGCCGGCGTAATAGACCGGGTGGTTCTTGAAGTAATCGGGCAGGCCTTCGCCGGCATCGAGCCTCGTCTTGAGCCGGGCATGGGCGATGTCCCGCGCGACGACCATTGTGCCGGTCAGCGCGAGGCGGGTTTTGACGGGATAGGAGGAGAGCTGCGCCAGGATCTCGGCCATCGGGCGGTTGAGGTTCACCGCGACCGTCTCGCCGCCCAAGGTCTCGTCTGTCGCCTCGGGCAGGAATTTATGCGGATCGGTCTCCAGCATCTCCAGGAACACACCCTCCGGCGTGATCTTGGCCTTGACCTGGCGGTCCGCCGAGCAGGACACGCCGATGCCGACGGGGAGCGAGGCGCCGTGGCGCGGCAGGCGGATGACGCGGACATCGTGGCAGAAATACTTGCCGCCGAACTGCGCGCCGATGCCGATGTTGCGGCTGAGCTCCAGCACCTGGCGCTCCATGTCCATGTCGCGGAACGCGTGACCGGAGAGATCGCCGCTGGTGGGCAGTTGGTCCAGATACCGCGTGGATGCCAGCTTCACGGTCTTGAGCGTGGTCTCGGCCGAGGTGCCGCCGATCACGATGGACAGATGGTAGGGTGGGCAGGCGGAGGTGCCCAAGGTCTTCATCTTGGTCTCGAGGTAGGCCAGCAGCTTCTGCGGCGTCAGGATCGCGCGCGTCTCCTGGAAAAGGAAGCTCTTGTTGGCCGAACCGCCGCCTTTGGCGACGAACATCAGATGGAACTCGTCCGCGTGGTGCTCGCCGGGCGCCGCCAGGATGTCGAACTGCACGGGCAGATTGTTGCCGGTGTTCTTCTCCTCGAACATCGACAGCGGTGCCATCTGCGAATAACGCAAATTGGTTTCGGTGTAGGTGCGGTGTACGCCCCAGGAGAGCGCCTCCTCCTCGTTGCCCTGCACCCAGACGCGCTGGCCCTTCTTGCCGAACACGATCGCGGTGCCGGTGTCCTGGCACATCGGCAGCACGCCGCCGGCTGCGATGTTGGCGTTCTTCAGCAGGTCCAGGGCGACGAAGCGGTCGTTGGACGATGCTTCCGGGTCATCCGGAATCGCCCGCAGGCTGGCCAGATGCGCCGGGCGCAGCAGATGCGAGACGTCGTGAAACGCCTGGAACGCCAGTTCGCTGAGTGTATCCGGGCTGATTTTCAGCACCGTGCGGCCGTCGACGCTGACGGCGGACACGCCGGCGATGTCGAGC
>CAIQQQ010000386.1 GCA_903873995.1 uncultured Rhodospirillales bacterium
GCGTTGCGCGTGTCCGTCTCGAGGGCCAGCATCCGCTGCACATCTGCTTCCGTCATGATGCGTTCGGCCAGCGTCGCCTTGACCGGCGGCAGCTTCACGGCCGCGCCTACGTTGAACACGACATAGCCGAGCCGGTGGGCATAGGTGAGCAGGCTCTTGACCGATGACAGCTTGCGCGCCCTCGAGGCCGAGGCGAGCCCGGTGAGGCTGTCAGCAAAGCCGTGAACGTCGCCCACGGTGACCGAGCGGAGCGGCTTGGCGGCATAGGCCAGGAAGGCCGAGGCGTCCGCGTCATAGGCCCGCGCCGTGCTCGAGCTGCGGCCGTGCAACCACATGGAGACAAGCTGCGCATCGGTGCTGGCCTGCTGCGGCATCATTGCACTTAATTGATGAATCATCAATTCAGTTGTTTGGTGTGCCATCGGTAAGTCTCCTTGATGCGTCATCACTCACTCGCAAGATAATGCTTCTTCTCGTGCGAGTGTGCAAGAGGGAAAAAGAACCGGCGCCGTCGCCCGAACTCTTGCGACTCGTCGCGTTCTCTGTCTTACTCACGGCATGGCAACAGGTCCGCAATTCGTTGAAGCCTTGGCACCAGTCTGCGGGATACACCCCGCGACGCTGGACAGGTATCTGCGCGAGCTGCGGGCGGCGGCCCTGATACCGGCCAGCGGGCGCGGCGGCGGTGTGGCTGCCACTCATCTGAACCACCACCACGCAGCCGTCATCATTCTGGCGCTGGCGGCACCGAGCCCGGCCGGTGCGGTGGCAGCCTATAACGCAGTGAAGGACCTAGACCGCGAACACCTCGTGTCCGGTGCCTTCGCTGGATTGGGCTTCTCTATGGCGAGCCTTATCAACGGTGCGTCTGGCGTGATCCTACACGGGCGCGAGCCCTACGGCGCCGCGCAGACGAACAATTGGGAACTGACGATTTGCCTCGAGCCGGTCACGGTGTGGATGAGCTGGACAGTCGACGGGGTAGAGAAGCGTGAATACTTCTCCGACCGACAGACGGCGATACCGCCCCCGCGCCCGGCGCATCCTCAAGATGTTTGGCGCGGCATCAGGCGCCAGACGATTATCACGCTGGAAGTGCTGAACGTCGCGGCGGCGCTGTGTGCCGACACCATCAGGCACATCGGGCCTATCGCGGCTTTCAATCTAAGCGGCACCGACCGCAACCCTTCGCCACCGGACGTGCTTGCAGGCACCCCGGAAAACGAAACCGCCGTAACCCTTGCAGGGGTCACGGCGGCTGTAAGTGACCAGCCCGCGACAACGGGACCGGACGTGGAGGTGCAAACCCACGTTATGCGAAAGAGAAAGAACCCTCAATCGCTAACCGAGTCGCGGGCTGGTTTTTCCGTCATTGAACGTATGGAGAAACCCCGTGAGCGCCGTCGAACTCGTAAGCCTGACCAGTCTGCCGCGTGAGCTCGAGCGCCTGACCGGCGCCAGGCCCCCCGGCTATCGTCGCCTCTGGACGTTGACCGTCGACGGCCGAATCCCGGCCGAACAGGTCAACGGCCGGTATCAGGTCCGCCGCGCCGATCTGCCCGACATCGCCGCCGAGCTGGGCCTGACCGCCCGCGCTCCGGTGGTCTCGTAACCCACAACGGAAAAGCCCGCGCCCCGGCAAGGGATGGCGCGGGCCTGATGAAGGCGGGTTGTGATGAACCATCAATTCCATACCACAGGTGCGCCTGATTTGCACGCATCGGCTGCTGCCAGGCAGAGCTCGAGCACGCCGCGCATTGATGCGCAGACGATTGCAAAGGCCCTGACAGGCGGCAAGAAGAAGGGCGCTGGTTGGGTGGCCTGCTGCCCGGCGCATGACGACAAATCCCCGAGCCTATCCATCACCGATGGCGACAATGGCCCCGTATGGAACTGTCTTGCTGGTTGCACCAAGACGCAGGTGACGGCCGCTCTCAAGGCGCGCAGCATATGGGGTCAATGGCAGGACAAGCCGACCAAGGCGCCAGCACGGCGCGCAGCACCGACACCGGCCCCGACTACCAAGGCTGCGCCCGCAACTGATTGGGTGCCGATGGTTCCGCCCCCGACGGGCACGCCAGAGCCGGACGCCAGCGCGCGGCGCGGGTTCAGCTGGGTGCACGAATATCGCGGGCAGGGTGGCGAGCTGCTGTTCCTGATCCGGCGCCAAGAGGCGCGGGCAGGTAGGAGCAAGCAATTCATCCCCTGGACATATGGCACCCTGACAGACGCCAAGACCGGCGAGGTTAAGACCGGGTGGCATCCTCGCCATGCTGACGCACCGCGCCCTCTGTATCGCCTGGACGCGCTGGCGGCACGGCCAGACGCCACCGTGCTCTTGTGCGAAGGCGAGAAGGCGGCAGACGCGGCGCAGGCCCTGTTTCCTGACCATGTGGCGATGACGTGGCCCGGTGGTTCTGGTGCGGTGGCGAAAGCCGATTGGTCGACGCTGCAACACCGCGCCGTCATCGTCTGGCCTGACAATGACCCACCAGGCCACAAGGCCGCATCCGAGGTTCAGGCCATCTTGCGCCATGCCAGCATCATCCGCGTTGACGACCTGCCAGACGGGCACGACGCGGCAGACGTGACCCTTACTGACCCGGCGGCATGGCTGGTTGAGCGGGTGCAGGCCCCGGCCGTAGTCGACCAGGCGGACGCAGACGCTGAGCTCGAGGCGCAGGCCGATGCCGCGATTGCTGCACAAGAGGCGCCCGAATGGATGCAATACCTGCAAACGGACGAGCGGGGTCTGGTCATATCGAACCTTGCCAACGCCATGACGGCGCTGCGGCAGGCACCAGAGATTAGCCTGTGCTTCGCCTATGACGAGATGAAGCGGGTGGCGATGCTGGTGCGGCCATTGCCCAAAACCCGCCCAAAGTCGCTGCCGCGCCCGGTGACAGACGTTGACGTGTCGCAACTGCAAGAGTGGTTGCAGCGCAACGAAATGAAGAAGATGGGAAAAGACGTCACACACGGCGCCGTTGACCAGCGGGCGCATGAGCGGGCGTTTCATCCTGTCCGCAACTACCTTAATGGGCTGCACTGGGATGGCACACCCCGGCTGGGAACGTGGATGCCTCGATATCTTGGCGCGGCGCAGACGCCATACACTGAGGCGGTCGGGACCATGTTCTTGATTGCCATGGTGGCGCGGGTGATGCGGCCAGGCTGCAAAGCAGATTACATGGTTGTGCTCGAGGGTGAGCAGGGCGCGCGGAAATCGACAGCCTGCCGCATCCTGGGTGGGCAGTGGTTCAGTGATAGCCTGCCCGACATCCGCAACGGCAAAGATGCCGCGCAGCACCTGAACGGCAAATGGCTGATTGAGGTTGCCGAGATGTCGGCACTGGACAAGGCCGAGGCCACGGCCCTCAAGGCGTTCATCACCCGCGACGAGGAACGATACCGGCCGAGCTACGGGCGCAAGGAAGCCATAGAGCCCCGGCAATGCCTGTTCATCGGCACCACGAACAAGACAGCATATCTGCGCGACGAGACAGGCGGGCGGCGGTTCTGGCCGGTCAAAGTCGGCAGGATTGACGTAGAAGCATTGGCTGCGGACCGCGACCAACTCTTTGCCGAGGCGGTGGCACTGTTCAATGATGGTCTCGAGTGGTGGCCGAGTGCAGATTTTGAGGCCAAGCACATCAAGGCCGAACAGGAAGCCAGATACGAGGCCGATGCTTGGGAAGGCCCCATCATTGCCTACCTCGCCAGCAAAGTCAGAACCACCATCATCGAAATCGCTGGCGAGGCGTTGAACCTCGAAAAGGCCAAGTGCGGCACCAGCGAGCAGCGCCGCATCATCAACGTGCTCGAGCGGCAAGGGTGGACCGGCAGAAAGACCAATTCTGGCAAAGTTTGGACCCCGCCACCAGTGTTGAACTAGGAGGACAGAAAAGTGCGTCACCTTTGTTTTGAGCTATATCAAGAGCTTATGCCAAAGGTGACGCACGGTGACGCACTTTCTAATGAGGTTGCTACCAGAAGAACAATACTAGAACGTATAGAGGGGTTAGGTGTGATAGCGCCCTATATGGGAAAATGCGTCACAGTGCGTCACTGCGTCACCTTAGAAACGGTGCCGTAAGCAATGGCTGCCACGGCCCGCGCCCCCTCACCCCTCGAGCTCGAGGCGCAGAGCTTCCAGTCTGACAGCCCCCACATCGCGGCCGAGCCCGCGTTACCGGCGCCCTGGACCGATGCCAGAGCCGCGCACGACAGGCGGCAGGCCGAGATGGTGGCGGGGCTGCTGGCCGGGTTCTACGAGCACCGGAGGCCGCGCCTGTGATGGATGCGCCCTATGCGTTTCGGTGTTCCTCAACGCCCTCGAACGATGCGCGCGGCGCGCGTTGGTATGCATCCCCCCAAACTTGGGGAGGGGTAATCGCCTCAGATTTGAGGGCAGCCGACGCACTGCGGCCGTCCACGACGCGCCCAGGTGCGCGCGCGCGTCGGGAACCAGTGAAAACCTGTCATCGGCCATGGGCGCGCGCGCGTGCGTGCGTAGCGTTCGGAAAATCCGTCTCGGCCATCCAGATTTGGGCTGCCCGGCGCCTTGGCCCTGCATCATCCGCCCATGTCCGCCACCATCCGCGACTACGAGCTACGCGGCCATGAGGTTGTGGCCATCGGCGCCCGGTGGGGTCACCAGCGGGTTGCCAAACTGACGCAGCTCAACACATAGGTCCTGGGTGACAGGACGCTGCGAAGCCTGTGCATCTTCCTGGTGACCGTTCATGTGCGTGCTGTCCGCCGTTCTAACGTGATGTTGTTCACTCCAGAATTGACATCGATATCGAAGCGGGGCATTCGAGTTTCAGAGTAGAAAAGTGAAGGCATTCATGGAACGAAACTCGTCGAGGCAGCGGAAGCTGCAGATTATTGTTGTTTTGATCGCGGCTTCCGTCGGATTTGGTGCGGGGATCGCACTTGCTAGTCAGCCGCAAATGGAAAGTGCGCTCCGTTCACTTCAGTCAGCCCAAGGCGAACTCGGACGGGTGACCCTCAACAAGGGAGGACACGCCGCAAGAGCTCGCGGTCTGGTGGCACAGGCGATCTCTGAGGTTGAGGGCGGCATCCAGTACGGACGAGAGCACGGGCTTTAAAACGAGCCCGGAGGAGCGGTCACTCGACGGTGTGAGCGCCGCGTGCCGGTGCCTGATAGCCCTGTCACGGCTGAGTGTCGCAGCCGAGCGGTGCGGTTTCAGGTTCGGCCGGTGCGCACATCGCCATGGTGACCGCGCGCGCGTGTGCCGGGTGAAATTCCCGCCCTACAAAACAGCGCCATCCCGCGTGCGCGCGTGTGCCGGGGTTTCCCAGCGATCCGCGCGCACGTGTGCGTGTGCGTAGCGGTCAGAAATTCAGAAGCCGGTGCGCATCGCCTGAAACAGATCCCCAAATGCGCACCACACCACACCGCGGCACCCCGCAATCCGGCCGCGCCCCTGACATGCCCGTCCCGGTGCGCGCGCACGGTGCGCAGGCGTGTGCGCGGGCAGGGTAGAGGTTGCGCACCGGCGAGGACGAAAAGCCGCTGGCGGGCCTTCTGAGAGGCTTAGAAGGGCATATGCCTGAAATGATGGTTCATCAATTCAGTTATTTACTCTCTCACCAATTCAGTCACATGATGGAGCATGGCTCGCATCATCGCATTCGGCAATCTCAAGGGTGGCGTCGGCAAGAGCACGCTGGCGGTCAACGTCGCCTGCGAGCTGGCCAGCTCGAGCCGTGTTCATCTGGTTGACGCAGACGGACAGGGCACGGCAGCCGAATGGTTGCAGGCCGGGCATCTGCCCATCACCGGGGAGAGCCTGCCCCTCGAGGATGAGCAACAGGCCGCGCCCTGGATGCGCCGTGTGCTGGCGGTTAACGTCGACATCGTGGTGATCGACCTGCCACCGAACAACGGCGCCGCGACCACGGCTGCGCTGTTCATCGCTGATATTTTCGTCATGCCCGTTGGGCCGTCCGGCCTGGACCTACGCGCAGCGACCAAGGCCCTCGCCCTGCTGCATGAGGCGAGGGCAGCTCGAGCCGATGGCGGCAAGCCTGCCGGGCTGCTGGTGCCGTCCAGGGTGGACCGGCGGACAGGTGCCGGGCGCGAGATTGAGGCCGCGTTGCACGAGATGGGCGAGCCTGTAGGCCCTGCCATTGGGTTGCGGTCTGCCTTCGTTGACAGCGCCACCGTGTCCGAATGGGTGGGCAGCTTCGCCCCCCGTTCCGTCGCGCATCAGGAAATCATCACCCTTGCGGCCGTGGTCGACCGCATCACCCGGAGGAAACCCGCCGATGGCCCGCAAGGCTAGCTTGGTCGACCAGATGCGCGCGGCGGCTGCAACGGTGATGCCAGCGCCGGACGCGACACCGGCCACGCTCGAGGCTGCGCGGCCCATCCTTGCCGATGCACACGCGCGCGCGCCCACAGAGGCGCCGAGCAAAGACATGACCACAACCGCAATCCATATCCCCCGCGACGTGCACGACATGCTGCGCCGCGTGGCGGTAGAGCGGGCTGTGCGCAACCAGGGCGGCAGGCCGAGCGTTTCGGCCGTGCTGACCGATCTAGTGCGCAGACATTGGGACGAGCTCGAGGCCGAGGCCCGGCGGTAGCTCTCCCCATCCGCACCCGGCGGCACCGGGCATAGAGGGCGGCGCGGCTGGTGCTACCAACACCCGCCACGCCTAACCCCGGACATCGGAGACAAGACGATGAACGAGGCTATTGCGACGAATACCACGCAAAAGACGCTGGTTGACCATGTGGACGATATGGAGACGGCAGCCCGCAAGCTGTTTGGGGCGGGACAACTTATCCGGCATCTTGCTGCGTGCCCGGATGACATCGAGCCGGAGTGCATGATTATCCTGGCCGATGCTATCGGTGAAACCCGCGCCGTCTATCTCGAAGCGGCAAAATATCTCTATGGAATGCGGGAAGATGGCGGCGCTGAGGTGGCGCAACTCAATGCAGAGATTGCCGACCTAAAGGCAAAACTCGACAACTCGCCCGAGAGCAACCTTAAGCAGCTGAAAGCCTACTCTCAACTGCTTGCTGCGGCTGCCAAGGTGACGACTGACGAAGTGGCGCGGGTGGAGCGAGGTGAACCTCGCCCCTCGGCCCTGTCTATTCTGCAAGACGTTGCAAGCCTTGAGCAGATGGCGGCGCGGCGGGTGCCGAAGGAAGAGGCTGTGTAACCACCCCTCGGGCGTGGTCTGACAGGGTGGTAACGCCCGGCTGGAATGTTCGTCCCCCCGTTACTCCGGTTCTGGTAACGCCGCACCAGGGGCCGGGTAACACTTTTCAGGCCGGGCGCTTCACGGTGGATTGCCTTGATTCTTGGCATCGTGAGGCACATATCATTGTGATGCCTGCTGAGGTGAGAACCGCTACCTCACGCACCTGGCCGAGAGGCGAGGTAACTAACCGGCCGAAATCTGAACGCGCGCGGGTTTCGCTGGCCAAGAGATCGGGGATTGCATCCCGCACAGGCGATTGAAGGCCCGGATCATACCGGGCCTTTAGTCTATCCGGGGCACAACGCTGAACAGCCGCCGCGCCTGCCGTCTGGCGTCAATCGTCCGCTGAGGTATCAGGTAGCTGCTGCGCACCGCGTAGAAGCCGTGGTGGTCAATCTCTAAGCCGATGGCGACCAGCACCGCCCGCCCATCCTTGAGGGCAACGCGCTTCACCAGGACGAAATTTGCCCTATGAGTTGGGTCCTGCCCAATGAATGACGGGGCAGCAATGGCACCCGCCAACGTGGCCAGACAGATGGCGTAATCGTCCGGGTGGTCCAGCGCCATGTGTTCATGCGCCCGCGCACTGAGGCGAGCGTTTCCCGGCTCGAGATCGGTGCCGAGCGTGTCGTTGATGAGATCAACCGGTAGCGGGCCGAGATCACGGGCATCATAACGGGGCACATGGGACTCCGGTTTCTGGTCCCGATTCTATCGCGTCACGACCGCTGCTTGCACATGTCGCAGGCGGCGCCACGCGGTCAAACCGCCAGATATCGCGCCGAGCTGTCGGACGGCCGAGCGTGTAGATACCTGCCAGTGGTGGCGACGCTGGAATGGCCGAGCGTCGCCTGGACCAGATGGATAGGGGCACCGCGGTCAAGGGCGTGCGAGGCGTGGGCATGGCGCAGCCAATGCGCAGAGACATCGACCGACAGGCCAGCGCGGGCGGCGGCAGCCTTCACCACCCGATGCACGGCCGAGACATCAAGATGGCCACGGCGCTGCGACCGGAACACGGGCGCATCCTGCCCGGCATCGCACCGGAGCTGCACCAGGGCGCGCCACACGCTCGCGGGCAGCAACACCACCCGCGTCTTGCCACCCTTGCCGTAGACGGTGGCCTGTCCGGCATCGTCGCGCGCTGTCAGGTCACGCCAGGCCAGGCCGCACACTTCCGAGATACGCAGGCCCGCGCAGTAGACCAGGCGCAGCATCACCGCGTTGCGCGTGTCCGTCTCGAGGGCCAGCATCCGCTGCACATCTGCTTCCGTCATGATGCGTTCGGCCAGCGTCGCCTTGACCGGCGGCAGCTTCACGGCCGCGCCTACGTTGAACACGACATAGCCGAGCCGGTGGGCA
>CAIQQQ010000387.1 GCA_903873995.1 uncultured Rhodospirillales bacterium
GAGGTTCCAAGGGGCTCGGCCCCTTGGTGGGGTCCAGGGGCAAAGCCCCTGACCTTCCTTTCCTCACCCAACCTTTGGCAACTGCTCGCGGAGGACTTTGGGTGGCACCTCCTCCACGGCGCCGCGTTCGAGGAGGCCGAGTTGAAAGGGGCCGTAGGCGACGCGGATGAGGCGGGTGACCTGCAGGCCGAGATGGGCCATAACCTTGCGGATTTCGCGGTTGCGGCCTTCCTGGAGGGAGACGGTGAGCCAGGAATTGTCGCCTTTGCGGCTGTCGAGGCCGGCGTCGATGCCGCGGTAGCGGACGCCTTCGACGGTAACGCCTTTGGCGAGGCTGGCGAGGATGGCGGGGTCTGGGGCGCCGAAAACGCGGACGCGGTAGCGGCGGATCCAGTTGTTGCTGGGCAGTTCGAGGGTGCGGGCGAGGCCGCCGTCGTTGGTGAGAAGGAGGAGGCCTTCGGAGTTGAGGTCGAGACGTCCGACCGAGACCACGCGGGGCATGGTGGCGGGCATCTTCTGGAAGACGGTGGGGCGGCCTTCGGGGTCTCGATGGGTGGTCACGAGGCCGTCGGGCTTGTGGTAGCGCCAGAGGCGGGTGCGGTCGGGCGGGTCGATGAGTTTGCCGTCCACGACCACGAGGTCGTCGGGCTGGACGAAGGTGGCGGGGTGGGTGACGATGGTGTTGTTGATGCGGACGGAACCGCTGGTGATGAGTTTTTCGGCGTCACGGCGGCTCGTGACGCCGGCGCGGGCGAGCCATTTGGCGATGCGTTCGCCGCGTTCGGCGGTGGCTTCGGCGTCGTCGTCAAGAGTGGGGTCGCTCATCGGCAGGCTGCCACGAAGGCGCGGAGGATGGCGCGGTCTGCGTCGCTGATTTCGAATTCGGGGTGCCATTGGACGCCGAGGCAGAAATGGCGGGTGGGGTCTTCGATCGCCTCGATGACGCCGTCGGGCGCTGTGGCGGAGACGATGGCGGTGGGGCCTGGGGTTCGGACGGCCTGGTGGTGGGCGGAATTGACGCTCATGTGTGAGAGGCCGGTGATGCGGGCGAGGAGCGTGCCCGGCGTGATGGCGATGTCGTGACCGGGCTCGTGGCGGGGGTTGGGTTGCTCATGCGGTAGGGCATCGGGCACGGCGTCGGGGATGTGCTGGATGAGGGTGCCGCCGAGGGCTACGGCCAGGAGCTGTTCGCCGCCGCAGATGCCGAGGACGGGCATGCCGCGTTGGAGGGCGCCGCGAACGAGGGCGAGTTCGGCTTCGGTGCGGCTGGCCTTGAGGCTGACGGTTTCGTGGGTGTCGGTGTCGCCGTAGAGCGCCGGGTCGATGTCGAAGGCGCCGCCGGTGATGACGAGGCCTTGCAGGCGGTCGAGATAGGCTTGGGCCAGGGCTGGGCTGTGGGGGAGACCCACGGGGAGGCCGCCTGCCGCGGTCAGGGCATCCGCATAGTTCTGGCGCTGGGCGTACCAGGGGTATTTCGAGTAGCCGCCGTGCTGTTCGCTGTCGAGCGTGACGCCGATGAGGGGATTGTCCATGGCGTTCAGTAGCGCTGTGGCGCGCCAAAAGGCAAGAAATGGGCCGAGGCAAGGAATGTGCATGAACGCGATGGATCTGGCGCTGGATGAGGCGCGGGCGGCGGCGGCGCGGGGGGAGGTTCCGGTGGGGGCGGTGGTGCTCGGGCCGGATGGCGCTGTGCTGGCGCGGGACGGCAACCGGACGGAGGAGCTGTGTGACGCGAGTGCGCATGCGGAGCTGCTGGCGCTGCGGGCGGCGGCGCGGCTGGTGGGCTCCCCGCGACTGGTGGGGTGCGATCTGGTGGTGAGCCTGGAGCCGTGTGCGATGTGTGCGGCGGCGATTGCGGCGTTTCGCATCCGGCGGGTGGTGTTTGGCGCCTATGATCCGAAGGGCGGCGGGGTGGAGCATGGCTGCCGGGTCTTCGCGGCGCCGGGGAGTTTGCACCGGCCGGAGGTTGTGGGGGGCGTGCGCGAGAGCGAGGCGGCGGCATTGCTGCAGGCGTTCTTTCGCGATCTCCGGACAGCGCAATCGTGACAGGCATGAGAAGACGCTGCTTTGTCTGGCTTCTCCCGACACATATAAGCATGTGATGAGCACTTCGTTCATCAAGATGCATGGCTGCGGCAACGATTTCGTCGTGCTGGATGCGCGCGCCGAGCCGTTGGCGATCACGCCGGAGCGGGCGGCTTGGATTGCGGATCGGCATCTGGGCGTGGGCTGCGACCAGGTGATCGTGCTGGAACCACCTTTGGCGCATGGCGTGGATGCGTTCATGCGCATTCGCAATCCGGATGGCTCCGAGGCCGGGGCGTGCGGCAATGCAACGCGGTGTGTGGTGGATCTGCTGGCGCGGGAGAGCGGGCGGCGGGTGTTCACCATTCAGACGATCTCGGGGCTGCTGCCGGCGCGGATGCTGGAGGATGGGCGGGTGGAGGTCGATATGGGGCCGGCGCGGCTGGGGTGGCGGGAGATTCCGCTGGCTGGCGAGATGGACACGCTGCGGCTTGAGCTTGCGGCGCCGGAGGTGTCGGGGCCGGCGGCGGTGAGCATGGGCAATCCGCATGCGACGTTCTTTGTGGATGATATCGATGCGATCGATATCGTAGCTATAGGGCCGCTGCTGGAGCATGCCGCGCTGTTTCCGGACCGGGCGAATATTGGGTTCGTGCAGATTTTGGCGTCTGACCGGTTTCGGCTGCGGGTGTGGGAGCGGGGCGC
>CAIQQQ010000388.1 GCA_903873995.1 uncultured Rhodospirillales bacterium
CGCGCAGCTTGCCTTCCGGAATGCCCATCAGGTTGCGGATGCCGCGCGCCATGCCGAACACGCCCTGGCAGCCGAGCTGCAAGGTGAAATGTTCGGTGGCGGCGTCGTAATCGGCCAGCGCCGAGCACGGCTCCATGCTGGCCACAACAACGCGGCTGTTGCGCAGGTCGAGTTTGGTGATGTGGGCGGCGGCGGCGAATGCGGCCTGGACTTTGGCGGTGTCACCGTAATGGAAATCGAGCACGAGGTTGCCGGGGATGTCGTCATACAGCACAGGCGCGCCCGGCTGGTCGGCGGCACGGGCATCGGTCACCGCGGGCAGCGTGTCGATATCGACGAACACCGCCTCGGCCGCGTCACGCGCCTGCTTGGCGGTGTCGGCCACGACCATGGCGATCGGCTCGCCAACGTAGCGCACGCGGGTGCTGGCCAGCGCCGGCTGGTGCGGCCTCGGCAGCGGCCGCCCGTCGCGGTTGGCGCCGGACATGTTGGAGCCCATCGGCCTGATGCCGGCTTCGGTGAGGTGATGTTCGAGGATGATCGCGCGCACCCCCGGCATGGCCGCGGCGTCCGCGGTCTCGATCGCGCGGATGATGCCATGCGCGCTGCTGGAGCGAACCATCACGGCATGAAGCTGGCCCGGCAGGCTGAGATCGTCGGTGTAGCGGCCCTCGCCACGCAGCAGCACGGGGTCCTCGGTGCGCGGCACCGACTGGCCGATGGCAAAACGCTCAGGCGGCAGGTCCATCATGTCGAGCGGCGGGGTCATGGCGGTCGGTCTCCACTGGATGAGGTATGATCTAAGGGTTTGCTGCGATGCGTGAAGGGCCTGAAGCGTTATCAAATTGCGATCCCACGGAATATCGGCGTGGTCATGGCGCCGCCACCGGGATCACCGGGGCGCCCAGCGTGCCGCAGACCGCAGCGCCGGCGATGCCGAACAGGCACGGCAAGCCAAAATGCAGATGTTGCCGCATCATCACGACGGCGCGATGCGGCTCGTCTGCCATGCCGGGATCGAGGAACAGCACGCCGGCACCCGCAGCCAAGGGCCGGATCGGCACCAGCAGCAGATCGTCCTTCCGTGCATAGATCTTGAAATCGAAATTGTGAACGTAACGCCGTGCGCCGATCGCCAGAACGAAGGGGTCTGCATACAGGCGGTTCCAGGTGCCTCGCGCCGGCACGATCGCGGCAGAATCGATCGAACTCAGATCGCCGAGCGCGAGCCCCGCGGCGTCGGTGTTCGGACCTGGGGCGTGGCCAGGGTCCGGCAGGAGTTCGATCCGCCAGAAGGTCAGACCCACGAAGGCCAGCACTGCAATCCCAGCGGCCGGAAGCCGCAGCGTACCGTTCCAGAAACCGATCGGCAGAGAAAGGGCGAACAGCAGCAGGATCGGCTGGGCTGCCTTGAAGTAATGGTAGTTCGCGTATTGCCAGAACCCGAGCACATGCAGATCACGATAGCTCAGGATCAGCACCATCTGCGCCGTCAGCCAGGCGCCCAACAGGAGCACCGCACGGCGCGGCACCGCGCCGAACAGGCAGGTCACGGCGCCGACCAGACCTGGGATCACCCACGGAAAACCCGCTTCCAGGCCGCGATGCAGGCCGGGCTCGAAGCGCTCGGTGCCGACGCCGTCGAACACCGGCCGGCCGTCCAGGATGAGCGTTACGAACCGCAGCGGCAGCAGGCGGATCTCGAAGCCGAAATTCCGCGACAGGGCGAAGTAGGTGCCGTTGCCGAAGCCCGTCGTGGCAGCGATCAGGCCATAGAGCGGCACGGCTGCCGCCAGCGTGCCCAGCAGCCCGCACAGCACGACGGTTGCCAGCCGCGCCGGCCCCGTCATGCGCAGCGGTTGCAGCAGGACGACAGCACTGGCCAGGGCGATCGGCATGGCGTCGGCCGGGCGGAACCACAGCATGGCGCCCACCAGCGCGCCCAGAACGGCCCCGCGGGCGCCGGACGGCTGCTCGGCCAGGCGCAAGGCCGCAACCAGGGCCATCAGCGTGATGGCCGCCGCCGGGGTCGTCGTCCACGGCGCAATCCAGGTCTTGAGCCCCACCAAGGTCCCGACGCTGGCCACCAGGAACACCGCCGCACCCAGTGAGCGCGCCAGGCGCAGGCCCGGGAACAGCCGCACCGCCAGCGACCCGCAGCCGAGCTGGCCGGCGATCAGGCAGGCGATGTTGGGCAGCAGAAAGCGGTCGGGCGACGTCAGCGGCAGCAGAAACGCCGCCAGCAACGGATACCCCGGCGGATACCAGTGTTTGAGCGGCGTGAGATCGAACGCGGACCATGCCTGCGAGGCGACGATATACTTCGTCTGATCGGCCCAGCCACCCCAGCCGGTCATCTCGTTGCCCGCCTGCGGCACGCCGGGATAGTAACGATGGGCCACGAGAAAGATTGCAAGCGACGCCAGCAGCAGGGCGGCCTGTCGCAGGGCTTCCGCTCTGCCGCCGGTCTCGAGGCCAAACCGTTCCGGCGCCATGCGAATTGTCTCCTCGCCTCGAACAGAGCGCTGTGTCATTGAATTACCTTGGATTCCGCCATGCGGAAAGGGCCGTGGCGGCCATCGCGATCATCGCGGCCATCAGCAGCCACACGACGCCAGGCCATCCGAACCTGTGCCACAGCCCGGCCGGCGCCACGCCGCCGACCGCGCCGCCGATATAGAACAGCGTGACATACACCCCCACCGCGGAGGAGCGCGCCCGGGCCGCGGCGACCCCGATGAAGCCGATCGCCAGCGCCTGGATGGTGAACAGCCCGACGCACATGAACGCGAGACCGGCGATCACCACGGCCAGCTGCCCCGAAAGGGTCAGCGCGATCCCGCCGATGGCGCATCCCATCGCCACGGCCGCCGCCGGCCGCCGCCCGATCCGGACGGCCAGCATCGTCGCCACCGGTGTCACCACCATCCCCAGCAAATAGACCACGAACACCGAGCCGAGCTGCGTCTGGGACAGGGAGAACGGTGGTGCGCTGAGATGGAGATTGACGAACGTGAACGCCGCCACCTGGCAGAACAGCATGCCGAAGCCCACACAGCACGTGGCCAGCAGCCGCCCGTTGCGCAGATGCCCGCGATAGGCGAGCACGGTGCCGGCCAGCCCGCCGAGCACGGGCCGGAAACGTCGCTCCATCGGCAGCGCCCAGGCCAGAAACGCCGCGGCCAGTGCCGTCAGCAAGGCCACCGCCAGAAATGCCGCCCGCCACCCGAAGGCGTCCGACACCAGCCCGGCCACGAACCGCCCGGTGAAGCCGCCGCAGATCGAGCCGGAGGCATAGATTCCCGAGGTCCTTATCGCGTCCGGCCCCGAACATTCGTCGCCGATATAGGCGACGGTCACGGTGAAGATGAACGGGAACAGCAGACCCTGCACGAATCGCCAGGCCAGCAGGCTGGGAAGGTCGGTGCTCATGGCCACGAGCAGGGTGGGCACGATCAGCGCCAGCATCGCCGCCATGATGAGCCGCTTGCGGCCGAACCGGTCGGAGATGCCGCCCGCCACCGGCGCGATCAGGGCCACCGCAAGCAGCGGCGCGGTGATGGCAAGGCCGATCTGAGCGCCGGTGACGCCAAGGTCGGCCGCGAGCGAGGGCAGGATGGCCTGGGGCGTATAGACATTGATGAACGTCGCCCAGCCCGCCGTGAAAACGCCCAGGCTGCGCCGCAGGGACGGGTCCGATCCGCTCAAGGGGCGGCCATGATGGCGCGGCAGGCGGCGGGCAGGGCAGGGGGCTTGGGCGGCGGCCCGGCCGGCGTTGGCGCCGCGGGCCTATCGAGCCGGGTGAACCACCAGGCCAGGCTCGCATCGCAGCCGTCGCCCGCCGGCGGCGGCGCCTGGTCGACGCATTCCCGCTGTCCGGCGGGGCAGGCTAAATGCAGATGCATATGGCTGTTATGGCCATACCAGGGCCGCACACGCCGCAGCCAGGCGCGGTCGCCGGTCACGACATTGCACAGCTGCTGCTTGATCGCGGCGTTGACCAGCACCCGGTCCACCCCCGGCAACGTCGCCGCAAGACGGATCAACGTGACATGTTCAGGTCGCCACAAGGACGGCTCGACCCCGCGCCCGTCGGCCCTCACCAGGCTCACCGGCTCGATCGCCTCGCGCTCGGCAAGCGGCAGCACAGGATGGGCCCCCACGACATCGAGCCACACATCGGCATCGAGTCCGCGCTGGTGGCTGGCATGGATGCCCACCATCGGCCCGCCGCGCGGAAGCGAGATATCGTTCATGTAAAGATCTGGCAGCCCAGCGGCGCTGGCCTCGCGTGCCAGCACCTGCAAGGCGCCGATCACAGCAGGATGTCCCCAGAACGTGCTCTTGGACAGGCGGATGGTCTGCATCCCCGGCGCCGTGTCCGGCAGCCGCACGGCGCCGGCGATGCAGCCGGCATTGCCGTCGCCGATGATCCGCGCGGGGCCTGGTGCGGGCGTGAGCGGTCCGGCCGCCATCAATACCAGCGCCGCCAGAGCCAGGAGCGCCCTCACGGCTCGGTCGCCGGAATGGACAGATAGGCCAGCCGCTTCATCTCCCGCCGTCCCCGCGTCACCGAATCAAGGATAAGACCGCAGACCAGCGACAGGAAGGAAAGCAGCACGAATCCCACCGCCAGCACCGCGCTGGGCAGTCGCGGCACCAGACCGGTCTCGATGAACTCGCCCACCACCGGCAGGCCCATGGCCAGACCCGCGAGCAACAGCACCACTGCCGACACCCCAAAGAACGTCACCGGCCGCTCGTTGCGCACCAGCGTCACGATCGTGCGCAGGATGCGAACCCCGTCAACATAGGTGCGCAGCTTCGAGGCGGAGCCGGGCGGGCGCTCCCGATATGACGTCTGCAGTTCGCCCAGCGGCATGGACTGCTCCAGCGCATGCACGGTGAACTCGGTTTCGGTCTCAAAGCCGGACGCCATCGCCGGGAACGATTTCACGAAGCGGCGGCTGAACACCCGGTAGCCGCTCAGCATGTCGCTGATCCGGTCGCCGAACACCAGACGCACACAGCCGGTCAGCATGCGGTTGCCGAACCGGTGCCCACGGCGATAGGCGGCCGCCTCATCGGTCACGCGGATGCCCGTCACCATATCAAGCTGCTGCTCCAGCAGCATCGCCACCATCGCCGGCGCGTCGGCCGCATTGTAGGTGCCGTCGCCGTCCACCATCACATAGACATCGGCCTCGACATCGGCGAAGGCGCGCGCCACAACGAAGCCCTTGCCCTGCTGCCGCTCCCGCCGCACCACGGCACCGGCGGCGCGCGCCGCCTCATCCGTGCCATCTGTCGAGTTGTTGTCATAGACATAGATCACAGCATCCGGCAGCGCCGCGCGGAACGACGCCACCACGCCGGCGATGGCCACCGCCTCGTTGAAGCACGGCACAATGACGGCGAGACGCAGAGCGATCATCGGAACACCAGCCTTCGCGACAGATGAAAATTGAGGAACATGCCGGCCACCGCTCCGGCCGCCGTGGCCAGCACCGGGTTGGCGGCGATCACGGAAACGAGGCTGACCAGCAGCACATAGGTGCCGCGATTGAGCACGAAGCCCAGCGAATTGGCCGCAAGGAAGCGCAGCCATTGCTGCGACACCGGCCCCGCGCCCTGTCCGCGAAAGGTCCAGATCCGGTTCACGGCCCACGTGAAGCTGGCCGCCACCGGAAACGCCAGCAGACCCGCCGCCACCACGCCGGTGAACGGCCGCAGCGCGTAAACCGTCGCGGTGTCCACCACCCAGCCGAGCCCGCCCACCACGCCAAAGCGCAGGAACTGCATCAGCAGCGGAAATCTCGGGTGGGACCGGATCACGGTCAGCGCATGGGACATCATGCGCGTGCGTAGCGCCCGAACGGCGTTCTGAGAAGCGCTCCCGTCAGCGTGACGCGGCGCGACGCTCCTTGAACCAGACGCCGGAGGCGATGGCACTGGCCAGCAGCATGCCGTAGATCATCAGCGCCGCCGCCAGGGCCGCGAAGGTCCAGCCCAGCGATCCGGTCCACCGCATCACCGCAAAGCCGCCGCCCACCGCGATCACCATCCGCACCAGCCCCGCCAGCAGCGGCCAGCCCAGCTTTCCGGCGCCCTGCGAGGCAAAATACAGCGACAGGCCCAGCCCGAAGAACCCGTAGGCCGGCCCGACGACGCGCAGATAGGCGATCCCGGTCTCCAACATGCGCTGATCGCTGCCGAACAGGGTCAGCCACGCCTCCGGCCAGATGGCGGCGGCGATCCCCACCGCCTCGGTGATTAGAAACGCCAGCCCACCGCCCGTGAGCCCGATCCGCAGCGCGCGGTCCTGCTGTCCCGCGCCGATGTTGGTGCCCACGAGCGCCACCATCGGCGCGCCCAGCCCGAACACCATCGGGATGAGCAGATATTCCAGTCGCGCCCCGGTGCCGTAGCCCGCGACCGCATATGGCCCGCCGATGCTGCCCACCAGCGCCGTGGTCATCGCCACCGTCAATGTCGTCAGCATCGTGTTCAGCGCACCGACCGCACCAACGCTCAGAATGGCGGATAGCAAGGTGCTGCGCAGCCGCGTCCAGCGCAGCCGCACCACGCTTCGCCCCGATAGGACATACCAGCCAAGGGCAAGCGAACTCGCTGCGGCCGCAACGCCGACCGCCACCCCGCCGCCGGCCATCCCCAAGGCCGGGATCGGCCCGAAGCCAAAGATCAGCGCCGGTGACAACGGCACCAGCAGTACCACACCGAGACACACGGCCAGCGCCGGCACCAGCATGTTGCCGGTCCCGCGGATCACGCTGGCCAGCGCGTTCATCAACCACACCAGAAGGTTCGCGATGAACACGGCGTTGGAATAGGCCATCGCCGCCTCCAGCGATCCGCCTTCGCCCCCCATCGCGGCATAGATCGTGCGGCCGAAGCTCAGAAACACAGCGGAACTCAGCAGCCCCAGCGCCAGATTGATCAGGAGCGCATGCGCCACCAGCGCATCCGCGTCCTCCTTCCGCCCAGAGCCCAGCGCACGCGCGACGGCGGAGGAGATGCCGCCGCCCACAGCCCCTGCGGACATCATCGTCATCATCATGAACCCCGGAAACACCAGCGCCATGCCGGCCAGCGCATCGGTGCCCAGGCGCGAGACAAACCAGGTCTCGATCAGACCGGTGGAGGCCTGCGCCATCATCACCAGGATGTTCGGCCAGGCCATCCGCAGCAACGTGGGCAGGATGGGTGCGTTCAGCAGGCGCCAGGTGCGCGTGTTCATGGCAGGCCCTGCTGCGTGCGCCGCTGTCGTCTCCGCCACGGCGGCTTCAGCCAATCCGGTCATGATCCATGCTCCTGGGAGGGGATGGCGGCAGCGACCGGCAGCAATCCTTGGCCGCCGGTGGACAGCTTGGCCATCATCGCGTCCGACGCAGCGGGGCCCGGCGCCATGCGAAAGCCCGGCGCCGCGATCGGGCGGCCGGACCGCCGGTCTGCCAGGACCAGATCGGCCGCCTCGCCCGTGACGGCATCGACGATGAGCAGATTGGCGCCCTCGGGCGCGAAATGGCGGTTGCCGAAATCGAGCATGGCGATCAGCACGGTCCGGAAATCCTGGCCCCGCGTGGTCAGCACATATTCAAAGCGCGGCGGACGCTCGCAATACCGCACCCGCTCCAGCATCCCCGCCTCGACCAACGCATCGAGCCTGCGTGTGAGCATGTTGGGCGCGATGCCGAGGCTTTTCTCGAACTCGTCGAACCGAGACAGTCCCGCGAACGCATCCCGCAGGATCAGCATGCTCCACCACTCGCCCACGCGCTCCAGGCTGCGGGCGATCGGGCACGGCATCTGGTCGTAGCTCTTGCGTTTCATGGCACGAGCATGCTCCATTCACTTGCATCATGCAAGTTAGTTCGGAGCGCCTCGGCTAAATCTCGCAGCCGGCTTCCAGCAACACCTCGCGCACGAGCTCCGGCGGCGTGTCGGACCGCGTCTCGCAGGCCCCGATCCCGCGCGGCAGAACCAGATGCAGCGCGCCGTCCCGCATTTTCTTGTCACGCGCCATATGCCCCAGCAGCGTTCCGGCGCTGTATCGTCGGTTGAGCATCGCCAACTCGCCGGGCAGGCCCATGGCGACGAGATGCGAGACCACCCGTTCGGCCTCCTCAGGCTGGACCTGGCCCAGCTTGGCGGACAGGCGAAAAGCAAGGCCGATCCCCACCGCCACCGCCTCGCCGTGCAGAACATTGCCGTAGCCGCTTTCCGCCTCGATGGCGTGGCCGAAAGTGTGGCCGAGATTGAGCAGAGCGCGCCCGCCGCTGGGCTTCTCCTCGCGCTCATCATCGCCCACCACCTGCGCCTTGAACGCGCAGGCGCGCAGCACCGCCTCCGCCTGCGCTGCGTCGTCGCCCCCCAGGATCGCCTCGCCATGCGCCTCACACCAGGCGAAGAACGCGGCATCGCCGATCAGCCCGGCCTTGACGATCTCGGCGTAGCCCGCGCGCAGCTCCCGCACGGGCAGGGTGGCCAGGGTGTCGGTGTCCGCCAGCACCATGCGCGGCTGGTGAAACGCGCCCAGCAGGTTCTTGCCCTGGCGCGTGTTGATGCCGGTCTTGCCGCCGACCGAGCTGTCCACCTGCGCCAGCAGGGTCGTCGGCACCTGCACGAACGGCAGGCCACGCAGCACCGTGGCAGCGGCAAACCCCGCCAGATCGCCCACCACGCCCCCGCCCAGCGCCAGCACCGCCGTGCGCCGCTCCACCCGCAGGTCGAGCAGCCGGTCCACCAGGCCGGAATACTGCTCGAAGCTCTTGGCCCGCTCGCCCGACGGCACGACCAGCGTGTCATGCACAAACCCGGTCGCCTCCAGCCCGCGCTGCAACGCCGCCAGATGCAGCGGGCCGACGATGCTGTCGGTCACGATCACGCAGCGCTTCTGCGGCAGCACAGGCGCCAGCAGCGCCCCCGCCCGGCCCAGCAGGCCCGCGCCCACCACCACGTCGTAGCTGCCATGCGCCAGCGCCAGAGACAGCCTGCGCGGCGCCCGCCAGCCCTGCAGCGCCTCGATCGCGCGGCTGGTGGTGAGTTCAGGGCTCTCGTCGTTCACATCGAGCACCAGATCCGCCTCGGCATAGACCGGATGCCTGCGGTCCATCAGTCCCTGCAGTATCGCCGCCGGATCGCCGCCGGCCAGCAGCGGGCGATGGCTGCGCTGGGACACGCGACGCACCAGCGTTGCCAAAGGTGCCCGCAGCCACAGGCTGATGGCGTCGCGCCGGATGGCCATGCGGGTGTCGGGGTCCATGAAGGCGCCGCCGCCGGTGGCCAGCACCATCGGCTCACCTGCCAGCAGCCTTCGGATCACGCGCTGCTCCCCGCGGCGAAACTCTGCCTCGCCGAACCGGGCGAACAATTCGGCGATGGTGCAGCCGGCGGCCAGCTCGATCTCCGCGTCCGCATCGTGGAACGGCAACCCGAGCCGCGCTGCCAATCTCCGCCCGATCGAGGTCTTGCCGGCCCCCATCAGCCCCACCAGCACGACGGAGCGGCCCGCAAGATCGGTGGGAAGGGCCAACGGTTCGTCGCGCAGAACGGAGGGCAGCCTGGGTTTGATGGCGGAGTTGCGTGTCATGACGCGCAAGGCTAGCACGGCACCCGCCGGAGCCGCCAAGCGCGCCGTCTCGCATGCGGCGTGACCGGGTAAGCGTGACCGGGTAAGCGTGGCCGGATGAGCGTGGCCGGATGAGCGTGAATCGGGGACCG
>CAIQQQ010000389.1 GCA_903873995.1 uncultured Rhodospirillales bacterium
GAAATTCGCAGGGCGAATTTCAGAATCAGTCGACACTAAAAACAATAGATTAGTGGCCGGCTTTACCAGGAATTCGCCTCGCGAATTTCTGCTGCGGGACACTAGCCGTGCCGGGGGGCTACGCGCAGCGTCGGAACCTGCTCAGCCTTGCGGCGAGTGCGCCTGCTTCGACGCGCAGGATCCAGACGTGACGGAACAGGCACCGTCGAGAGGCAAGTCAACCGCCGCAGGATTGGCCTTCCGAAGCATCATCCGACGGGTGATCCCATTTGGTCGGATGGCGCTCTGGCATCGCGCAAGGCCGGCCAACCGCATCTCCTTAACACACCGGAACAAAAACCACGTAGTTCGCCGGGGGGCTTCCTCACCGCTTGCCAAACCCCTGCCGCCGCGCCGCGGTCAGCACCCCACGCGGCAACGGCACCCGCTCCGGCACAGCTGGCGCCCGCGCGGCCCGAGCCCGAACCTGCGCAGCGACGCCGGCGGACCCATTCACGACAGTCTGACGCTCTGCCACGTCCCCCAACACCGATGCCTTGATCGCCAGCATCCGGCACAAGGGCCGTAAAACGCGCCGGGCCTGAGGCGAGATCCGCAACAGCGCCACCACCTCAGGCTCCGCCAGCACACTTCTGATCTGCCCTGCAAAACACGCGGCCTCCCACGGCATCCGTGGCAGCAGCCACCCGAACCCCATCGGCAACCGCTCCGCCCCCGGCCGCGCCGCGCCGACGCAAGGGCCGTCGCTCGGGCCGCCTCCCCTGCGCACCCGAGGCACCGCCACAACCCGCAACGATCCTGCGGCGAATCGCGCCAGCAGTCCCGCGATGTCTTTTTCAACCCGCCGGATGCGCTGCCACACCAGCATGATCATCGCTGCCGTCATCAGCCGTCTGACGATCTGTGCCGCCACAGCCCGGCCCAGCCCGTCAAGGGCGAGGCCAAACCGATGCGCGGCAGTGGGAGAGCCTATGATGGACATGAACGAAACAAGAACATACCCAGTTGCACGATACAACTGAGGGAAACCACGTATCTGAGCAAGCCAGCCTCAGACGCTCCGCCCAAATCGCGCCTCCCCAGACCGCGCCTCCCCAGAACGGCCGGCCCGATCGATCGCTGGTACAACGCCGAGGGCGCAATCCCGTCTCTAGCTGCAAGTCACCGAAAAGCCCCGCCGGGAAGCGCGCCGATCACGAAAAAATTGATCAGTTTCATGTTGCCAATCGGTATGGTCGTTTGGTTTATAATTTTCGTGCCGGACGGTTACTTAATCCGGAAACGATGCAACAGCTTAAGTCAGACACTGGGAAACGATGCTGCGTGATCATCGGTGTTGAGCCGTGGATAGTCGGCGTCATCAGGCAGTTTAATTTCCAGGTTCTTCGATCATTGCTTCAGTTCTGGGGTGGCGCGTCGACAATCGAATACTCGCCAGTCCCTTACGTTCGAGCGGAGTGTCACAATCGGGGGGATAAGATGAACATAGGCAGAAACGGCGCAATATTTTGCGTTCTTACGGCAATTATGATGACCCTGGCCGGGTGCACAGTCCAACTCGTTTCGGACTATGACGATCAAATCGACAGCGGCCTCACCCAGGCCAACACGGACATCACGGCGTTCGTGACCAAAATGGGACAGGCCGCAGGAACGCCTGCGGGCGAATACGCCCAGAACAAGGATTTCTACCCCACCGAAGCTGCCAAGCTGAGTTCGATCCGCGTGCGCGCTGAAGCGCATCGCGCCCTTCACAGCTGCCCGACGACCGCTGTGATCAAATCGGCGGTCATGAGCCAGTTGCCGCAGCAGCCGGTCAGCGGGCCAACGTCAACCCTCACGCCGCAACAGGTGATCGATAAGATCCCGCAGGACGATTGCGGTGTGCTGCTGATCGTCCTGATCCAGGACGCGTTCGGCGATCTCCAGGCATTCCACCAGGCGCAAGGGGCACGAGGCATTCCCGCGTCGGCGACCGGACCGATCCTGTCCGGCGGTCTCGGTTCGCTTCTCCACTCGGCCATACAGGTTGAAATCGCAAAGAAAGCCGGCACCACGACGGGAGTGAAGTAAATGGCAATCGATACGCAAGGGCTCGTCAACGCGATGGTGGCGGCCGGACAGAATCTGGGCTCGACTTTGCTGAACCAGGCCAACACTTACGCGCTTCCCGAACTAACCAAGATCGCATCGCAGATCGTGGCGATTGAAATGCACCAGAACGATTACGGGCAGGATGGCGCGCGCGCGTTGCTGGACATGCAGGTCCGCGCCAGCGTCGGCGTCATCGTCGCCATGACATCCATGGTCCTGCTCGATGTGCAGAAGGCCCTGAACGCCATTCTCCAGGCGGTCAAGGATACCGTGAACAAGGCCACCGGCTTCGCCCTGATCGCCTGACGATGCACCGCTCCAGAAAAAGATCCCCCGGTCGCAGGAACCCCAAGATGACAATCGGATCCTCGGCCGACCTGCCGGGCAGTCTCTTTCTCGCTTTGGCCGGGCTGATGGCCCTCGTAATCCTCCGCCCCGGCCTCGGCAGCCTGGCGCGCGGCATCCAGGCCGCCTATGGCCGGAGCGGGCTGATCCCCGTCGCGGGTGATCTTCTCGTCTACACGATGCTGTTCGCCATCCTCGCCTGGGCCACGGCACAGCTCAGCCTCAACCTCATCGACAACTACGTGCCTGAGCGTCCGGTCGCCCTCATCGCGCCGGTCGAGATCGGCAGCGCCGACAAGGACAATGCCGAAGGCGTCCGGCTGGCGAAACTCCTGTCGGCCAATCTGAGCTCCATCGCCGTCAGCGCGGAGCGGTCTGTGCCGACCGATGAGGAATTTCAGCGTTTCAAAGGCAGTCAGACCTACAAGGGACTGCCGGGTGCAGAGGATACGAAGGGCGGGTTTGCCACGATCTTCTCCACGATCCGCATTGGCGGCGCTCCCGTCATCGACACGCTCGGCATCGACTCCAACACCAAGCTTCAGGTATCGGGCACCGACCTGACACCATATGTCAGTTGGTTCCTGAACAGATTCCGGCGGCACAACGCTCTGGAACTGACGATCCTGTCCCTCAAGCCGGATCGCAAGCTGATCTGGAACTCGGACACGGCCCGATCACGGTGGAACACGATGTCGATCACCACCGAGTCAAACGACACCGCCATCGAGGACTTCACCTGGACGTATGCCCATTCGCTCGCCGTCGGAATCAAGACCGCACCGGCATTCTTGAGCCTCACCGGCGCGCAGTATCGCACGATCGTCAAGGCCTATTCGCTTTTTGCCGATGCCATCCGTCTGGGCGGACAAAGGCAGGACGGCGATCTGAGCCCGATGTTCGGGCGAATCCTCGATCTGCTCGAGACTGGCGTCGACCCGCAGGACCCGCCCGCCCCCTCTCAGCCTGCAGCCCAGGTGCCAGCGCCCGTGCCGGCCGGCCCCGCCCCGCCGCCACCCGGTCCTCCTGGCGCGATGCCCGGCAACGGAACGCCCGCGCCGGTCGTAACAAACACCGCCGCGGTCAACGACGTGGCCTCGCACTGGTGGGAACTGAGCAAGAGCCTCGCCGTCATCGCAAGCCTTGCCGGAAGGCCGGACAAAGCCCGGACATACGCCAACATCGCCTTGGAACTGACGAAAGAAACGACCACGGACCGGGACATAAACTTGGCGAAGACGGCGCTTGAAAAGCTCGGTCAGCCCGTGAAGCCAAAGGGTTATCAGAAAACACAGAATACCGACATCATCCTGCTGTCGACCTCGCCGCTGCCCGCCTTGAAAGACGGCGTCGAGACCAAGTCCCTCGCGCCAGACATCCGCCGCACGACCAAAGGCAACATCGATCTGTTCGAGTTGCAGACAAAGATCACCGGCCCGGTGAGCGCACTGGAAGCCGTGCAGCATGCGGTGTTCCCAGAACAGGCCACCCTCATCCTTGATCTGCCCCTGGAGATCCTCAAAACGCCGGCGTTGCCACAACTCATCAAAGAAGATCTGCAACCCGCCACAACCCTGATCTACACACGCGCAGACCCCACCGCCGTCACCGATCTCAAGAGCCATTACCCGGGTGCCAAGATCGACGCGACCGGCAAGCCCAGGCCCGACACCATCCGTGACTTAGCACTCATCCCGCCAGGCTGATCACCGCGGCACAGACAGCGGCCGCGCGACGAGTCACTAAAGATTGGCCCCATTCACCGCCGCCACCATCGCAGCCGTCACCTCCTTCGTTGTCGAGTTCCCCCCGATATCCGCCGTCTTGATCCCCGCGGCACACACCTGCTCCACCGCTGTCATCAAGGCCGAAGCGGCCGCCGCCTCGCCCAGATGCTCCAGCATCATCGCCGCCGTCCAATAGCTCGCCACCGGATTGGCGATCCCCAACCCGGTGATATCGAACGCCGAGCCGTGGATCGGCTCGAACATCGAGGGAAAACGCCGCTGCGGATCGACATTTCCCGTCGGCGCCACTCCCATGCTGCCGGCCAACGCCGCCGCCAGGTCCGACAGGATGTCCGCATGCAGGTTGGTCGCAACGATCGTGTCCAGGCTGCGCGGCCGGCGCACCATGCGCACCGTCATGGCATCCACCAGCTCCTTGTCCCAGGTCACATCCGGATAATCGGCGGCCACCAACGCCGCGATCTCGTCCCAGAACACCATCCCGAACCGCTGCGCGTTGGATTTCGTCACCACCGTCAGAAGCTTCCGCGGCCGCGCCCGCGCCCGGTCGAAGGCGTAGCGCATGATCCGCTCCACGCCCACGCGCGTGAAGATCGCAACCTCCGTCGCCACCTCCTCCGGCAGACCGCGATGTGCCCGCCCGCCATGGCCGGCGTATTCGCCCTCCGAGTTCTCGCGGATGATCAGCCAGTCCAGATCGCCCACCGCCACATCGCGCAACGGCGAGACAACGCCCGGCAGGATGCGTGTGGGGCGCACGTTGGCGTATTGGTCAAACCCCTGACAGATCGGCAGGCGCAGCCCCCACAGGGTGATGTGATCGGGAATGTCCGGTGCGCCCACGGCGCCGAAATAAATGGCATCGGCCGATTTCAACTGCGCAAGCCCATCCTCCGGCATCATGCGCCCGGTGCGGCGATACAGGTCCGACCCCCAGTCATACCGGTCGATCACCAGGGCGAAGCCGGAGCGCGCCGCGAGCGCCGCCAGCACCTCCAGCCCCGAATCGATCACCTCTGGCCCGATACCGTCAGCAGGAATGGCGGCGATGCGATGGCTGCGCATGAAACTCTCCGTGATGCCTGACCGCAGACTGGCCTCTCGCACAGAATTTGCACAGTCAGGCGAGTTAGTCTTGCCACGCACAGCCGCCATGTCACATTGCAGACCGAACGACGTCAGCCGAAAGCCCCGCCCCATGCGCACCCTGCTTCTTGCCGCCCTGCTCGCCTCAACGTCCCTCCCCGTGCTGGCGCAGGAGCCGACCCAGACCCTTAAGATCGCACTGGCCGAGGATGCGGACATCCTGGACCCGACCCTGGCGCGCACCTTCGTCGGCCGCATCGTGTTCATGGGCCTGTGCGACAAGCTGTTCGACATCAACCAGAAGCTGGAGATCATCCCCCAGCTCGCCACCAGCTTCGAATATGCCGACCCCAAGACGCTGATCCTGCATATTCGCCCCGGCGTGACCTTCCATGACGGCGAGAAGCTCGACGCCGCCGCTGTGAAATACAGCCTCGAGCGCCACGCAACGATGGCCGGCAGCACCCGCAAGGCCGAGCTCTCCGCCATGGACCATGTCGACGTCGTGGACCCGCTGACGGTGAAGGTGTCGCTCAAGGCGCCCTCCGCCCCCTTCATCAGCCAGCTCGCCGACCGTGCCGGCATGATCGTCTCGCCCAAGGCCGCCGAGGCCGCCGGCAAGGATTTCGGCCTCCACCCTGTCTGCGCCGGCCCGTTCAAGTTCGCCGAGCGCGTGGCGCAGGACCACATCACGCTCGACCGCTTCCCTGGCTACTGGGACGCCGCCAACATCCATTTCGCCCGTGTGACCTACCAGATCATGGTCAATTCCGCGGCCAAGTTCGCCAATCTTCAAGCCGGCGCCGTGGACATCGCCGAGCGCCTCGCCGCCACCGACGTCCCGGCCGCCAAGGCCAACTCAAAGATCAAGGTCGATATCATCCCCTCGCTCGGCTACCAGGCGATGGAGTTCAACATCAGCCGCAAGGACGGCGCCAAGACCGAGACCGGCCAGAGCGCTCTGGTCCGCAAGGCGCTGGAGCTCTCCATCGATCGCAAGGCGTTGGTGGACGTCGTCTATAACGGCATTCACACGCCCGTGGCTCAGGGCGTTCCCGCCTCCAGCCCGTTTTATGCCAAGGACATCGCGGTGCCCGGCCGCGATATCGCGAAGGCAAAGGCGCTGCTGGCCCAGGCCGGTGTGAAACTGCCGGTGCCGGTCACCCTGACGGTTTCGACCAACCCTGACCAACAGCAATCCGGCGAGGTCATCCAGTCCATGGCCGCCGAAGCCGGCTTTGACGTGAAGGTGCGGGCCACGGAGTTCACCGCGCTGCTGGCGCAGGAAGATTCCGGCGAGTTCCAGGCCGCGCTCGAAGGCTGGTCCGGCCGCGTCGATCCGGATGGCGACGTCTACACCTTCCTGCACACCGGCGCCCCGCTCAACAACTGGCAGTACAGCAACAAGGACGTCGACACCTGGCTCGACGCCGCCCGCGTCACAAACGACCAGGCCGAGCGTCGCGCCCTCTACGCCAAGGTGTTCACGAAGGCGCATGAGGAACTGCCGCTGATGTATCTGTACACCACCTCCTGGGTGACGGCGCTCAGCACCAAGATCACGGGCTTCCAGCCGGTGGCCGACGGCATGATCCGCCTGCAGGGCCTGGCGCTCGCGAAATAACCCTCATGTCCTCCCATCTCGGCCGCCGCATCGCCCAGATCCTGCCGACGCTGTTGCTGGTGAGCATCCTCGTGTTCTGCCTCCAGCAGCTCATGCCCGGCGACCCCGCACTCGTCCTGGCCGGCGAGGAACGTGATCCCGCCGTGCTTGAGCAGATCCGCGCCGAGCTCTGGCTCGATCGCCCGTTGCCGGTCCAGTATTTCCACTGGATCGGCGGCGTGGTGCAGGGCGATCTCGGGTTTTCGTGGCGCATCCGCCAGCCCGTGCTCGAACTCGTCCGCACCAAGCTCCCGGTCACGCTCCAGCTCGGCGCCATGGCCTTCATCATCGCCGTCAGCATCGGCGTGCCGATGGGCATCCTCTCCGCGGTCAAGCGCAACACCAAATGGGACTATCTGGCCAACACCATCGGGCTTGCCGGTCTGTCCACGCCGAATTTCTGGCTCGGCATCATGCTGATCCTGCTCGTCAGCGTGAAACTCGGCTGGCTGCCGCCGTCCGGCTACGTCCCCCTCACTGAGGACTGGCGCCAGTCCCTCGCCACCACCATCATGCCCGCCTTCGTGCTCGGCAACGCCATCGCCGCCGTGCTGATGCGCCACACCCGCTCGGCCATGCTTACCGCCATGGACCAGGATTACGTCCGCACCGCGCGCGCCAAAGGGCTCACCGAAACCCGCGTCATCCTCAAGCACGCACTCCGCAACGCGCTCGTCCCCGTCATCACCCTCGGCGCCCTCGAACTCGGTACCTTGCTCTCTGGCGCCGTGCTGACCGAGCAGGTGTTCAGCGTCCCCGGCTTCGGCAAGCTCATCGTCGATGCCGTGTTCAACCGGGACTACCCCGTCGTCCAAGGCGTCGTGCTCGTCACCGCCACGGTCTACGTCATGCTCAACCTTCTGGCGGACATCCTCTACGTGGTTATCAACCCAAGGCTCCGCGTCTCATGAGCGCCACCACAGTGGGCGCGATCGCACGCCCCATTGCCCCGCAAAGCCCGACGACCCTCGCCATCCGCCGCTTTCTCGGCCGCCCTGCCGCGGTCGTGGGCCTCTTCGTCGTCGTCGTGTTCATCGCCACAGCCGTCCTCGCGCCCTGGATCGCGCCATTCGACCCGACCAAAACCAGCTGGACCCTCATCCGAAAAGCCCCCAGCGCCGCCTACTGGATGGGCACCGACGAAAACGGCCGCGACGTGCTCAGCCGCGTGATGTGGGGTGCCCGCGCCTCCATGCTCGCCGGCGTCGTCTCAGTCACCATCGCCGCTGGCATCGGCGTCCCCGTCGGTCTCATCGCAGGCTTCGTCGGCGGCCGCACCGATACCGTCCTCAGCCGCCTGGTGGACGCCATGCTGGCCTGCCCCTTCCTCATCCTCGCCATCGCGCTCGCAGCCTTCCTCGGCCCGAGCCTGCAGAACGCCATGATCGCCATCGGTGTCACCGCAGCCCCCGTGTTCATGCGCGTCGCCCGCGGTGCGACCATGGACGCCGCCACCAACGACTACGTCGAAGCCGCCCGCGCCACCGGCAATCCCGCATGGCGCGTCGCCGTCCGCCATATCCTGCCCAACATCGTGCCGCCCGTGATGGTGCAGGCCACCCTGGCCATCGCCACCGCCATCATCGCCGAAGCCAGCCTCTCCTTCCTCGGCCTCGGCCAGCAACCCCCACA
>CAIQQQ010000390.1 GCA_903873995.1 uncultured Rhodospirillales bacterium
CGTGCTGCGCGAAGGCGAAGCCGCGGGTGCGGTCAAGCTTCAGGTGGCTGTGCTGGGACGGATTGACGCCCGCGACGCCCTGAAAGAACAGCGGCAGGGCCTGAGCGGGTGCCTGAGCGGGTGCCTGAGCGGGCGCCTGGGCGGGTGCCGGCGTTGGGGCCGCCGCGCCGTTCATCGTGGCTGTGGGCTGATCGGACACGTCAGGGTCTCCTCTTGTGGCTGTGGCATCAACGCCGTCACGCAACCATTGCGCGGCTTTAAGCGAGGCTGTCCAGGCCCGCAAGTTCTGCCATGCGGTCCGGCATCAGAAAGCAGAAGATGAACACGTAAGGATCGGATGCGCTGAACTCCGCCGGTGACGGAGAGGCCGTCTGCATCGTCGCCGCATCGAAGTCCGCGATCCGATGCCACGCGCCGTCCAGCGCGAACAGGCCGCGATAGCCGAGCCCCGCGAGGAAGGCCGGCACCTCGCGCGTGCTGCCGGCGCGGTGCCGCTCCTCGATCTCCACGGTCAGGATCGGGCGGCAGCGGCGCAGCGTGGCCTCGGCACCACGCAGCACCTCGAGCTCAGCCCCTTCGGCATCGATCTTCATGGCAGTGACATCCAGCAGCTCCAGGCTGTCGAGCCGGATGAGCGGGACGGTGTGCCGCTCCACCAAGTCCACCCGCGGGTCGGCACGCCTGATCGCCTCGTAATCCTTCACCATCGAGGCCCATTGCTCTTGGGCCACGCCGCCGACATGGGGAACCTCGAGCACGATCTCACCGTCCCGATCGCCCAGCGCCTCGCGCCTGAGCTCGATCTCTCCCGGGGTGGACCGCGCGGCGTGGGCGAGCCGGTCGAACGCCTGCGGCAGCGGCTCGAACGCGATCACGCGCGCGCCGGCAAGCCGGGCCAGCGGCAAGGTCAGCGCGCCGTCATGCGCGCCGACATCGATGATCGTGCCCGGTCGGTGCAGGCGGCTGAGGAAGGCGAGCTCGTCCATGATCTTCACCCTTCGGCGGTGATCTCTTGTGGGCCGGCTTGCCGCCGTTGATCAAGGCACGCTCGCAGGTGCCGCGGGTTCGCCCCGCGCCAGATCGGCCGTGTGGCGGTTGAGCGCGCGCAAGGCCGGGCGCAAGGCCGCCCATTCCGCGTCGGTCAGGCCGGTGGCGAGTTGTGCCTCCAAGGCGCGGGCGAGCGGCACGATGCCGGCATGTACCTCGCGCCCACGCGCCGTCAGCCGCAGCACCCGCGCGCGTCCGTCCGCAGGGTCCGGCGTCTGCGAAATGAGCCCCATCGCAGCCAGGCTGCCTGCCGCGCGGCTGACCTTGACCTTGTCCATCTCGCTGGCCTCGGCCACAGCCCCCGGTGACCGCGCGCCTTCCGGACCGATCACCGCCAGCACCCGCCATTGCGCTATGGTGAGGCCGAACGCCTCCGAATAGCGGCGCGAGAACAGGCGCGAGATACGGTTGGCGGCGACGGAGAGCTCGTAGGGGAGGAACTCCTCCAGCACGAACGCCGCGCCGTTCTCTGTGCTTGACCTTGATTTCATATGAAACTACCCGACCTCCAGACCAATCACCCAGGCCAATCATAAGGGAAACGCCCATGTCCGGTTTCGCCTCCACCCACGATATGACCGAAAAACGCGTGTCGTTCGATGAGCTGGCAGACGGGCTCTACGCCTACACCGCCGAGGGCGATCCCAACTCGGGCGTGATCGTGGGTCCCAGGGGCGTCACTGTGATCGATGCGCAGGCCACCCCGCTGATGGCGCAGGACGTACAGGCCAAGATCGCCACGGTCACGTCGCTTGCGGTCGATACCATCGTGCTGTCGCATTATCACGCCGTGCGCGTCCTGGGTGCCGCCGGCTATCCGGCGCACAGCGTCATCGCGTCCGACGCGACGCGGGCGCTGATCACCGAGCGCGGCCAGCAGGACATGGACAGCGAGATCGGCCGCTTCCCGCGCCTGTTCCGTGGGCGGGACGGCATTCCCGGCCTCACCTGGCCCACCGCGAGCTTCGATTGTGAGATGACGCTGTGGTATGGCGACCGCGAGGCGCGGGTGATCCATATCGGCCGCTCCCACACCGCCGGCGACACGGTGGTGTGGCTGCCCAAGGAACGGGTGCTGTTCGCCGGTGACACGGTGGAGTTCGGCGCCACACCCTATTGCGGTGACGCGCATTTCGCCGACTGGCAGCATGTCATCGCACGCATCCGCGAGCTGGGCCCGGTGAAGATGGTGCCCGGCCGCGGCCGCGCCTTGCTCAACGAGTCAGAGGTCGCCGACGCGCTGGACGGCACGGACGCCTTCACCTCGACCCTGTTCGCCATCGCCCGCGAAGGTGTCGCCAAGGGGTGGAACCTGCACGCCGTCTACCAGGATGCGATGGAGCGGATGCGGCCGCGGTTTGGCCATTGGGTGATCTTCGAGCATTGCATGCCCTTCAACGTCAGCCGTGCCTTCGACGAGGCCTCAGGCCTTGATCACCCGCGCATCTGGACCGCCGAGCGAGACGTTGAGATGTGGCGCGCGCTGGAGGGGAAGGCCGCGAAGGACGGCGAGATCTGATGCCGTCCACCTACGCCCAGCCGCACTACGCCTACCGGCCAAGCCCACAGGCCGAGGCCACCCACCCGGTCGTCGTCGTGGGCGCGGGCCTCGTGGGGCTGACGGTGGCACTCGATCTGGCGCAGCGCGGCATCGATGTGGTCGTGCTGGATGACGACGACACCGTAAGCTTCGGCTCGCGCGCCATTTGCTTTGCCAAGCGCACGCTCGAGATCTTCTCAAGGCTCGGGCTGGGGGAGGCGATGCTGGCCAAAGGCGTGCAATGGAACACCGGGCGCGTGTTCGCGGGCGTGCGCGAGATCTGGCATTTCGACCTGCAGCCGGAGCCAGGCCACGCCCATCCGGCCTTCGTCAACCTCCAGCAATATTATGTCGAGGAATGGCTGGTCGCGGCCTGCGAAGCCACCGGTCGGGTCGATATCCGTTGGAAGCACAGGGTCTCGGCCATCGACCCGCGTGAGGACGGTGCCGTGCTGTCGGTGGACACGCCGGACGGCGCCGTGACGCTGCAGGCCGGCTGGCTGCTGGCGTGCGACGGCGCGCGCAGCTTCATCCGCGAAAGCCTCGGCCTGCCCTTCGTGGGGCAGGTGTTTCGCGACCGCTTCCTGATCGCGGATGTGGTGATGCAAGCGCCGTTCCCGCCGGAGCGCTGGTTCTGGTTCGACCCGCCATTCCACCCCGGCGGCTCCGTGCTGCTGCACCGACAGGCGGACGATGTGTGGCGCATCGATTTCCAGCTCGGGTGGGACGCCGACCCCGAGGCCGAAAAGCAGCCGGAGCGGGTGCGCGCACGGGTGCAGGCGATGCTGGACATGGCGGTGGCGCCGGGCATCGCGTTCGAGCTGGAATGGGTGAGCGTCTATACCTTCCGCTGCCGCAGGCTCGAGCGGTTCCGCCATGACCGCGTGATCTTCCTCGGCGACGCCGCGCACCAGGTCAGCCCGTTCGGCGCGCGCGGCGGCAATGGCGGCGTGCAGGATGCGGACAACCTCGCCTGGAAGCTCGCCGCCGTGCTCCGCGGCGAGGCGCCGGAGGCGCTGATCGACAGCTACGACGCCGAGCGGATTCCGGCGGCCGATGAGAACATCAGCCACTCCACCCGCAGCACCGACTTCATCACCCCCAAGACCAAGGCTGCTCATGCGATCCGTGACGCGGTGCTGGACCTGGCCGCCCGCCACGCATTTGCCCGCCCTTTGGTGAATTCCGGCCGGCTGTCGCGCCCGGCAGTGCTCACCGGCAGTCCGTTGTCCACGCAGGATGACTGGGATGGCGGCGTCCCCCCAGGTGCCCCGGCACAGGACGCGCCGGTGCAGCGTGACGGCGCACCCGATTGGCTGCTCGCGCATCTGGGCGGCGATTTCACTCTGCTGGCCTTCGACCCGCCCGCCGCAATCGAAGGCGCCGTTGTGGTCTCGTCCAATCCCGCCCCCGGTGCCTTTTGGGACAGCGAGGGACAGGCCTTCGCACGTTACGCCGCAGGACCGGGCAGCGTCGTGCTGATCCGGCCCGACCAGCACGTGGCCGCGCGGTTTCGCGCATACGATCCCGAAGCGGTCGCTGCCGCACGTAGCCGGGCGCTGGGCGCATGACCCATCTTGACCTATCGCCCCGCATCGACGACCCGGACCGCCTCTACGCCGCCCTGGTCGAAGCGCATGAGGGGCTGGACGAGGCGGCGTCCCTGCGCCTGCAGGCCCGGATCATCCTCCTGCTGGCCAACCATATCGGCTCCACCGCCACCGTATGTGCCGCAATCGACGAGGCCAGGCGGTTCGGCTAGTCTTCAGCCAGTACGGGAAGGTTGGTCATGCGCACGTGGTCGCTGAAGGCTTCCATGGCGCGTCTGCGTCGTGCAACGCGGCTGGCGACGCCCATGCTGGGCCTCGCGCAGGCATTCTGGACCACCCCGCCACAAGCCCCGGCCGCTCGCCAGCCGAAGAAGAAGGCCCCGGCTGCCCGGCCTTCCGAGACGCCCGCGTTCGCCGGACTGACCCGGACTGTCCATGCGCCCAAGAATCTCGCGGCCGGCGCCCCGCTTGTCGTGCTGCTTCATGGCTGCACGCAGGATCCCGAGATCTTCGCGCGCGAAAGCGGCTGGCTGGCGGCTTCGCAGCGCGAGCGGTTCGTCCTGCTGCTGCCAGGGCAGATCGAACGGCGCAACGGGCAGCTGTGCTTCAACTGGTTCAGACCGGCCGATACCGGCCAGAATGGGGGCGAGGCGGCTGCGATCTGCGCAATGACGAATTTCGAGGTGGCGAAGCATCGCTGCGATCCGGCGCGCGTGTTCGTCGCCGGACTGTCAGCCGGCGGTGCGATGGCGGCCTGCCTGCTGGCGGCGTTCCCCCATGTCTACCGGGCCGGCGCGGTGGTGGCGGGACTGCCAGCCGGTGCCGCGCGCGACACGGTCGGTGCCATGACGCGCATGGCCGGACGCGGCGCCGCACTCTCCGATCAGGCCTGGGCCGATCGCGCCCGCGCCCTGGCACCACCGCGCGAGGCGGGGCCCTGGCCCCGCCTGCTGGTGTGGCACGGCGGCCAGGACCATGTGGTCGATCCGTCGAACGGCCGGGCGCTGGTGGCTCAGTTTTGTGCCTTGCACGGGCTGAGTGGAACGGATGCGATCACGGTATCGAGAGACGGACTGGACATGTTGCAGTGGCGGAGCCTTCGCGGTGATGTGATCGTCGAACTTATACTGCAAGAAGACTTGGGGCACGCCTACCCTGAACGTAATGCAACCGGAAAGGACCCGTTCGTTGTGGCCGGAGTTCATTCCGCAACTTCCGAAATTCATCGCTTCTGGAATATGAAGCAATTGTAAAAATTGCCAACACGCAGTTGCCCCCCCCGCGCGACGCGGCGTTCTGTGCTTAAACGCGGCGCCGTCGAGCTTTGAGGAAAGGTTTTCAAACGTGAGCGTGACGAACCAAACTCTGTCGTCCATGGGTGTCGTCCCGGCTGGCCTGCCGCACGGTCTGGCCGTAGAGCGGTTCCAGCGCGCAACGATCCTGGTCCGCAGCGACGTCTTCGATCCCGTCAGCGGCATGACGATCTCGATCTGGTGCGGGGCGCTGCCCGGCCACAAATCGGCGGCGGCCGGGGTTTAGGATCAAAGCGTCAGCCCGCCTTCGGGGCCCGCAGCAGTGCCACGGCGCGCGCGATCAGGTCCGGATCGCCGTCCAGCAGATCGCGCATCGTCAGGTCGTGACACACATTCGGCTCGACCCCGTTCTCCTCCAGCGGCTGCCCCGCCGCGTCACCGGCATCGGGCCCGGCATGCAGCGCGCGGCGAAACGCCAGATGCAGGCCCACACCCTGCGGCAGCGCATCGGGCAGCCCGCGCAGCCGCATGATATGCGCAAGATCGAGCACGTTCGCGCCGCCCGCCCCTGTGTTACGGTCCACGCCGAGAATGGTGCCGAGACCGTTGTTGCGGAACCCCGCGATGAAGATGTCGCACGCCGAATAACACAGCGCGCTGGTGATCAGCACCACCGGGCCGGTATATGCATAATCTCCCTCTCCCCACGGCACGATCCGCGTCATCGGATGCGCGTCAGACCACGGCAGACGCTGCGCCAGCGCCGCCGCAAGACCGGCCACCCAGGGGCTGAGATCCGGCGCACCGGCAACCTGGTCCGGGCTGCCCGGAGACTGGCGGCGGCACAAGTCCAGATTGGCCTGGGTTGCAAGGAACTGCATGTCCATCGGCGTGATCGGGGCCTTGGTGAACAGCTGCAGCATCTGTTCGGCCGCCTGAACGAGGCCGCCGGAGTTGTCCCGCACATCCAGGATCAGACCGTCGCAGGGCAGCGCCTGCAGCAGGCGGGTCACCTCGGCGAGGAAGGGGGCAGCGTCCTGCACATAGAAGCTGCGCACGCGCAGATAGCCGAACGGGCGGCCGTCGATCTCGCCGCGCCAGGCCTCCAGGATGTCGAGCGGTGAGGCGATCTCCTCGATCAGCTTGTCGCCATCCGCAGGCTCGCGGGCGGTGTCGGCAAAGACGGCGTCGTGGTGCCGGCGCAGCGCATCGGCGGCCGCGTCAAGCGACAGGCCATGATTGCCATCTGTCGTGCCATGGCCGGGCGGCAGACCGGGCAACTTGCCGACCCGCCATTCAAACCGCGCCTGGCGGTCCGCTCCGTCCGTCCCGCGATAGCCGACCTCCACCCACAGCTCGTCCGGCGGGGCGGATTTTTGCAGCGCCCGGCGCGTCAGCGCCACTCGCCCGCGCGCCCAGGCGGCGGCGGGATTGGCGCCGGCGGAGCGCAGCGCCAGCAGCTCCACCGCCCGCGCGATCGGCACGCCGTTCCAGGACAGGATCATGGCGCCCGGCTTGAACCCATGGGCCGTGACCTCCGGCAGCACATGAGCAACGATCACATCGGTGGTGCCGCCAGGCGACGCTAACTGAAACGGCAGGAACGCGATCTGGTCCTTGAAGGCCAACGGCAGGGTGTAGCCGGTGTGCAGGTCGCGGCATTCGGCGAAGCGCAGCGCGATCTCGGCATGGAAGCTTGCGGCGCTCACCAGATGCGGCAGCACGGAGTCGAACGAGCGAAGCAGCAACGGCGCGTCAACCCCGTGATTGGCCAGCTTCTGCGGCAGATGGGCGTAATGATCGGCCAGCAGATGTGAAGCGGCCAGGAGGATCTCGCGCTGCTCGGCATAGCTGAGGGCCGGCATCCCGGCCAGGAATGCTTCGAGCTGCTGCGCCTGGCTCCACGGTGTGGCAGGACCTTGCACAGCCAGCGACATGTTGCATCCACCCCGTGGTTCGCACATAAACATTACGACGGAAAACGGGCTTTAGACCATGCTCTGCACGTCGTGCCACGCGGACAATCCGGACACTGGCCGCTTTTGCGATCGTTGCGGCCTTACGCTGGTACCATCCTGTGCGGCCTGCGGAACGGTGGCGCGGCCGGGTGCCAAATTCTGTGGGGAATGTGGCGCCGGATTGGGTGGCGGAAGATCGGGTGGCGCCGTGCTGAGCCCGCCCCTACCTCAGCCGCCGCCCACGCCCTATCCGCCTGAAGCCGCGCTGCCACGCGCCATTGAGGGCGGCGAACGCAAGCAGGTCACCGTGCTGTTCGCCGACATCCGCGGCTCGACCGCGCTGATCGACGGGCTCGACCCGGAAGCCGCCATGACCCTGCTTGATCCGGCGATGCAGGCCATGAGCGAGGCCGTGCAGCGCTTCGGCGGCACCGTCAACCGGGTGCAGGGTGACGGCATCATGGCACTGTTCGGCGCCCCCCTGGCCAGCGAGGACCATGCGGTGCGCGCCTGTCTGGCGGGCCAGGCCATCGCCGCCGGCATCGCGTCATTGGACGGCGCGCTCGAGGTCCGCGTCGGGCTGCATTCGGGTGAGGTCGTGATCCGCCCGGTCGGCAACGATCCCAACGATATCGACGCCGTGGGCGTCACCGCCCATCTGGCCCACCGGCTCGAACAGCTCGCACGCCCCGGCACCATCAACCTTTCCGCCCGCACAGCCCTTCTGGCGCGCGGCGCTGTCGATCTCGAACCGGTGGGCGTGCAACGCATCGCCGGCATGGCCGAGCCTGTCGAGGTGTTCCGCCTCGTCTCGGCCCATGAGCGGCCGGGCTGGGAGATGCGCACCGCTGCCGGCGCCATGACCGGCTTTGTCGGCCGCGAGGCGGATCTGCGCGCGCTCGAGACGGCCCTGGCACGTGCCTGGCTCGGCCGCGGCCAGGTGGTGACGGTGATCGGCGACGCCGGCATCGGCAAGTCCCGCCTGGCCCACGAATTCACCCGCAAGCTGCCCGGCGGCGGCTGGACGGTGATCAGCGCCTCGGCGATCGGCCACGCCGAAGGCACACCCTACCGGCTGGCCGCCGAGATCCTGCGCGCCTGGCTTGGCGTGTCACGCAGCGACGAGCGGGCCGATGTCGCGCGCAAGCTGGCACAGTCGCTGGCCTTGCTGGGCATGGCGGCCTCGGCCGACGCGGCGCCGCTGGAAAGCCTGCTGGACCTGCCGGTGGCCGATCCGATCTGGGCGGAGATGTCGCCGGACTGGCGGCGCGACCGCATCCTGCCGGCCCTTGCCATGGTCATCCTGCGCGAGAGCGCTGTGGCGCCGGTGCTGCTGCTGGTCGAGGATCTGCACTGGGCCGACCCGCAATCCGAGCAGATGCTGGAGGCGCTGGTGGAGCGTCTGGGTGGCGCGCGGGCCATGCTGCTGGTCACCACGCGGCCGCAGCACCGGCATTCCTGGTCAGGTGCCAACCAGCGCAGCTACTGCATGAGCCTGCCGCTGGGTCCGCTCGATCCGGCGGCCGCGGGCCGGCTGCTCAGCGGGCTGCTCGGCGATGCGCCCGAGCTTGACGAGCTGCGCGCGCGCATCGTGGCCCGCGCCGACGGCACACCACTGTTTTTGGAGGAGTTCTGCCGCACGCTTGTCGAGCAGGGCGTGGTGGTGGCACAGACACCGGTGCTGCAACCGGTGTCGCGCATGACACGCATGGCGGGGGACATCACGATCCCGGCCAGCGTGCAGGCGATCCTGGCAACCCGCATCGACCAGTTGGGCGCGGAGGAACGCCGCCTGCTCCAGCTGGCCGCGATCGTCGGCCGGGACGTTCCGGGCGCGGTGCTCGCGGCGGTGGCGAACCTGCCCGAGACCATCTTGAACGAGCAGATCAAGGCCTTGCTGGCCGGTGAGTTCCTGTATGAGGTTCCGTCCTCCGATCCGCAGAGCAAGCCAGATTTCGTTTTCAAGCACGCGCTGACGCAGTCCGTCGCCTATGACGGCATACTGCGCGGCCAGCGTCGCGATCGGCATGCCCGCGTGCTGACCGCGATGGAAGCCGTGGCAGCCGATCGCGCCGACGAGCTCACCGAGACATTGTGCGATCATGCGCTGCGCGGCGAGGTGTGGGACCGTGCCGTGGAGCTCGCCCAGCGGGCCGGGGCGCGCGCCAACGCGCGATCCGCCTACCGGCAGGGGATCGAGTTTCACGAGCAGGCGATCGAGGCGCTCAAGCATCTTCCGGAGGGGCCAGACCGGATCCGGCGCGCGATCGACCTGCGGCTGGGCCTGCGGGTCGCGCTGGGTCCGGTGGCGCAGTTCGTGCGCGTGCTGAACGTGCTTGACGAGGTGCGCGAGCTCGCGTCGCTGCTCGGCGACGATCACCGATCAGCACAGATCGAGGTCAGCCGCTGCATTGCCCTGTCGGTTCTGGGCCGGATCGATGAGTCGGTGCAGACCGGCGAAGTGTCCCTTGGCCTCGCCATCCGGCTCGGCGATCCCGCGACCTTGATCAACGCGGCATTCGGCTTCGGCCAGGCGCTGTGGTACGCGGGCCAGCTTGGCCGTGCGCGCGCGATGATGGAGCAGCATCTGCACCTCGCGCGCGGGCCGCTGCGGTTGCGCAGCACCGGCACGAGCGGTACCGCCTCTGTGCTGTTGCTGGTCTGCTACGCCAACACGCTGGCGCTGCAGGGCGAGACCGGCTTTGCGATGGAGATCGCCGCGGAGGCGCAGGCAGTGGCAGCGGTGACCGGCAAGCCGTATGACGTGAGCTACGGCCACCTTGCCGCGGGTCTGGCCTGTCTCGCCGGGGGGCGGATGGAGGAGGCTGCGGCCGCTCTGGCGCTCGCGCTGCACGCGTGCCGGCAGGGCAGGGTGCCCCTGCTTGTGCCGTCGGTCGCGCGGTTTCTGGTGCCGGCCCTGGCCGCGACCGGACGGACGGCCGAGGCGCTGGCGCTCGCCCAGGAGGCGCTGCA
>CAIQQQ010000391.1 GCA_903873995.1 uncultured Rhodospirillales bacterium
AAATTCGCAAGGCGAATTTCTGGTGCGGGACACTAACCTATTGTTTCTAGTGTCGACTGATTCTGAAATTAGCCCGACGAATTTCAGAATCACGACACTAGTCCCCTGTTGGTCATGCCACAAAGGCACAACGCCGACCGCCGCCGGGTTCCCTCTCCTGCGCTGCTGGGATCTCATGGCGGTGATGATTGCGGCATCCGCTGTCGGTTCGTACGTTGGTGGTCACTTTCGCGATCACATTCCTGAGCGGATTGGAGCATTGGCGCTGAAGGCTGGCATCACGTGCTTCGACCTCGAAATGATCATCGATACTCTGGGCAGCTGATGAGGGCCTCCTGGCTGTGTGCACGGAGGTTGTCTTGGTTTGGTGGCGGAGAAATTTTTGTTTCATCCCCCCAACAGCCGCTTGGTCACTGAAATCACACGGCCCTTGCCGAACACCAGCAGCAGCACGACCGCGCCGAGTGTTAATCGGCATGGGATTGGACGCCAATCGGCGAACGAGGGGCAAAACCCCAGGCGCCACGCAGATTTTTCTTCCACGACGCGGCGGGTTTTGAATCTATGTGTGTATAGCCCCAATCCCGGATATGAGCACGCCGTTACGGCCGGCACCTTGCGATCTTGCGATCGCCTTGTGACACGTACCGGAAATCTGGCAGAACAGTCACAGCAGCGTGCTGGGCATCGGCACAACCCCGCGCGATGGTTGCTCGCCATGGATTAAGACAAAGCGCATCGCGAGAATCATGCTTTTTCAGGGGCGCAGCGAAAAACTGCATCACATCTGCGTCAGCGTTGCACAGCCCTGGATGGAAGCCAATTTGTCCCCAGCCTCGCGGCGGTCGTCTCATCGCGCTGCAGAGAAGCCTGAACGCTGGGGGTTTTGCGCCTGTCACCAATCAGCGCGGCAAGTAATTGTTGTTTAATACTATACAGCGGCAATACTACGGCGCTTATCCACACCCATCATACTTCGCGCTGTCGCCACGACAACGCATGGAGCCAGCAGCACCCCCATCCATCAAATTGGTGTTCAGGCGCAGGCGTTTATGAGACACTATGTTGGCGGGAGTGGCATACCTCGCCGACGTGGCGACCTCATAATAAAAACATAAAAATAAGAGGACACAGATGCAGATCAAAAAACAGATGCTCCCGGCCCTTGCCGGGGTCGCAATGCTGTTAGGCAACGCCACAGCCTTTGCTGGTCCGAAAATCGTTTCGGGCCCCGGCCCGGCGCCGGAATGTTTCAAGCCCTGGTCTGCCCAGACCAAGTATTTCCAGTGGGATCGCAAGCCCGGGCCGTATCGCATTGCTGTCGTCAATGGCTTTGTCGGCAACACCTGGCGGATTCAAATGATCAAGACCGCCAAAGCCTATGCCGAGCAGGCTGGCGTCAAGGGCGACATCAAGGAGCTGAAGGTCATCTCGACCGGCACCGACGTCGCCGCCCAGCTCGGTGCCATGGAGGACTTCATCAACCAGGGCTATGACGCGATCGTGACCATCGCCGTATCGCCCGAGGGCTTCGACCGCGTGATCAGGCTGGCCGACAAGAACAACGTTGTTGTGGTGCCGTTCGACAACATCCTCGATACCGACAAGGTGATGATGGTCAATGAAGATCAGACCGAACTCGGCGCCATGCCAGGCCGCTTCCTCCTCAAGGAGATGGGCAAGACCACCGGCAAGGTTCTCGAGGTGCGTGGACTGCCCGGCAACTCCGTGGACCGTGACCGCCATATCGGCTTCCGCAAGGTGATGGAGGCGGCGCCCAACAGCTTCCAGATCACCGAAGTGGTGGGCAACTGGGATGACGGCACCGCGCAGAAGGTGGTCGCCGATGCCATCGCCGTGCACGGCAGGTTCGACGGCGTCTACGTGCAGGGCGGCTCCACCGGTGTGGTGCGGGCCATGATGGATGCGAAACATCCCTTCGTGCCCGTGGCCGGCGAGTCAGAGAACGGGTTTCGCAAGCTGATCGCGGCCCATGAGAAGGACGGGCTCAAGGGCCTGTCCATCGGACAGTCGCCGGGTCTCGTGGCGATCTCGATGAAGGCGGCGATCTCGGCGCTGAAGGGCAACCCCATGCCGCAGCTCATCTCGATCCCGATTCCGGGTGGCGATTACTCAACGCTGAAGGACGGCGTGAACTACTGGTCCTCGCTGACGGACAACTTCTTCACCACCAACGAGTTCGCGCCATGCGGCGTCAATATCTCGGCCACCGAGATCATGGCGAAGGACGAGGCGAACTCGAAGTAACTGTCACGAAAGGACGGCCGCCAGGCTTGCCGTTGGAGTCCTCCGACGGCAAGCCTGAAGGCCTTTGTAGTATGGAGCAGTTCCTTGTTCTGGCGGGCGTGTCCAAGCGCTACGGCGGCGTTCGAGCGCTCGACAATGTCGATTTTGCCTGCAACCGCGCCGAGGTGCATGCCGTGCTGGGCGAGAACGGCGCCGGCAAATCCACGCTCATCAAGACCATCGCGGGCGTAGTTCAACCCGATGCCGGAACGATGACGCTCGATGGCAAGAAGCTGTCACTGCGCACACCGCAGGCCGCCAACGACGCGGGAATCGTCTGCATCTTCCAAGAGTTGTCGTTGCTGCCCGATCTGTCAGTGGCGGACAATATCTCCATCGCGCGGCCGCCGCGCCGGTTCGGGCTGATCGATCTCAGAGCACAGCGACGACGCGCCGAAGAACTGCTCGCCGGCATCGGCTGCGAGGACGTCAATCCAATGATGCGGGTCCGCGACCTGCCGCTGTCGCGGCGTCAGATGGTGGAGATCGCCAAGGCGCTCGGCAAGGACCCGCGCCTGCTCATTCTGGATGAGGCGACCTCGGCGTTGACCGGTGCCGATGTCGAAAGGGTCTATGCCATGCTCGCCCGGCTGAAGGCGTCGGGCGTGGCGGTGCTGTACATCTCGCATCGCATGCATGAGATCGAGGCGCTGGCCGACCGGTTGTCGGTGTTTCGCAACGGCCGGCATATCGAGACGTTCGGGCGCGGCGAACGCTCCCCCGACCAGATCGTGCAGCTGATGATCGGACGCGAGATCTCGGCGCAGTTTCCGCCCAAGCCCCCGCGCGCCGAAGCGCCGCCGATGCTGGAGATCAAGGGCCTGTCCTGGGAGGATCGCTTGCACGGCGTGTCGCTCACCATCGGGCGCGGCGAGATCGTGGGGTTGGGCGGGCTAGATGGTCAGGGCCAAAAGGAGCTCCTGCTGGCCCTGTTCGGTGTGCTGAAGCAGGTGTCGGGCGAGATCCGGATCGGCGGTCGGCGCAAGACGATCGGCTCGCCCGCCGATGCGATGACAGCCGGGCGGCAGACCGGGGGGGCAAGCGGGGGGGCAAACGGGGGCCAAGCGGGGGTGCGCTCCGGCGGCGGCATCGCGCTGGTGCCGGAGGATCGCAAGACCGAGGGGCTGATGCTGCCGATGTCCATTGCCGAGAACCTGGTGATCGCCTCGCTGGGGGCGCTGTCCAACGGGCCGTTCATGAACACCGGGCGTGAGCGAGTGGCGGTGGCGGACGCGATCTCGCGGCTACAGATCAAGGTCGGGCGGGACAGCGACGCCGTGCACACGCTGTCGGGCGGCAATCAGCAGAAGGTGGTCATCGCCAAATGGCTGATGACCGAGCCCGCGGTGATCCTGCTCAACGATCCGACGCGGGGCATCGATGTCGGCACCAAGCAGGAGATCTACCGCCTGCTGCGCGAGCTCGCCGACCAGGGTGCTGCGATCCTGTTCTACTCGACCGATTACGACGAACTGATCGGCTCCTGTGACCGCGTGGCGATCCTCTATGACGGGCGGATCGTGCGCGAGCTCGAGGGCTGCGCGCTGACCGAGCAGGCGATCATCGCGGCTTCGCTGAACCTGACCCGCACGGAGCCGGCGCATGTCTGATCTGGGACTGAGGCTGCGGCAGAACGCCTATCTGCTGTCGGTGATCGTGCTGTTCGGGCTGGTCTATCTGCTCTACCACCTGGCGCACCCCAAAGGGTTCTCCTCGGCGGTGCTCGTCCAGAACAGCAACGAGGTCTTCTCTCTCGCCATGCTCGCCATGGCGCAGACCATTCCCGTGCTGATGGGCGGGCTGGACCTGTCGGTCGGCGCCGTGATGACGCTGGTGGATTGTCTTGCAAGCCATCTGCTGGTGGGCACGACGACCCAGATCGCCCTCGGCGTCCTGGCCTGCCTGGTGACCGGGGCGCTGGCGGGGCTCGTCAATGGCTGCGTCGTGGTCTACGGGCGCATCCAGCCGATTATCGCCACCTTGGCGACCGGCGCCGTCTATATCGGCCTCGCGCTGTTCCTGCGCCCGACACCGGGCGGCAAGCTCGATGAGGACATCAACTGGGCGATGACCAACGCGCTCGATGACTTCGCGGGAACCGTGGGACTCTTCAGCGATGGCCTGCCAGCATGGTTCCGGCCGATCGCCGGTGTGCCGACCTCGCTCGTGTTGCTGGTGCTCGTAGCAACGGCGATCTGGGTCCCGTTCCGTCGTTCGGTGACCGGGCGGGCGGTGTATGCCATCGGCTCGTCCGAGCAGGCGGCGTATATGTCGGGTCTGGACATCAAGCGCGCCAAATTGACGGCGTTCACCCTCGCTGGGCTTCTGGCCGGCATCGGCGGGCTGTTCCTGGCGATCCAGACCTCGTCGGGCAATGCCGACATACCTCAGGCCGGCGGATATACGCTGAGCTCGATCGCGAGCGTCGTGATCGGTGGAACCTCGCTGCTCGGAGGCTCCGGAAGCGCCATCGGCTCGATCTTCGGCACGGCCGTGCTGAAGGTGATCTCGTTCAATTTCCGCATCTTTGACATCGCCCCGTTGTTGCAGCCGATGTTCGAGGGGCTGGTGCTGCTGTCAGCCATCAGCCTGGGCGCTTTACGCATGCTGCGGGTGAAGAACCAGCTGGAGCTGTTCCGATGAGCCGCCCTGCCCTGCTGTCGGGGCTTTCGCCCGACGACCGGCCCACCGCGATCGCGGGTCTTTTCATCCTGGTGATCCTGGCTGCCGGCACCGGATACACGCTGAGTAAATTCGGCAACGCGCCGCTGCTGCAGCCTGGCTATCTGCTGCAGCAGCTGCAGATCGGCGCGTTTCTCGGGATCGTCGCGGCCGGCATGATGCTGGTGATCCTGATCTCGCAGATCGATCTCTCGGTGCCGTGGACCGTGGCGGCCGGCGCCATGACGGCGACCGCGGTGGGTGGGCCCTGGGCCATTCCCGCGGGGATCGCCGTCGGTGTCTGTGTCGGCGTCGTCAACGGGATCGGAGTTGCGTATCTGCGCATACCCTCGATGATCTTCACCCTGGGCGTGAATGCGGTGATGCGGGGACTGATGGTGGCGCATACAGGCGGATTTGCCCCTCAGACGACGGCGACCGATGCCATGCGGTTCCTGGCGGCCGATCGCACCCTGGGCGTGCCGCATGCCATCTTCATGTGGTTGGCTGTCTCGGTGTTCATGGTGGTGCTGCTGCGGCGCACAGCCTATGGGCGGGCGATCTATGCGATCGGCAACAAGGAGGCGGCGGCGTATCTTTCGGGGGTGCCGACGCGGCGGGTGACGCTGCTGGCGTTCGTGATATGCGGCGTGTGCGCCAGTCTCGCGGGCATGCTGCTCGCAGGCTATGCCACCAAGGCCTATCAGGGCATGGGCGATGCCTATGTCCTGCCGGCCATTGCCGCGGTGGTGATCGGCGGCACCAATATTCTGGGCGGCCGCGGCAGCTATCTCGGCACGGTGGTGGGGGTCATCCTCATCGTGCTGCTGAACTCGGTGCTGTCCATCATGGAGATGCCGGAGGCCGGGCGACAGATCATCTATGGCCTGGTGATCATCCTCATGCTGCTGGTACATGGCCGAGAGGGGGGCGCGTGATGGAAACAGCGGCACAGACGGGCCAGCTGCGCGGCAGGGTCGCGCTGGTGACCGGCGGGGCGGCCGGGATCGGGGCGGCCTGCGCCATGACCCTGGCGCGCGAAGGCGCGCTGGTGATCCTCACCGACATCGATGATGCGCGGGGGGAGGCCACGGCCACCGGCATCAGAACGGCCGGCCATGACGCGGCGTATCTGCACCTGGATGTGACGGACGAGGCGGAATGGGTCACGGTGATCGAAACGATCGCCGCACGCCACGGACGGCTTGATGTGCTGGTTGCCAATGCCGGCATCGCAATCATGGGGCCGGTGCATGAGATGACGCTCGCGGCCTGGCAACGGCAGACCGCGGTGAACCTCGATGGCGTGTTCCTGTCGGTAAAACACGGGCTTGCGCTGATGCGACGCTCAGGCGAGGGCGGCTCGATCATCATGATGTCATCGGTGGCGGGAATCCGCGGTTCAGCGGGGCTTGCCGGCTACTCCGCAACCAAGGGCGCGGTTCGGCTGTTTGCCAAGTCAGTCGCGATGGAATGCGCTGGGGCCCGCTGCGGCGTGCGCTGCAACAGCGTGCATCCCGGCATCATCGAAACGGCGATCTGGGCGAAGATGCCGCAGGGCGATCTGCGGAACGCGCCGTTGGATCCGCACGCGATCGCCGCGGCCGGGGTTCCCATCGGCACGCTCGGCACGCCACAGGATGTGGCCAATGCAGTGCTGTTTCTGGCGTCCGACGTGTCGTCCTACATGACCGGGGCAGAGATCGTGGTCGATGGTGGCATGACCGCAGGGCGGGTGGGCAGTTTCACCGCCGCCACCTGAAGCGGGCGCGCCGATCGTGGGACGATCGGCGCACGACGCCGCGCAACCAATCAAAGGGAGACGTGCTCCATGATGTACGGGCAGTTGGAGGGCACGGATCTTGTCGTCCTCGATCGTCGGTTTGCATCCTGCTTTGCCGGCTATATCCGCGTCGAACGCCTCTGGACCGGCTCGATCTGGTCGGAGGGGCCGGTGTGGTTTTCCGCCGCGCGACACCTCGTGTGGTCCGATATCCCCAACAACCGTATGCTGCGCTATGCCGATGGGGGGGGCGTCTCGGTGTTCCGTGAGGCCTCCAACAATGCCAACGGCAACACGATCGACAATCAGGGCCGTCTTGTGACCTGCGAGCATCTGACACGCCGGGTGACCCGCACCGAGATCTGCGGCTCGATCACGGTCCTCGCCGACAGATGGCAGGGCAGGCGCTTCAACTCTCCGAACGATGTGACGGTGAAATCGGATGACTCGATCTGGTTCACCGATCCCACCTACGGCATCGATTCCGACTGGGAAGGCGCGAGACAGGACAGCGACATCGGTGCCAGCCACGTCTATCGCATTGATCCCGGATCGGGCGAAGTGACGGCGGTCGTCACAGACATGGTGCGCCCCAACGGCATCGCCTTCTCGCCCGACGAGACATATCTCTATGTCGCCGACACCGGCGCCACCCATGTCGAGAACGGCCCGCGCCACATCCGCCGCTACGCCGTCAATGCCGACGGCACTGGTGTTTCCGGCGGCGACGTTTTCTGCACTTGCACGGCGGGTCTGTTTGACGGGTTCCGCTTGGATTCGGACGGCCGCATTTGGACCAGCACCGGCGAGGGCGTGCATTGCTACGACCCGGACGGCACGCTGATCGGCAAGGTGCTGATCCCGGAGATCGTCGCCAATGTCGCCTTCGGCGGGGTCAAGCGTAACCGCCTTTTCATCGCTGGCACGACGTCGCTCTACGCAATCTATCTGACAGTGCGTGGCGCGCGGCCAGGCTGACGGCCGCACCCAATACCGAGCCTGGGAGCGATCGCAGGGCCTCGTGCGCCACCACATCGAAAATGAAGCGATTCTGTTATTTCCGGCGGTTGGTTAGCCTGATCCTGACTGATTTGAGGGCGGGATATGGGCAAAATTCCGTGCAAGCTTTAAATAAGTGCCGACGTAGAATCACGGCATAATATGAATTAAATATTGACTGCGGAACTCATCGTCGGGACCCAATGCGAACTTCAAGTCGTGCAGTTTCGGCATCGAGCAGACGCAACTCCACCCATCTGACCTTTTCGACCGCCTGACCCTGGTGATGGCGCTGGCACCGGATTGGGCCGTCTCCACCGGCATGTGGGATGCCGCCGAAAGCCTACCCCCGCCGAAAAAGTCCCACACCGTCAGCCCCGCAAAGTGGCGAGAAGCAGGGAGCACGGATTCAGCAGAAACCCCGGACAGATAGCGAAACGGTGCTTCGGCTCTTCACTGCCGAACTGGTGCGCCCAGAGCGTGATGACCGAAGGTGGCATCACCGAGAGGTCTGAATCACGCG
>CAIQQQ010000392.1 GCA_903873995.1 uncultured Rhodospirillales bacterium
CGTGCTGTTCGGAGAGGATGCGGTTGAGCAGGGTGGTCTTGCCGGCGCCGAGATAGCCGGTGAGCACGGTGACGGGGACGAGATCGAGGGTGGTGTCGGACATGACGGCGCTCCGTTGGGCGGTTGGGCCAATTATATAGGGGTGGATGCGGCCGACGGCCATGCGGCCAGCACGCGGCTGCGCAGGCCAGCGAGCCTGTCACGCGCCGCGTCGAGCCCGAACAGCGCGGCGCGGGCCCGTCCGGCGCGGGCAAGGGCGGCGCGGCGGACTGGGTCACGGGCCAAAGTGAGGATGGCGTCCGCGATGGTCTCTGGCCGGTCCGGATCGATCGGCCAGGCGGCCTCGCCTGCGACCTCGGCCAGCCCGCCACGGTTGGAGCAGATCAGCGCGCTGCCGCACGCCATCGCCTCCAGCGCGGTGAGGCCGAAGGGCTCGGGCCAGCGGCTCGGCACCACCACCATCGCCGCCGCCGCCATCGCCTCCAGCACCGCATGGTGTGGCCGCCAGCCTTGCAGCACCACGCCGGCAGCCTCGGCCTTTGGGCGCAGCGCGCGGAGAAACGGCGTGTCGCGGCTGTCGGCGCCAAAGCCGTCGGCGCCGATCATTTCAGCGGTCCAGCCGGGCATGCGCGGCAGGGCCATCGCACAGGCAGCAACGAAGCTGTCCGCCCCCTTGTCCGCCACCACGCGGCCGGCGAACAGGATGCGGTTCTGGGGCGGTTTGGACGGGATCGCTGCGAGGTCGATGCAGTTGGGAAACGGCACGACCTTGGGGTGGCCGGCGGTGAGGCGCTCCGCGATATGGGCGGAGACCGGCGCGATATGGGCCATCGCTTCGATCAGCCGCACCCGTTCCGCCTCGCTGCGGGCGCCGCGCATGCCCTGCGGGTCGTTGTGGAGGAACAGCGTCACGGGAACGCGCGGAAACGCGGCGACCAGAGCGAGCGCGATATCCGGCCGGTTATGCACCTCGATCAGATCGGGCGGGCTCTGCCGCAGCCGGCGTGCTGCACCCATCGCGTAGCGCGCGGCCTGCCGCCCGGGAAACCACGGAAGGGTCACGGCACGAAAATCGCGATCCGGGAATGGCGCGTGGGTTGGCATGCCGTAGATCGCGGCGCCCTTGCCCAGCCTGTGCACCAGCAGGCCGATGGCGCCGGTGGCCGTGGCGCTGAACATTTCGCGCGGCGGAAGGATGATGGCAATGCGGCTCATGGCGGCACACTACCGGTGGATGCCCGAGCAGCAAGCCGATGTTGACGCCCGCCCCCCTGCGCGCGAAGACGACGTATGAGCACGCCGCCCCCCACCATCACGCCCGACTACCAGCGCGGCTGGGACGCAGCCTTGGCCGCGGTGCGCCAATGGCACGAGGCGCAGGCCAAGAAGTCCCTCATCCTGGCCAACCGCAGCCGCTTTCCAAAGAACCTCGAACGCGAGGCCGACATGCATCGCAACGCCGCCGAGCAGATCGCTTTCCTGCGCGCCGACGACGTCTAGTGTCGTGATTCTGAAATTCGCAGGGCGAATTTCGGAATCAGTCGACACTAGGATCAATAGGTTAGTGGCCCGCTTTACCAGGAATTCGCCTTGCGAATTTC
>CAIQQQ010000393.1 GCA_903873995.1 uncultured Rhodospirillales bacterium
AGGCGTGCTTTACCCCGTGCATCTTCATCGTTTCCCGGAATGCCCGCGCTTTCGGCGCCAGATGCCCGCGCGCATCGATCTCGGCGCCGATGCGCATCGCCGTGCGCGCACCCATCAGTTCCAGGCCCAGGTTCACGATACGCTTGTTGGCCGACAGCAGATGTGGATCGACCAGACCCATCCGGTCCGCGAGGCGCATCACCTCATGTTCCAACTGCTCGGCGGGATAGGATTTCAGCGCCAGGCCGATCTCCACCGCGTCCTTGCCGCTCAGGCTGTCGCCGGTCAGCAGCAGGCGCTTCGCCCATTGCGGCCCGCAGTGATACAGCCACATGTTGCCCGGCGGCGTGCCCAGGTCGCGCACCGGCGGGAAGCCGATCCGAGCGTCATCAGCCACGATCACCATGTCGCAGAACCAGGCCAGTTCGGTGCCGATGCCGATGCAGGTCCCGTGCACCTGTGCAATGACCGGCTTGTGCATGTCGAAGATCTGGATGCGGTTCCGCTGGCCCTGTTCCAGCCGCCAAACGTCGTCGTCGATTTCCTGCCTCTGGTTGATGGCTTGACCCACGAGCTAGCACCTCTCGCACTCCCAGAATTGCCAGAATTGGAGCCGGTCGATGCTGAGGCGCCCCTAATCGGTATCATCGATAGTGGGGTCAATGATCACCCGTTGATAGCCGATATTATCGTTGGCGCGACCGCGTTCCCCGCCGAACTAGGCACGGATGATGCCTGGGGACATGGCACAAAGGTCGCAGGCATATCCGTTTTCGGCGACCTGCGCGCACAGCTCGCTGCAGGTACACTGACAAGGCGAGCCCGTCTGTGTTCTGCGCGCGTCCTTGATGATCACGGACATTTTCCCAATTCGCGCCTGGTTCCTCGCCAGATGCGAGAGGCCATTTCGGACCTCAGCCGCCGCTTCGGCTGCCGCATCTTCGTAATCGCTCTCGGTGATCGAAAGAAAGTCTATGCTGACGGAAAGGTTGGGGTCTGGGCTGCGACGCTGGATGAATTGGCGCGGGAGCTCAATGTCGTCATCATCGTTTCTGCTGGAAATCGCCAGCCGCGTCGCGGCGCACGCGCCGAGGAAGCGGTATCCCAATATCCAGCCTATCTCATCGAACCTGATAATCGTCTATGCGAACCGGCTGGGGCGATGAATGTCGTTACGGTCGGAGCCATTGCGCATGGTAACGGCCTGTCACCAGCCTTGGCGGCACACGTGGGCGTGCAGGCTATTACCGATACCTATCATCCCGCACCATTTACTCGTGTTGGTCCCGGCCTAGCTGGGGCGATTAAGCCGGATTTCATCGATTTCGGAGGCACCCTGATTTACGACCCGTTGGTGGCACGTACTCGTGGTGGCGAAGATGTGCCGGAGGCCGGGGTGATGACACTCTATCACCGTCCAATAGACCAACTCTTCACCTTTGCCTCTGGTACGTCCTATTCGGCTCCCCTGGTGGCCTTCAAGGCCAGCCAGGTATTGACCGCATTCCCCGGGGCATCCGCCAACCTCGTCCGTGTGCTGCTGGCCTCCAGTGCAGGAATACCCTCTATGGCGACAGACCGATTGGCACATATGGGCGAGGAGTCGACACGCCATGTTTGCGGCCACGGACTAATA
>CAIQQQ010000394.1 GCA_903873995.1 uncultured Rhodospirillales bacterium
CTGGCAAAAGAGAACGCGGTCAACCTGACCAGCCTGGGCAGGTCAGTTCTTAACATTATCGAAGCGTTTAAGAACATTGCCGTAGCCGCGGAACCGTTCACGAAATGGCTCTTCAGCGCGTTCGAGGGTGTCACGAAGGAGTTCGACAAATGGAGTGAATCCGGGAAGAAGTCCGGATCCATCGCGGCCTCCCTGGAGAAGACGAAGCACACACTCCAAGACACCTGGCAGGTAATCAAGAATCTTGCCGGCACCTGGATGGGCCTCCAGAAGGCCGCCGAGCCTTTGATGAACTGGCTCATGGATCGCACTGTCGCCGTCACCGGCAAGTGGAAGGACAACGCCGATAACCAGGCGAAGGCTGGAAGCGCGCTCCAGAAGTACTTCGACCGCGTAAAGCCACTACTGAGCGCCTTGGCGTCGTTCGTCCATGACATTGCCATGGGTTTCGCGCACATGGGATCCGAGCCTGGCAACATCTCAGCCGCCGAGAAGACTCTCACCGGCTTGAAGGACAACGTCCTCAAACCGCTGAAGAAGATGCTCGACGACTTGACGAACAGCGACGCCACCGGCAGCCTCATGAAGTCGCTAGGAACCCTGATCGACGCTATCGATCACCTCATCAAAGCAGGAGCCGGAGGGTCGCTTACCACCTTCGCCAAGGTGCTGGCATCCATCATCAACGCCATCGCGTGGATAATTGACAAGCCGGGAATCGGTGCGGTAATCAGCGGAATCCTTGAGGGGATCGCGGCAATAGCCGCCGTCGGTCTCGTCATGAAGTTCCCAGGCATCTCGGCACTTGTCGGCATGTTCAAGTGGATGCTTGTCAACAAGGGCGCCCTCCTGCTTCTCCTCAAGGGTGACCTCTCCGGATTCCGAAGTGCCCTAAATACCGGTAATGGTGGCGTTAACCGAGTCCTCGGAAATGGCGCCAACGCTGGAACCCCGCAAGCGCAGCTCAACACCGCGGCGACCCGACTGATCGAAGCTGCCGCGGCTCTCACGGAGGCGGCCGAGAGGCTCAGCCTGGGTGGTGTTGCGCGAACCGGTGCTACCGGTGCGACCGTCGCAGGCGGTGAGCCGGTCGTGGCCGGGGCCGCCCGTCACGGCCTCACCTCCGAAGAGGAGCTTGCAGCCTCCGGCGGTGCCGGCGCGGCAGTCCGGAACAGGGCAGCCCAGCAGGCCGCATCTAACCGGATGTTCACCCGGCTGGGCACCACGGCGCGCGGCGCGGACACCACCGGAGAGACCCTGCTAGCCGGCAGCGCCACCGGCGCGGCGCTGCGTGCCCGAGCGGCCCGGCAGGCGGCCAGCAACCGATCGCTGGGCGGCATCGCCACCGCGGAGGAAGAGGCGGCCACACGCGCAGCCCAGGGGGCTACCACCCGCGCGGCGCAGGCCGGCGCCTCCGCCCGGCTGTTCGGACGGATCCCCTCCACGGCCACCCAGACCGCTGATGCTGCGACGGCGCGAGCTGCCCAGGCGGAGCGGTCGGCGGGCCTGTGGGGTCGGCTCGGTGGCGGCCGTGGGGCGATCGGGGTGGGTTCGGGCCTGCGGATGGCCGGCAACATCGGCGCGGGGATCGGGTTCTCGATGCTCGCCGACAAGCTGTACCGGCCGGGGAAGGACAACACCTGGTCCAACGCGGCCCGCGGAGCCAGCTACGGCTCCATGCTCGGCCTGCCGGGGATGGCGGCCGGCACGGTGATC
>CAIQQQ010000395.1 GCA_903873995.1 uncultured Rhodospirillales bacterium
AAAAACGATCGAGGTTCCAAGGGGCTCAGCCCGTCACGTCACGTCACGTCACGTCAAAGGCGTGCTGACGCGCGGCGGTGGGGTCCAGGGCAAAGCCCTGGCCTTCCTTGCCTCACCCACGCAGTCCGTGCATGGTTGTTGCCATGTGGTGACATAGGTTCGGGAGATCGGCATGAAGGTTCTGGGTTTGGCGGTGGCTGCGGCTGTGGCTCTGTCGGGGGCTGCGCGGGCTGAGGACATTGTCATTGGCGCGGTCTATCCGCTGACGGGCAATGCGGCGCCGGTCGGGCTCGACGCGAAGGCGGCGTACGAGGTTGCGGCTGAGATCATCAACGGCACGCATGCGGCGATTCCCATGCTGATGGGCAAGGGCGGCGGGCTGGACCGCCTGGGCGGTGCCAAGATCAAGCTGGTGTTCGCCGACAGCCAGAACGACCCGCAAAAGGCCCGTGCCGAGACGGAGCGCCTTATCACCCAGGAGCATGCGGTCGCCATCGTTGGCAGCTACACCTCCGCCACGGCCGCCACGATAAGCCAGGTGACCGAGCGGTACGAGCTGCCGTACATCTCGGCGGACAACTCCTCGCCGAGCCTCAACCAGCGCGGCCTGAAATGGTTCTTCCGCACCAGCCCGCATGACGAGATGTTCTCGGCGGCGATGTTCCAGTTCTTTCACGATATGGGCGAGAAGACCGGCCATAAGGTGGGCTCGGTGGCGCTGTTCTACGAAGACAGCATCTTCGGTGCCGACAGCTCGACGGTGCAGCGCAAGCTGGCCGGTGAGGCCAAGATCCCGGTTGTGGCGGACATCAAATACCGCGCCAATTCGCCGTCGCTGTCCGCCGAGGCGCAGCGCCTGAAGGCTGCCAATGCGGATGTGCTGATGCCGTCCTCCTACACGTCCGACAGCATCCTGATCCTGCGCGCCATGAACGAGCTCGGCTACAAGCCCAAGGCCATCCTCGCCCAGGCGGCCGGCTTCCAGGAGAGCGCCTTCATCACCGGCGCCGGCACCCTTGCCGAGGGTGCCATGAGCCGCTCCTCCTTCGCGCTGGACGCCGCCAAGTCCCGTCCTGCGATCCCCGAGGTCAACGCGCTTTATAAATCCCGCAACAACAAGGATTTGAACGATAATACCTCGCGTGACGTGACAGCTCTGGTGGTGCTCGCCGATGCGATCAACCGCGCTGGCTCCGCTAAACCCGAGGATATCCGCGTGGCCCTCACCAAGACCGACATCCCCGGCAACCAGACCATCATGCCCTGGGCCGGCGTGAAGTTCGATGCGACGGGTCAGAATGTGAACGGCACCCCGGTGATCCAGCAGCTCGTTGGCGGCGCCTATCGCACCATCTGGCCGTTCGATGTCGCGGTGGCCGAACCCATCTGGAATGTAGGTCATTAGTCTATGCTGGAGACCATCGCGCAGGTCGTTCTCAGCGGCCTGCTGATGGGGCTTATCTATGCGCTGGTGGCAGCCGGCCTCAGTCTGATCTTTGGCCTGATGGACGTTGTTAACTTCGCGCACGGCGAGCTGATGATGGTCGCCATGTATGCGGTGTTCACCCTGTGGCAGGTGAGCGGGCTTGACCCGTTTATGCTGCTGCCGGTGGTGGCCGCGCTGCTGTTTGGCCTTGGGATTGCGATCTACCGTCTGCTGATCGCCCGCGCGTTGTCGGTGCGGTTTAACAAGGGCATGGTGCAGATTTTCGTCACCTTCGGGCTCGCCATCTTCATCCGCGGCTTTGCCCAGTTCGTCTACGGTGGCGAGTTCCGCTCGATCACCGGCACGGTGCTGGCCAACCGGACCGCAAGCCTGGGTGATGTCTATCTCCCCCTCCCACAGCTCGCGGCTGCCTTTGTATGTCTTTGCGCCTTCGCAGGCCTGCTTGCCATCAGCCGCACCGAGTTCGGCCGCGCGCTGGAAGCCACGCGCGAGGACCGTGAGGCGGTCGCGCTGATCGGCATCGACCGAGACCGAATATTCGCCCTCGGCTGGGGCCTGGGGGCTGCGACAGTGGGCGTGGCAGGGGTGATGCTGGCGGGATTTTACTATGTCTCCCCCAATGTCGGCGCCAATTTCGCCTTGATCGCCTACGTCACCGTGGCCTTGGGCGGGTTCGGCTCGATGCTCGGAGCGCTGGCGGCGGGCCTGTTGATCGGTGAGGTCGAGGCGATCACGGCGGCCGTGCTGGAACCCTCGCTCAAACAGGTCGGCATGTTCGCGATCTACCTCGCTGTTCTGATGTTCCGCCCGCGCGGCCTGTTCGGCAAAATCTGATGGCCAACGCGATCACCATCCGCCGCCGCCGCGAGCTGCTCATCGGCGCGATCCTGCTCGCGGTCCTCGCCGTGCTGCCGCTGCCGCTGCATGACGTCTACACGCGCAACCTCATCATCATCACCCTGCTGTTCGCGGGCCTCGCCCAGGCCTGGAACATCCTGGGCGGCTATTGCGGCCAGATCTCGCTTGGCCACTCGCTCTATTTCGGCATCGGCTGCTACGTCTCTACGTTGATGTTCGTGAACGGCCATATTCCGCCGCCCATCGGCATGATCGCTGGCGGTCTCGCCGCGGCCGCGGTCGCCCTGCTGGTCGGCTGGCCCTGCTTTCGCCTGTCCGGCCATTACTACGCGATCGCCACCGTCGTGATTCAGGAGATCGCCTATCTCCTGGCCCTGAACTGGGACTGGATCGGCGGCGCATCCGGCGTCTACATCCCGTTCCGTGGTGAAAGCTGGCTGAACCTGCAGTTTCGCACCGACAAGCTGCCCTGGCACTATGTCGTGCTCGCGTTTGTAGCTCTCACCTGGCTCACCGCCTGGACGCTCGAAGGCAGCCGCATCGGCTTCGCCTGGCGCGCCGTGAAGGATGACGTCATCGCCGCCCGCTCGCTTGGCGTGCGCATCTTCCCCTCCAAGATGGCGGCCGCCGGCGTCAGCGGCTTTCTCACCGGCGTTGGCGGGGCGATCTTCGCGCAATATGTCGGCTACATCGACCCCGACAGCATTCTCTCCGGCCCGCTTGCCATCCTGATCGCGCTGCCCGCCGTGCTTGGGGGCGTCGGCACTCTGTGGGGCCCGCTCATCGGTGCGGCTGTCCTGATCCCGCTGAAGGAGCTCAGCTCCTCTTATCTCGGCAGCTCCGGCAGCGGCTTTGACCTCATGCTCTACGGCCTGCTGATCATGGCCGTCGCACTCCTTCGCCCGCAAGGCCTCGGCAGTCTTCTGAAGCGGGGCGCAGATGCCGGCGCTGCTTGAAATACGCAATCTTTCCAAAAGCTTCGGCGGCGTTGCCGCCAACGTGCAGATCAGCTTTGACGTGGCGGAGGGCGAGATCCTCGGCCTGCTCGGGCCCAACGGTGCCGGCAAGACCTCGCTGTTCAACTCCATCTCCGGCGAAGTTACGCCCGACTCCGGCGAGATCCTGCTCCAGGGCCGCCGCATCTCGGGTGCAGGCCCGGTCGCCTGCGCCGCAGCCGGCATCGCGCGCACCTTCCAGGTCGTGCGCAGCTTTGACAGCATGACGGTGCTGGAAAACGTCATGGTCGGCGCCTTCGCCCGCATTGCGAGCCCCTCCGCGGCCATGGCGGAGGCCGCCGAGGTGATCGACTATTGCGGCCTTGTGGCCAAGATCGATGCCCCGGCCCACGGGCTGAGCCCGGCGGAAAAGCGCCGCCTCGAGGTTGCCCGCGCGCTCGCCACCAAACCGCGCCTGCTTTTGCTGGACGAGATGCTCACCGGCCTCACCCCCACCGAGGCCCAGGCCGGCGTTGCTTTGGTGCGCAGCGTCCAGGCCCGCGGCGTCACCGTCATCATGGTGGAACACGTGATGGAGGTGGTGCTGCCTTTGGTCAGCCGCGCCGTCGTGCTCAATCTCGGCCGCGTTCTCACCATCGGCACCCCCGCCGAGATCGTCCGCAATCCCGACGTGATCCGCGCCTATCTGGGGGACCGCTATGCTCCGGCTTGACGGCGTGTCCGCCTCCTATCGCGGGCTGATCGCGCTGCAGAACGTGTCGTTGCACGTCGAGCCCGGCGAGATCGTTGCCGTCGTCGGCGCCAACGGCGCGGGCAAGACCACGCTGCTGAAATCGATCGCGGGCCTGGTGGCCACCACCGGCGCCATCACGTTCGACGGTCAGGACATCGGCCGTCTCAAACCGCATCTCATCACCAGATCCGGCGTGGGTCTCGTTCCAGAGGGTCGTCGCCTGTTCCCCCGCCTGTCGGTGGAAGACAATCTCCGCCTTGGCGCCTACGCCATCCAGGGCCCGGACCGGTTCAAGCCGCTGGACCTCGTGTTCAGCCTGTTTCCCCGGTTGCAGGAGCGGCTGTCCCAACAGGCCCACACCCTGTCCGGCGGTGAGCAGCAGATGCTGGCGATCGGCCGCGCGCTGATGACCCAGCCGCGCCTGCTGATGCTGGACGAGCCGAGCCAGGGCATCATGCCCCGCCTGGTGGACGACATCTTCGCCGCCATCCAGCGCATCCGCGGCCTCGGCCTCACTGTCCTGCTGGTCGAACAGCGCCTGATCGAGACGCTGGAGATCGCCGATCGCGCCTATGTCCTGCAGACCGGCCGCGTGGTGCTGGACGGCAAGGCCAGCGACATCGCCGCCGACAGCGAGGTCCGCCGCGCCTATCTGGGGATGTGACCCCTGCAATTGCCTAGAGCAGAGTCC
>CAIQQQ010000396.1 GCA_903873995.1 uncultured Rhodospirillales bacterium
CGTGGCCAGCCGATCCGGCGGAACCCAAAGCTCATAGCCAAGATCGCCGGTGAAGCTCAGCCGCCCGACGAAGGCCGGCACCATACCAACGGCCAGGCGGCGATAGTGCATAAAGGGGAACGCCTCGTTGGAGACATCCTCCGAAACCAGCCGCCCCAGCAGCGCACGGGCGTTGGGCCCGGCGATGGAGAGGCCGGCAAGCGTGTCACGCAGCGGCGTGAGCGTCACGCCGGTCGGCGGCATATGCGCCTCCCACCACCGGCAATGATAATCCTCGGCGGGGCCGGAGCCAAAGACGTGGAACACATCCTCGGCAAGCCGCGCCACGGTGAAATCCCCGATCAGCCTGCCCTGCGCGTTCAGCATCGGCGCGAGAACGATGCGGCCGATCTCGGGAAGCCGGTTGGTCAGCATGCGGTCGAGGAACGCATAGGCGCCCGGCCCGCTGAAGGCGTACCGGGCATAGCCGGTGGTGTCGATCACCCCCACCGCCTCGCGCACCGCACGAACCTCCTCCCCCACCGGGCCATGCGCGTTGGACCGCCGGAAGCTGACCTCCTCCACAGGCGCCATCCCGTCGGGCGCGAACCACAGCGGATATTCCAGCCCCCAGGCCGCCCCGAACACCGCGCCCTTGGCCCTGTGCCGGTCATACAGCGGCGAGACGCGCAACGGCCGCGCCGCCGGCAGCTCCTCGTTGGGAAACGTCACGCGAAAGCGGCGCCCGTAATTCTCGCGCACCTTCGCATTGGTATAGGCCGGCGTCGCCCAGTCGCCATACCGCGCCACATCCATCGCCCAGACGTCGAACCCGGCATCGCCCTCGATCATCCAGTTGGCGAGCGCCAACCCCACGCCGCCGCCCTGGCTGAACCCCGCCATCACCCCGCACGCAACCCACATATTCCGCAGGCCCCGCACAGGCCCGATCAGCGGATTGCCATCGGGCGCGAAGGTGAACGGCCCGTTGATGATCTTCTTGATCCCGGCATCGGCCAGCGCCGGGAAATGCTCGAACCCCACCTCCAGATTGCCCGCGATCCGGTCCAGATCCGGCGGCAGCAGCTCGGCGGAGAAATTCCACGGCGTGGTGCGCGCCGACCACGGAATGCCCTGATGCTCATACGTCCCGAGCAGCACGCCCTGCCGCTCCTGGCGCAGATAGATCTCGCCCTCAAAGTCGATCGTGTGCGGCAGCTCGTGATCCGGCAGCAGATGCGGCACGTCCTCGGTGATCAGATACTGGTGCTCCATCGCCAGGATCGGCAGCTCGATCCCCACCATGCGCCCCACCTCGCGCGCCCACAGCCCGCCGGCGTTCACCACATGCTCAGCCACAATCTTGCCGCGGTCGGTGATCACATCCCACCCGCCATCGGCGCGCGGCTGCAGATCCTCGACCTTCGTCTTCCGATAGATCTCGGCGCCGGCCATCGTCGCACATTTCGCATAGGCATGGGTCACGCCATAGGGATCGACATGCCCGTCCAGCGGGTCCCAAAGCGCGCCGATGAAACGCGATTTGTCGATCAGCGGCAGCAGCCGATGCGCCTCGTCCATCGAGATCAGCTCGGCGTCCATGCCGAGATAGCTGCCTTTGGCCACGGCACCGCGCAGCCAGTCCATCCGCGCCGGCGTCCCCGCCAGCATCAGCCCGCCCGGCATGTGCAGCCCGCAGGACACGCCGGAGATCGCCTCGATATCCTTGTAAAGCTCGATCGTGTATTTCTGCAGCTTGGCCACGTTCGGATCGCCGTTCAGCGTGTGCATGCCGCCGGCGGCGTGCCAGGTGGACCCGCAGGTCAACTCGTCGCGCTCCAGCAGCACCACGTCCGTCCAGCCGCCCTTGGTCAGATGATACAGCACGCTGGCGCCAACGACGCCGCCGCCGATGACAGCAACGCGGACATGGGATTTCATACGGGAGATGTCCTCAAAGGGCGGTTGCGGCCTGGCGCAGCCAGTCCCGCAGATGGGGCGTCAACTGTCGCTCGACATGGATGTGAAGTGTTCCGGCCCGGCGATACAGCAGCGCCTTCAGCCCGGCGAACAGCGTCTGCGCGCAAAGCCCCTCCGCCAGCGCCCCACGCGGAAGGCTGCAGCCCATCGCCAGCAGATCGTCGGCGTGCAAGGTGATCACGAACATCGCCCGCCCATGACTGACATCCGAAACGAACCCCGCGGGCTCCGTGGCGGTGACGGCCAGAATACGGTTGGGCGTAAGCCAGCAGGCATAACCGCCGGCAATCTCTGCCACCGTGTTGGGAGCCTGCCCGTGGTCTCCACTCACCAGAAACTGCGCCGTCTCCGGCACCGTGAACGGATCGGCCTCGGTCACGCCAAGCTGTGCTGCGATCGTGCAAAGGGCGAGGTCAGCCATGGAGCTTGTCTCCGGCAGCATCGTGAAATACCGGCGAACAGATGGTGGCGCGTGACACCCGGCCGCGATCGAACAGCGACACGCTCTGGCCGATCCGCGCCCGCCCGCCCTCGATCATGCCCAGACAGATGGACCGCCCCGTCGCCGGGCTGTGGGCGGAGGTGGTGATCCAGCCCAGGCTGCGCCGCACACCATCCACCATCATCGCCGCATGTGTGCCGACCGCCGGCACAAACCCCGGATCATCCGGCAACAGCCCCACAAACTGCCGCCGGTCCGCCCGCAGCGCATCCGGCGTCGCAAGCGAGCGGCGCCCCACGAAATCCACCTTCTTGGCGCGCAGCGGGCCGGACATCCCCAGGTCCTCCGGCAAGGTCAGCCCATCGGTGTCCGTCCCGATCAGGATATAGCCCTTCTCCGCGCGCAGCACCGACAGGCTCTCGATGCCATACGGCGCAGCCCCCTGCGCCAGCAGATGCCGCCACAAAGCCGGCCCATATCCAGCGGGCACGGAGAGCTCGTAGCTCCGCTCGCCCGTGAAGCTCACCCGCGCGATGCGCCCCGGAACCCCCATGATGGTGCCGGAGGCGATGCCCATATGCGGCAGGGTCGCAAGGGAGATATCGGTCTCAACCTTGGCCAGGATGTCCCCCACGCGCGGCCCGCACACGGCAAACGTGGCCCAGGCAGCCGTCACATCGTGAAACGAAACCTGCATCGCGGGATATTCGGTCTGGTGCCACTGCTCCAGCATCGCCAGCACGCCCGCGGTGTGGGACGAAGACGGCGACAGCAGATAGCGATCCTCCGCCAGCCGCGCGACCACGCCATCGTCCAGCACAATCCCCGATTCCCGCAGCAGGAGCACATAGCGTAGCCTGCCCGGCTTCAGGTTGGCCACCTCGTTGTAATACATCAGGTTCAGGAACGCCGCCGCATCCGGCCCCTGCACCTCGATCTTGCCAAGGCTCGATCCGTCGAACAGCCCCGCCTCCGTCCGCACCATGGCCGCCTCGCGCGCAATCGTGCGCGGCGGGTCCTCGCGGAACTGCGGGTAGAAAGCCGGGCGCTCCCAGCCGCCATATTCCCGCATCTCGGCAAACAGCGCCCGATGCTCGGCGTGGGCCGGCAACTGACGCAACGGCGCATACAGCGATCCGTGCCGCTGCCCCGCCAGCGCGCCCAGCGACACCGGCGCATAAGGCGGGCGGAACGTGGTCGTGCCAGCCTCGCCGATCCCCCGCCCGGTCAGCCCCGCCATCACCGCCAGCCCATTCACATTGCTGGTCTTGCCCTGATCGGTCGCCATGCCGAGCGTCGTGTAGCGCTTGAGATGCTCCACGCTCTGGAAATTCTCGGCCGCCGCGAGCCCCACATCCGCAACGGTCACATCGTTCTGGAAATCGAGCCATTGCCGCGCACCGGCGATCGGCACGAACCAGTAAGGCCGCAGCGGTGTTGCCACAGGCGCCGCCTCCGCACGCGGAACGGTCAGCCGCGGCGCGCGCTTGCCGGCCTCCCGTAACGCGGCCGCGGCATTCCGTCCGGCCTCGTGCCCACTCATCAGGCAGGACGCAAGATCGTTGGCACCAGCCAGCGCGCCCGCCACATGCTGCGACTGGCGCCCGGCCCCCGGCAGAAACGCGCTCGCCCCGTCGTCCCAGCGCAGCTTCCCGCCGGACTGCGAGAACAGATGCACCGACGGCGTCCATCCCCCGGATGTCGCCACGATATCGCACGGCACCCGCGCCGTAAGCTGGTCAGACCGCGTGGCATCCACAGGCCCGATATCGGCATAGATAATGCCGAACGGCCCCCCGGTGCCGATCACCGTGCTGGCCGGATAGATCCGCGCCCCTGCCACAAGTGCCGCCACCGGTCCCGGGTCAGGCCGCACATCGGCAATGGTCACCTTCGCCCCGGCCGCCAGAAGCGCTGCGGCCGTGCCATAGGCCGTGTCGTTGTTCGCAACGATCACCACCTCCGCCCCCACCAGCACGCCATACTGCGCAAGGTAGCGATGCACCGCCGAGGCCAGCATCACGCCCGGCCGGTCATTGAGCGGGAACACCAAGGGCCGCTCGATGGCACCGGTGGCCAGCACCACCTGGCGTGCCTTCACGCTCCAAAGCCGATCCGCAGCCCAGCCTTCGGCGGCATCCGCCCGCCGCTCCATCACAGCGACCGTGTTGTGGTCCTGATAGGCAAACGCCGTCGCCCGAGACAGAACGGCAACGCCCTTCACCGCCTCCTCCGCCCAGTCCGCAGCCGGCATTCCGTCGATCACCCCGCCCGACCATTGAAGCGGCCCCACCGGGTTCTCATCGACGAGCATCACCGAAACATTCGACGCCACCGCCGCCCGCGCCGCAGCAAGCCCGGCCGCTCCGCCGCCCACCACAAGCACATCCACCTCGGCATGCCGCGTCTCGAACCGCCGCGGATCGGGCGTGATGCGCGCCGTCCCCAGCCCCGCCATCTGCCTGATCGCTGGCTCGAACCGCTCCCAGCCCGGCATGAACGTCTTGTAGTAGAACCCCGCCGGAATGAACCGATGCAGCAGGTCCAGCGCCTGGAACACATCCACGCCCACGCTCGGCCACCCGGAGATCGCGCGCGCCGCCATCCCCTCCCGCAGCTCCACCAAGGTCGCCCGCGCGTTCGGGTCATGCGTCGCCCCGACCGTCACATCTAGGATGGCATTCGGCTCCTCCACCCCCGCGGCAAAGATCCCGCGCGGCCGGTGATACTTGAAGCTGCGCCCCACCACCCGCACACCATTGGCGAGCAATGCCGAGGCCAGGCTGTCACCCGCATAGCCGGACAGCGAACGCCCCTGCCAGGTGAAGCCGACCGGCCGGGCGCGATCGATCAGCCCGCCTTCCGAAAGACGCCGCCCGGTCATGCCCCGATCCTCCCAAGACTGATCTGGGCGCTTTCGAACACCTCATGGGTCATGGTGTCGCGCTCCATCGTGAACCATTGCCCGCAGCCGCCGGCATGGCACCACAGTTCACGGTCCCGACCCTTCGTATTGGTGCGCAGATACAGATAATTCGCCCAGCGCGCGTCACTCACCTCAGAGGCCGGCACCGGCCGCGTCACCGGCTCGCCGCCCCACTGAAACTCATGCTCGCCGCGGGGCCCGCAGAACGGGCAGGGAATGCTCAGCATGGTGCTTCCTAATGCGCGATGCCGGCGCCGGCGGCTTCATCCACCAGGCGGCCGGAGGTGAAACGGCCCAGATCGAACGGGCGGGACAGCACGTGGTGGTCGCCCTTGGCCATCAGATGCGCCAGCGTCCACCCCCCCACCGGCGAGCCCTTGAACCCCCCGGTGCCCCAGCCGCAATTCATGAACAACCCGTCCACAGGCGCCGGCCCGATGATGGGCGAGTAATCCCAACACACATCCACCACACCAGCCCATTGCCGCAGCAGCTTCAGCCGCCGGAACGACGGAAACATCTCCAGCATCGAAGCCACAATGGTCTGCGCCACCGGCAGATTGCCGCGTTGCGCGTAGGACGGATAAAGATCCAGCCCCTGCCCGAACACCAACTCGCCCTTGTCGGACTGGCTGACATACATCCCCGTGGCCGTGGACATCACCACCGTATTCAGGATGGGCTTGATCGGCTCACTCACCATCGCCTGTAGCGCATAGCTCGTGATCGGCAGCCGGAACCCGGCCAACCCCGCCAGCACGCCGGAATGCCCCGCCACCGACATCCCGGTCACACCCGCCGAGATCGGCCCCAGCGACGTCTCAACGCCCGTGATCCGATCGCCGTCCCGCAAAAATCCGGTGACCTCGCAGCCCTGCACAATATCCACGCCAAGGTCGGACGCCGCACGCGCATAGCCCCACGCCACCGCGTCATGCCGCGCCACGCCGCCGCGCCGCTGCATGAAGCCGCCAAAGATCGGATATCGCGCATCGCGCTCGAAATTGAGGGTCTGCACCTCGCGGCGGATCTGCGCAGCGCTCAACAACTCCACATCGATGCCGTTGAGCAGCATCGCGTTCACCGAGCGGCACATCAGCTCCATGTCATGCTCGCTGTGCGCCAGATTCAGCACGCCGCGCTGGCTTAGCATGATGTTGTAGTTCAGCTCCTCGCTCAGCCCCTCGTACAGCCGCAACGAGAAGTCATAAAGCGCCGCACTCTCGGGAAAGAAATAATTGGAGCGCACGATCGTCGTATTACGTCCAGTATTGCCGCCGCCGATCCAGCTGCGCTCCAGCACGGCCACGCGCTTCACCTTGTGGATCTTGCGCAGGTAATAAGCTGCCGCCAGCCCATGCGCGCCACCGCCGATCACCACCGCATCGTAGCCGCGGGCAAGCTCGGGCGTGCGCCAGGCCGGACTCCAGCCCGTATGGCCGGCAAGGCCCTGCCGGATCAACTGCACCGCGGAATACCGCATCGATCCCTCCCTCATGCGCCGCGCTCGGGCGGCGGGGACGCCAGGCGCTGGGGCGTGGTGCCGCCCGGGGTGAACCCGGTCTGCCGCTCCATCGGCACGTCCGCCCGTGCGAACAACCTTACAATGACAAAACCAGCCACCAGAGCAATCGCCAAGCCGAGATAAACGAACAACCCAACAGGCCCGACAGCGCCCATCAGCTCGCCCGCCGCCGCCGGCCCCACCGCCGCCACCACAGACCAGGTGAACAACAGCCCGCCCGCCGCCGCCACATACTCGCTGCGCTCCAGGCGGTCGTTCATCTGCCCGGCGCCCAGCCCGTACAGCGGTGAGATCGCGCCGCCCAGCACGCAGCCCGACACAACGATCCAACCCCACACCGCCCCCGACAGCACCAGCACCAACGCCGCCGCGAACGCCAATGCCAGCACCAGCGCCGTCAGCCGCCGCCGCTCGATCCGGTCGGCCAGCAGCCCCACCGGATACTGCGACAGCAACGCCGCCACCGTGATCGCCGAGGCAAAGGTCGGGATCGCCTGCGCATCAAACCCGATCCGCCCCAGATACGCCGGCATCAGCGCATAGAACGCCGAATTGAGCAGGCCCGAGGCAAAGCAGCACGCCACCCCCACCGGCGAGATCGCCAGCAGCGCCCGCAGCCCCAGCCGGCGCTCCTGCCCGAGCACCGGATTGTTCTGCCGCGTCAGCGCCATTGGCAAAATCGCCGCCGCAAAGCACATCCCCACCACCGCGAACAGCGTCCCGTCCGGCGGGGTCAGACGCAGCAGCAACGGCCCCAACGCCGCCGCTCCCCAGGTCACAACCATATAAGCGCCCAGAAACCGCCCCCGCGTCGCCCCATCGGCCCTGTCGTTGATCCAGCTTTCGGTCACCAGAAACAAGCCGGAGCTGGCATACCCGATCAGGATCCTTGTGCCCGCCATCGCCACCGGATGCCCCAGAAACTCCAGCCCCAACGCCGTCACAACCGCCACCGCCGCCAACGCCGCATAGGCGCGAATATGCCCAAACCGGATCACCAGGCGCGCCGAGGTCAGCGACCCCGCCAAAAACCCAACAAAATACGACGAAGCCACCAGCCCGATCACCTCGGACGACCATCCCGCCCGCAACAGCAGCAGCGGAATCAACGTCGCCATCAGCCCCAGCGCCGACTGCGCAAACGCCATGCCCACCAAAACCGGTGCGATCGGAGACAAAGATGCCATGCTCCATCATGCACAAGGTCACCCCCCGCCCAGCATCGGATTTTGCGATGCCCAAATCGGTTTTTCCGATCCACCGCCGCCCGATTGAGCCGTCAACCAGCCTTGGTGTTTCGCGGTACCTGGCACACGATCCCCGTCAATCGTCCCAAAAAGGTCCAAGGCGTGATGGCAAAGATCACCGAAATCGAGATCACCCAGCACCGTCTGGCGTTCAGCTCGCCGTTCCATGCGAGCTGGGACAGCAAGCCGCGCCACCATTCGGACGCGACGATCGTGCGCGTGCACACCGACGAAGGCCTCACCGGCATCGGCTCGGGCGATCTCATGCTCGGCTTCGCCGGTCACGAGCATCTGTTCGTGGGCCAGGACCCGATGGCGATGGAGCGCCATTACCGAACCCTCAGCCACATCAACTTCCATTACGGCCGCCCCTGGCCGCTCGATCTCGCGCTGTGGGATCTGTGCGGCAAGATCACGAACCAGCCGTGCTGGAAGCTGCTCGGCGGCCTTAACCACCGCATCCGCGCCTATGCCTCCTCCGGCACCCTGCGCGACCCAGGTGCGATGGCCGAGGCCGCCGAACGCTATCTCGAAGCGGGCTTCCCCGCCCTCAAGATCCGCTTCCAGCGCGGTGACTGGCGCGATGACATCAAAGCCCTCAAAGCCGTCCGCGCCCGCATCGGGGACCGCATGGAGTTGATGGTGGACTGCAACCAGGGCTGGCGCCTGCCTCAGGACACCTACGCCCCATGGACCCTCAAGGACGCCATCCCGGTCGCTCGCGAACTGGAGCGCCTCGGCGTCTACTGGATGGAGGAGCCGCTGCACCGGTCGGACCGTGAAGGCATGAAACGCCTGCGCCAGATGGCCGATATCCGCATCGCCGGCGGCGAAATGACCCGCGAGCTTTACGAATTCCGCGACCTGATCGCCGAAGGCTGCCTCGATGTGCTGCAGCCGGATGCAGCCCTCGTCGGCGGCATCACCGGCCTGCGCCGCGTGGCGCTGATGGCGCAGGAGCACAACCTTGCCTTCACCCCCCACACCTGGGGCAACGGCATCGGCCTTATCGCCAACGCCCATCTCACCGCCGGCCTCACCGACGCATTCACCTCGCATTTGAAACGCAGAAATAGGTCGAACCCCTGCTGCCATGGACCAAAGCCAGATTCGATATTGATGTGCCCCGCATCGCCAAGGTCGATGAAGCGAGAACCCAGGCTTGTTGCCCAGTGTCGCGCCTTGGTGAATTCCAGCCAAGGATCGCTGCGGCTGGCAACAAAGAGGATCGGGACTTCCAACGTTGTCGGCAGCACGGATGTAACGCCAAATTTATCCGGATCTGCCGGTGCTACCAGAAATAGGCCTCCGATCCGGTCTGGATAATCTTGTGCCACGCGCAGGCTGGCGAGACAACCGAAGCTGTGGGCCACGATCCAGACGTCGCGCTGCGATTCACATACGGCATCGCGAACATGTTCGGACCAAATGTCGAGGTCGGGCGTGTCCCAATTTCCCAGTTCGATACTGCTCACATTGCGATCATTCTGTTTCCACCAGGATTGCCAATGTGCACCGCTGCTGCCGTGCAACCCTGGCACGATCAAGGTTGTGCAATAGTCGCTCATGGTTAGGC
>CAIQQQ010000397.1 GCA_903873995.1 uncultured Rhodospirillales bacterium
GCCGCCGGCGTCATCCGCACCATCCTCGGCTTCGGCTTCGGCCTCGGCCTCGGCGCTGGCTTGCTGGCCGCGGGCCTTGCCATGGCCTCGCTCGGCAGCGGTCTTCTGCTCGGATCGGCGGCAGCGCTGATCCTCGTCGCAGGCGTCGCCGCCGCAGGCCTCGGCGTGGTCATGGTCCCCTACAGCCAATCGGCAAACGGCGCGCGGCGGCCATGATCGGAGCAACCGTCGCGACATAGCGTCAAAAAGACACAATCAAACACCTCAGGCCGAGCGGATCTCCGCCACGAAATCCCGAACCTCATCCGCCACCTGCCGCGTCTGTAGCGACAGCCCGGCAGCCGCCTCCAGCATCTGCCCCGCCGCAGTCCCCGTGTCATTGGCCGCCTGGCTGACGCCCGAGATCGTGGCCGTCACATGATGCGTGCCCGCCGCCGTCTGCTGCACGTTGCGCGCGATCTCCGCCGTCGCGGCCCCTTGCTCCTCCACAGCCGCAGCAATGTTCGAAGCAATCGCGGCCACCTCCTCGATCGTCGTGCCGATCCCATGGATCGCGCTCACGGCCTGCACGGTCGCGCCTTGAATCTCGGCGATCTGCGCGCCGATTTCCTCCGTGGCCCGCGCGGTCTGGGTCGCAAGGCTCTTCACCTCGCTCGCCACCACGGCAAAGCCCTTACCCGCATCGCCCGCGCGCGCAGCCTCGATCGTCGCGTTCAGGGCAAGCAGATTGGTCTGCATCGCGATGTTGCTGATCAGCTGCACCACATCGCCGATCTTCTGCGCGTTCTCCGCCAACGCCCGCACGATCGCGTCGGTACGCCGCGCATCCTCAACGGCCTGACCCGTGATCCTGGAGGATTGCGCAACCTGCCGGCTGATCTCCAGGATCGACGCCGACAGCTCTTCCGCGGCGGCCGCCACTGTCTGCACACCCGCACTGGCCTCCTGGGCGGCGGTAGCCACCGCACCGGCCTGATCGTCGGTCCGCGCGGCGGTCATGGACAACGCCCGGGCCGTCCCCTCGAGATCCGCCGCACCCGAGGCGAGTTGCCCCACAAGCCGGCCCACGCGCAATTCGAAATGGCTCGCCGTTCTGTCCATGGCGGCCTTCCCCGCCGCCGCCACCGACAGCTTCAGCGCCGCCTGTTCCTCGGCGAGGCGCGCAGCACCGCGCAGCTGCTCCCGGAACGCCACCAGGCTCCCCGCCATCGCACCGATCTCGTCCCGCCGCCCGCCGCCCGGGATCTCCAAGCTCAGATCGTTGCGCGCAAGTCCCTCCATCGCGGTCTTGATCCGCCCGATCGACCCGGCCACGTCGCGATTGATCAGCGCCGTGACAACAAGGGTGACGAGCAGCAGAGCGCCCCCGGCCGAAAGCCCGCGAACCACCGTGCCCCAATAGCGCGCGTCGAGATCGTCGGTGTAATCGCCGGCCAGAAACAGCAGGCGCCACGGCTCGTAGAGCACCACGGCCGAAACCTTCGGAAGCGGCACGGTCTGTCCGGGCTTCGGATAGGCATAGCTGATCAGCCGTGACCCGCCCGGCCGCACGGCCTCCTGCGCCATATCGAAAATAGAACGCCCAGAGGCCGGATCCACCGGTGCCGGTTTGCCTTCAGCGGCCGGATTGGCGCCATTGACCGCCACGCTGCCATCCAGATTGTAAGCCACCACAAAGCCGATGCCGTTGTCGTAGCGCATGGCATGCATGCTGGTCTTGACGCTCGCCAACGCCTGATCGCGCGTGAGGCGCCCGGCATCCACCTCCTTCTGCAAGGAAGCCGCCAGGCTCAGCGTCGCGTCCGTCACCGCGCGCAGCTTCTCGATGCGCCCGCTGACCATCGCGTCGTACAGCAACGATGCGCCCGTCACGCCAGCGGCCACCATCGCTGCGACGCAAAGACCCACAAGCAGCAACAGCTTCGAACGGATGCGGAGACGGTGAAGGAAGGGCATGTGGCAGGGCTTCCATGATCATGCACGAACCGCACGCGCTCCAAAGGCCGGGCGCGGTATCGCAACAACGGGTCAACTGAACGAAATGACGCGCCCTGGAACTGCCCTCACATGTGCACGGTCGGGATCCAGGCCTTGCCGAGAGGATGGCCCAACAGAAATAACAATCGGTAAACACGGCCATTCCGACACCACCACCATTTGCCCGGGAGATTGCAAC
>CAIQQQ010000398.1 GCA_903873995.1 uncultured Rhodospirillales bacterium
CCGACGCGCTGCTCAAGGCAGCCGCGCGCGAAAGCGGTCGCGGCCACCTCAAGATCTTCCTCGGCGCCGCCCCCGGCGTCGGCAAGACCTTCGAAATGCTCAGCACCGCCCAGGCCCAGAAACGCGCCGGCATCGACGTCGCCATCGGCATCGTCGAAACCCACGGAAGGCGCGAGACCGAGGCCCTCGTCTCGGGCCTCGACGTCATCCCCCGCCGCCGCGTCCCATATAAAGATACGATGATCGAGGAGATGGACCTCGACGCCATCCTCGCCCGCAAACCCCAACTTGTCCTGGTGGACGAACTCGCCCACACCAACGCCCCCGGCAGCCGCCACCCCAAGCGCTGGATGGACGTGCAGGAACTGCTCGAAGCCGGCATCAACGTCGCCACCACCATGAACATCCAGCACGTCGAAAGCCTCAACGACGTGGTGGCCAGCATCACCCGCATCCGCGTCCGCGAAACCGTGCCGGACGCCGTGATCGACAGCGCCCAGGACATCGAGCTCGTCGATCTCACCCCCGGCGACCTCCTCCAGCGCCTGGCCGACGGCAAGGTCTACGTCTCCCAGACCGCCACTCGCGCGGTCGCCAACTACTTCTCCCCCGGCAACCTCACAGCACTCCGCGAACTCGCCCTCCGCCGCACCGCCCAGCGTGTGGACGCCCAGCTCCGCGACCACATGAAGGCCCACGCCATCCAGGGCCCCTGGGCCGCCGGCGAGCACGTGCTCGTCTGCGTCACCCGAAGGGGCGCGGACACGGACCTGGTCCGCTATGCCAAGCGCCTCTCCGAAACCCTGCACGCGACCTTCACCGCGCTCCACATCGAAACCGCCACCGAACTGCCCGACACCGACCGCCTGCGGGTCGCCGAGCAGCTCCGTCTCGCCCAGTCCCTCGGCGCGGAAGTGACCACCATCCCCGGCCGGGACATCGCGCAGGACGTGCTCGCCTACGCCCGCTCCCACAACGTCACCCAGATCGTGGTCGGCGCCAAACCCGCCACCGGCTGGCGCGGCTGGTTCATAGCCTCCACCGCGCGAGACCTGATCGCCGAGGCGCAGGACATTCCCGTCCATGTCCTGGGCAGCAGCCCCGGCCAATCGGGGCGCGACCCCCAGCCACGCGCGCCATCGCTGCGATCGGTCCGCAAGGACATCCGCCTGCGCCCCTATCTGGCGGCCACCGGCGTGGTGGTCCTCGCCACCGCCTCGGGCGTGGCCTTGCGCGAGATCCTCACCGCCACCTCCGTCTCCATGGTCTATCTCACCGCCGTCCTCGTCACAGCCGCAGCCTTCGGCCGAGGCCCATCGCTCTACGCCAGCCTCGTCGCCGTCCTCGCCTACAACTTCTTCTTCCTCCCGCCGCTCTACACCTTCGTCATCGCCGACCCCGAAAACGTCGTTGCACTCTTCTTCTTCCTGATCGCCGCCCTCATCGCCAGCAACCTCGCCGCCCGCATGCGCGCCCAGACCATCGCCGCCCGCGAGCGCTTCCGCGTCACCGAGCAACTCTACCAGTTCAGCCGCAAGCTCGCCGCAACCACCCAGCTCGACGACCTGCTGTGGGCCACCGCCTACCAGGTCGCCGCCATGCTCAAGGTCCGCGTCGTCCTCCTCCTCCCCGATGGGGACGGCCTCTCCGTGCGCGCCGGCTACCCCCCGGAAGACGAGCTGGACGAAGGCAACCTTGCCGCCGCCCGCTGGGCCTGGCGCTTCGACAAGGCCGCCGGCCGCGGCTCAGACAACCTCCCCGGCGCCGCCTGGCTCTTCATTCCGCTCCGCACCGGCCGCGGCCCGGTCGCCCTCATTGGCCTGGACTCAGACCGCCCCGGCACCCTCCTCACCCCAGACCAGCGGCGCCTGCTGGACGCTCTGGGCGACCAGGCCGCACTCGCCATCGAGCGCGTCAACCTCGCCCGAGACCTCGACCGCTCCCGCATCCAGGCCGAAACCGAACGCCTCCGCTCAGCCCTCCTCACCTCCATCTCCCACGATCTCCGCACCCCGCTCGCCTCCATCCTCGGTGCCGCCAGCAGCCTCGAAAGCTACGGCACCATGCTGGACGATGCCGGCCGCCGAGACCTCCTCGGCACCATCCACAGCGAGGCCGAGCGCCTCAACCGCTTCGTTGCCAACCTGCTGGACATGACCCGCCTCGAAGCCGGCGCCCTCACCCCCCGCCTCGAACGCGCCGACCTCGCCGAACTCGCCGCCTCCGCCCTCTCTCGCGCGTCCGACATGCTCGCCCGCCACAAGATCGTCCTCGACCTCCCCCCCGAACTCGGCCAACCCCTGCTCGACCCGATCCTCTTCGAACAGGTCCTCTTCAACCTCCTCGACAACGCAGCCAAATACGCCCCGGAAGGCAGTGAAGTGACCCTGCGCATCACCCAGTCCCAGGACGACATCACGGTCCAGGTCCAGGACGAAGGCCCCGGCCTGCCGGAAGGCGGCGCCGAACAGGTCTTCGACAAATTCGTCCGCCTCCACGGTACCGACCGCCAGCGCCCCGGCACCGGCCTCGGTCTCGCCATCTGCAAAGGCTTCGTCGAAGCCATGGGCGGACGCATCACCGCCGCCAACCGCCAGGGCAGTCCCGGCTGCGTGTTCACCATCACCCTAAAGGCCGCGTCCCCGGATTCGCCCAAGGACGCACCATGACCGAACCCTGCGTCCTGGTCGCCGACGACGAACCCGCCATCCGCCGCCTCCTCCGCACCAGCCTCACCCCCCAAGGCTGGCGCGTCGCCGAAGCCGCGGACGGCGCCGAAACCCGAACCGCCCTCCAATCCGGCCGTGTGGACGTTCTCCTCCTCGACCTCGGCCTCCCCGATATCGACGGCATCGAACTCCTCCGAGAAATCCGCACCACCCACCCCCACATTCCCATCGTCGTCCTCTCCGCCCGCGAAGACGAACGCGGCAAGGTCGCAGCCCTCGACCTCGGCGCCGACGATTACGTCACCAAACCCTTCTTCATGGCCGAGCTCGTCGCCCGCCTCCGCAACGCCATCCGCCACCGCCTGCAGCAGGAAGGCACCCCCCCGCTCTTCGCCTCCGGAGACCTCCGCGTCGATCTCGTCCGCCGCCAAACCCTCCTCGCCGGCGCCGAAATCCACCTCTCCCCCTGCGAATGGGACATCCTGCACCTCCTCGTCAGCCACGCCGGCCGCGTCCTCACCCACCGCCTCATCCTCGGCAAGCTCTGGGGCGCCTCCGGTGACGTCCAGCAGCTTCGGGTGTATGTCCGCCAGCTCCGCCAGAAACTGGAACGCGATCCCGAGCGTCCCACGCTGATCATCACCGAAACCGGGATCGGCTACCGCCTGGTGATCCAAGAGCCTCATCCAACCGATCGGCCCCCCCCGCCGGCTCAAGATGCGCACTGAAACAACAGGCTGGCGCAAAACCCACGCCCCGATCCGCATGGGCTGCGCGCCAGACGCCGACGAGGAACGACCCGCCTGATGCTCCAAGACCTGTTCCCCCCGGACCACGTGTTCCGCGCCAAACTCGCAGCACAGGACGCGGTGATGCGCGAACTCGCCACCCGCGCCGCAACCCTCCTCAACGCGCCACCCACCGACCTCGCCCGCGCCCTCGCCGCCCGCGAAGCCCTCGGCACCACCGGCATCGGCAGCGGCATCGCCATTCCCCACGCCCGCCTCCCAACCCTCGCCCAGCCCCTCGCCCTCTTCGCCCGCCTCGACAAACCCGTGGACTGGCAAGCCATCGACGGCCAACCGGTGGACCTCGTCTTCCTCCTCCTTAGCCCCGAACAAGACGCCGGCCTCCACCTTCAGGCCCTCGCCGCCGTCACCCGCCGCCTCCGCGACCGCGACATCGCCCACGCCATCAGAACCGCAACCGACCCCGCCACCATCCGCGCGGCCCTCGTGGACTGACCGGCGGATCCGAACAACATGGAAGCAAGAAGTTCTTTTTTAAAAAAAGAACCAAAAAACTTTTTAAACCCCGATGCGGCCAATAAAGCGCCGGACAGTAACGATCCGGAACGAAACCAGCGCAGCTTTCCCAGGCTCCCCATCAACCTTTTCCAAACCCGGCCCGCCGCGCCGCCGTCAGCACCCCCCGTGGCAACGGAATCCGAAACGGCTCCACCGGCGCCGGCGCCACCCGAGCCCGCCGCCGAACAACAGGCGCACCCTCCGCCTCAACAACCGCCACCCCAGACTTGGCCCCCACAGCCTCCGCCCCGCGCAGCACAGCACGCTCCAAAGCCAGCATCCGGCACACCGGCCCCAGCACCCGCCTGGCCTGAGCACTCGCCTCCAGCAACGCCACCATCTCCGGCTCCGCCAGCTCCGCGCGCAACTGCCCGGCAAAACACGCCGCCTCGTAAGGCACCATCCCCAGCAACCACCCGAACCGAACAGGCATCCGCCCCGCCACAACCCGCGCCCCGCCACCCCCCGCAGCCCGCCGAACCCCCACCAAAACCCGAAGCCGCCCAGCCTGAAACAACGCCAACAATCGGGCGATCTCCCAATCAACCCGCCGCAACCGCGTCCAAACCAGAAGAATCATCGAAGCCGCCATCGCCCCACCGGCAATCCGCGCCGCCACAGCCCGCCCCAACCCCCCAAGGGTCAGCGCAATCCGCTCAGCAACAGTGTATGGAGTTAAATCGGCCATGAACAAAACAAGAACACAAATCAGCCTGAAACGCAACCAAAACCAACCCCACCCCCGAAATTCATGTCACCCACAACCCCGCCCCAGACGCCGCATCCCTGCTCGCCGCCACCCTCTGCCCCTTGGAGGGCGGCAGTGACGAATTGCCTGGGGTCTTGGGCGGCTTCTCAAGCAAGGCCAGCCGCGCTTCCCATTCGGCGATCCGCGCCATCGCTGCCTGCAACGGCCCCATAGAGGCAGAAGAGACAGGATCAGCGCATCCTTCTCAGCGACGGAGAGCTTGGCGAGGTCAATGTCTGGAATCGCACGGGTGCTGAATCGAGTCGCTCGTGATCGCGTCAATCATTTTTGGGGCAGGCGGCAAGATGGGTCGCGGCGGGGGCCGGGCTACCCAGGGGAGCAATGACTCGCCGCCCGTGAGATTGAGAAACGCCAGATATCCCTGCTGTTCAGAGCGTCCGCCTTATCCAACCCGGATGCCGTCCGTCCTGATCCAAGCGATCCCGCGCTGACGCGTTCGTTCAAATCCATCGCTGAGTTCGGCAATCGCGTCCTTCGCGTTGTGCACAGGCCCACGAACGATGGTACATTCGTCGTGACGGCCCACTGGGACCGAGGAGCGAGGCTGTGATCGAGACCAATCATGACCCGGAGGTGGACGTTCTGCATGTCAGCTTTGGCGCACCGAACGCGGTCTATGACGGTCCCACCGAGGTTGCGCATGGGGTTTATCTGGAGTTCGGCGCTGACGGGCATCCGATCGGCATCGAAGTCACTGGCGTCCGCAATCGTGCTGGCCAAATTGCCGACCGGAACGCGGCTTGAACGAATTCAGCCGCCTGAAGGCTGCGTCACGCTCACGGCCACATCCACCGTCAGATCGATAAAATCATCCGGCTGTCCCAAAAACCCGCCCGAGATCGGCACCGCCTGTTCCGGCGTGCGGGCCGTGCAGACCCGGATCAGGTTTCGCCCCGCCACCAGCCCGTTGGTCGGATCGAACTCCACCCAGCCGGCACCCGGAATATAGACCGAACACCAGGCATGCGTGGCGCCCCCGCCCACCATAGCCTCGCCGTTCTTCACATCCGGATCGTAGAGATAACCGCTGACAAACCGCGCCGCGAAGCCCAACGACCGCGCCGCCTCCATCATCAGCAGTGCCAGATCCCGGCATGCGCCCCGGCCGGTCGAAAGTGTGACCAGCGGCGGGTTGGTGCCCTCGGCCTCGCGCCCTTCGTATGTGAACTCCTTCTGGATCGCCCGGGTCATCGCCACCAGCACATCCAGCGTTCGCGGCTGCTCGCGTGGAACAAACCGCAGCGCCCAGACATCCAGCGTGCCCCGCGGGTCGCGATACTGTCGCTCCAGCGAGCGCGCCAGATCGGGGAACTCGTCGGCGTCATACCGAAACGGATAAAGCTCCGCCCCGGGATCGATCGTCGCCTCCGGCTGCTTCGGGTCGGATGGGAAATGCTCCAGATCCAACGTCGACACGATGCGCAGCGTGTCGCTCTCGGCATCACCGAAATCGAGCAGACAAACCGAGTTGCCAAACACGTCATGCGCCCAGCGCGCCAGCCCCGCGGGCGGCGTGATGCCCAACCCCGCGTCATGCACCGTCAGGTCGAAGCTGTCGCGCGGCCGCAGCATCAGCCGATGCGGGCTGAACCGCACCTTGTGGGCATAACGATACTCGGTGGTATGGACGATGCGGATGACCGGCATGGCGGCAGTCTACCACACCGTCCGTGGCAGAATTACGCGGCCTCGGCCCTGCCCCGTCGAAACAGCCCGCCTAGCCGCGCCCGCGCCTTGCCAATACGCCCCACGCCCGCCAGACGCCGATCGAGGAATTCAAGCGTGTCCTCGTCGTCCATGCTGCCGTCGCGCAGCCAATACAGCAAGGTCGACCCATAGACCGAGGCCAGGATGGCCCGCTTGGTGTACCAGCTGAAATCGGCTGAGCGGTCCCCGGCCGCGAACCAGATGCTGTCCACCGTCCGCGCAGTGACAGTGGCCGCCAGGCGCGGCTGCACCGCAAGCACCGCCACAGCCCGCCGCACCGCCTCACGATGCTCGCGCTGGGCCACAAATCGCAGCGCGATCACGGCACGCACCCGCTTTGTCAGCCCGAGTCCCGTCGTGTCCATCGCGGCCGCCTGCTGCTCCATCTGCCGGTCCGCCAGATCGCAATAGGTCTCGATCAGGTCGGCGGCACCGCCGGGAAACATCAGCGCCGCATCATCGGGATGCACCAGCGCGCGTCGCAACGTGGCGAGCGACCAGCCATGCTCGGCCACAAACGGCAGCATCGCCAGGATCGCGGCATCCCGCTCGGGCGAGCGTTCAGGAATCGACATCAGTTGCCTCCTCGTTCAGCGATGACGCGATTGATTTCCTCGGAGAACCCGAACAGCGAAAAATCTGTGAGGCGGGATGGATACAGGATCCCGTCGAGATGGTCATACTCATGCTGCACCACGCCGGCATGGAATCCCGTCACCTCGCCGCCAACGGGCGCGTTGTCGGTGTCCACGCCCTCGTAGCGGATCCGCCAGTGGCGCGGCACGGCGGCGCGCATGCCGGGAATCGACAGGCAGCCCTCAAAGCGCATCCGCACATCGTCGCCCAGCAGCGTCACCACCGGATTGATCACCACCCGGTTCGCCACCTGCACATCCTCCGCATCGCCGGAGACGCGGGTGGCCGCCACGCGGAACACGAACAGCCGCAGCGGCACATGCACCTGGGGCGCTGCGAGGCCCGCGCCGTTGGCATCCTCCATGGTCTCGAACATGTCCGCGATCAGCTTGCGGATCTCGGGCGAGGTCGGATCGGCGACCTGATCTGCCACGCGGTGCAGCACGGGGTGGCCCATTCGGGCGATTTTCAGGATGGCCATGGCGGTCCTCTCGGTTCTTTTGGCGGTCTGTCTGGTGTCAAAGGTCGCAAATTCTTTTGCGCTCCGGCCATCGCATGATATAGGCCTCCCCTCCCTGAAGGGTATCCCTCCGGGGTCATGTTGTTTTGCGCCCGTCAGACGCCCAATCCCTGGGTGCGCGGGCCCCCACAGAGACAGGAGAAGGCGGCCAAGTGCAGGTTCTGGTTCGCGACAACAATGTCGATCAGGCGCTCAAGGCGCTGAAGAAGAAAATGCAGCGCGAGGGCATCTTCCGCGAGATGAAGCTCCGCAGGCATTTCGAGAAGCCGTCCGAGCGTCGCGCCCGCGAGGCGGCCGAGGCCGTGCGCCGCGCCCGCAAGATGGAGCGCAAGCGCCTGGAGCGCGAAGGCTTCTGATCAGCTGCCGGGGCCTATCCGTCCCGGCATCGCGTCATTTGGGGTCCTGCCGAGCCGCGTTGACGTTATGGTCGCGCGGCTCTTGAGTCTGCTGTATGTCATGCCGCTCTTGATTGCGGCCACAAGAGGACATCAGGCAGCATGACTGCACACCCTAGCCGGACGCCGTTCGGGGCCCAGCCCGCACGCCCGCCCTCCTACGACAAGATGGTTGGCCTTGTGCTGCAAGGCGGCGGCGCGCTCGGCAGCTACCAGGCCGGCGTCTACGAGGCGCTGTCCCATTCCGAATACCTGCCGGACTGGGTCGCCGGCATCTCCATCGGCGCCATCAACGCCGCCCTCATCGCCGGCAACGCGCCCGAGCGGCGAGTGGAGCAGCTGCATGCCTTCTGGGACCTTGTCACCCGCACGCAGCCGATCGGCTTCTTCGCCCTGCCGACCACCAAGCAATCCGCCCCCGCCGCCTCGCTGATGTTCGGCCAGGACGGCTTCTTCCGTCCCCGCGCCCCGCTGGACTGGCTGATGGGCACGCCGCCCGACAGCTATTACGACACGGCTGAACTGCACAGCACCCTGGAGCGGCTGGTCGATTTTGACCGGATCAACGCCCAGGAGACGCGCTTCAGTGTCGGCGCCGTCAATGTCCGCACCGGCAATTTCCGCTATTTCGACAACCGACACGACAAGATCGGTCCAAAACACGTGATGGCCAGCGGCGCGCTGCCGCCGGCCTTCCCGGCCGTGGAGATCGACGGCGAGTTCTGGTGGGATGGCGGCCTCGTCTCCAACACCCCGCTCGAATACGTCATCGAATACGTCCCGCGCCGCTCGCGCCTGATCTTCCAGGTCGATCTGTTCCCGGCCAGTGGCGCCGTACCGCATTCGCTCGAACAGGTGGGCGAGCGCGACAAGGACATCCGCTACTCCAGCCGCACCCGCGCCGGCACGGACACGATGCTGCTGCAGCACGATCTGCGCCACAACATCAACATGCTATGGGACAACCTCCCCCCTGAACTGCGGACCACGCCCGAGGCGCAGTATCTCTACAATTTCGGCTGCGTGACGACGATGGACATCGTTCAGCTCATCGACCGCGCCGGCGACTGGCAGGGCGCCTCGAAGGACTACGAGTTCTCACGCCAGACGATGCAGGCCCGCTGGGCCCGCGGCCGGGCAGACGCAGTGGCCACGCTCGCAGCCTCCCCCTGGCTCGCCCCCATGCCACCCGAGATCGGCGCCCGCACCTTCGACGTGATGCGGCCCACCGAGCAGACAATGGCCGGCTGAGCGGAGCGCCCGGCATGACGGCACATCTCCTCGTGCTGGCCGTTGAGGCCTATCTGGGCGTGGGCCTCGTGCTTGCCTTGGTCTTTGTGTTCGCCCTGATCGACCGGATCGACCCGCAGGCTCACGGCGCCCACGCTTTCCGCCCGCTGCTGCTGCCGGGATTGACCTTGCTCTGGCCGCTCGTGCTGGTCCGCACCTTGGCCAAGCTGCGCGGCATGACCGACCCGCTCGCCTCCCAGCGCGCCAATCTGGCCGCCCACCGCATGGCATGGCTTGGGCTGGCGGTGCTGATCCCGGTGGCCCTAGTCCTCGCCTGGTCGCTCAAAGCCCCCACCGAGGCGCCCCAATCGATCCGGATCGGGGACGCGCCATGAGCGTCAAATACGTCCCGGTCAGCTGGACGACGAGCAAGAAACTCTACGACGCTGGCTTGATCGCCGGCATTGCGCTGTATCTTCTGGCCTTCAGCCATTTCGCCATCGGCGCCGTGGACGATCAGGCGCTGCGCATCCGGGCGCTGGGCAGCTGCGCATTCCTGCTGCTGAGCCTCGTGCTGGCGATCGGCCCGCTGGCGCGGCTGGATCGGCGCTTCCTGCCGCTGCTCTACAACCGGCGGCATTTCGGCGTCATCACCTGCACCATCGCCGCTGGCCACGCGCTTGCGGTGCTGGGCTGGTATTTCGCGTTCAGCCCGCTGGGACCTTATGACGCCATGCTGGTGGCCGATATCGGGTCTGGCCATCTGCGCGGCGTGCCGTTCATCCCGTTCGGCATCGCGGCCCTGCTGATCCTGCTGGTGCTGGCGGTCACGAGCCATGATTTCTGGCTGTCCTTCCTCACGCCAAAGCTATGGAAGGCGCTGCATCTCGGTGTCTATGCCGCCTATGGCCTCGTTGTCCTCCATGTCGCCTTCGGCGCGCTGCAGGCGCAAAGAGCGTTCGAAATCGAGGTGACGGTCTGCGCCCTGGGTCTGGTCGCGCTTCATCTGTGGACCGGATTTCGGGAGGGCCGGAAGCCGCGCATGGCGGCCGCCGCGCCGAGTGGCCTGGTCCATGCGTGCAAGCTGGGTGACATCGCGGAAGGCCGCGCGATCGTGGTGCGCCTCACCGACGCGGACCCGGTGGCGATCTTCCGCCATGAGGGCCGCCTGTCCGCCGTGTCCCATCTCTGCGCACATCAGAACGGCCCGCTGGGTGAGGGAAGGGTGATCGACGGCTGCATCACCTGCCCCTGGCATGGTTTCCAATACCGGCTGGAGGATGGCCGCGCGCCGCCGCCCTTCACCGAACGGATCGCCACCTACCGCCTTCACCTCACGGGGGACGACGTGATGCTCGACCCAAGCCCGAACCCGCCGGGCACCTATGTCCAACCGCTGGAGCCCGCATGAGCCCGCCCGATTTCTTCATCGGCTGGGACCGAAACTCGGGCCGCGCCCAGTTCCGCTTCCTGGCACTTGTGGCCGCAGGCTTCCTGGCCCTGCTGGCAGGCATCGGCCTGCTGGACGGGCAGGACGCCGCCCCGCGCGGCTTGTTCCATCTCGCACCGCCCCCCCCGCCGGACGCCCCGATCGACGCCGTGACCCTGCGCGGCCGGGTCGCGCTGCATCCCTATCCCACGCTGTTCGTGCAGCCCGACGCCACGCATCCGAGCCTGCACAGCGTGCTGCTCTCCGGTGACGGCAAGCGCGGCCCGTCCATCGATCCCGCGCTGGCCGATGGCGCCATGGTCAGCGTCACGGGCCTCAAGCTGCGCCGCGGCACGATCGACATGCTGGTGGTGGGTGAGGAGGTACACCCTTTGCCGGACCCGCCGATCGCCGCCCCGGCCCCCGTTTCGCTCGGTCGCTGGCGCGTCGCAGGCGAGATCTGTGACGGCAAATGCCAGACCGGTGCCATGCAACCCGGCCAGGGCCTCTCGCACCGCGCCTGCGCCAGCCTTTGTCTGATCGGCGGCGTGCCGCCGGTGTTCGTCACCGCAAGCCCCGTCGCCGGCGCCTCGTTCCTGCTGCTCGCAGGCCCTGATGGACGGGCGCTCGCCGACCTCCGCCGGCTCGCGGCCCTGCCGGTCGTGCTGGAGGGCGAGATCGAGCGGCGTGGCGATCTGCTGGTGTTCAAGGTCGATCTGACGCAGGCCCGTGTGCTGTGAGAACGCTGGCCGCCACCGCCGTCGCCGCCATCGCGTGGTTCGCCGCCGGCTGGCTCACCGACCACATCGACGCGCTGTTCCTGATCGAGACGCCGATCAAGGTGCTCGCCGTGTTCGCTGCACTCAGTCTCTATAAAGACATCAACCCGGCAAAGTAGCCGCCACCAGATCCGCCACGTCGCCCTGGCCCTGCGCCCGCAACGCCGCGATCACGCCCTCGCGGTCCGCCACGGAGCGGTTCTGACTCATCTTCCACTGGGCCTCGATCCGCGCGGCCGGCAGCCGGAACGAGCGGATGCCGTTCAGCATCATCGTGCGATACTTTTCCGACAGATCGCGATGATCGAAACCGCCCGGATCGGACTGCGCGAGCTGGTCCAGCATCGCATTGTGATCCAGCATCGGCTCCAGAACCCCGTGCAGATGCACCGCGCAGAAATCCCAGGTCGGCACCGAAGGCTGCGACGTGTACCAGGACGGCGCGATATAGGCATGCGGCCCCGAGAAGATCGCCATCGCCGTGCCACCATCGAACGCAGCACATTGCGCGTTCTGCGCCGCGAGATGCCCCGTCACTGTCAGCCGGTCCCCGTCCCGCTCGACTGCAAACGGAATATGCGAGGCACTCATCCCATCTGACCCATTCGTGACCAGCAACCCGAAATGATGCGCGCGCACCAGGGCCACGATCTTGTCCAGATCGGTCTCGGCGAAGGCTGGGCGAAGATACATCGGCGAAGTCCTTTGTCGTTTGGCGATCCTAACCCAAGTCCGCGACAGCAAAAGGCTGCGCCACCTCGATGGCCCGCGCCGCGCGCAGCACCAGGTCGTCGCGATACTGCGCCGCCGCAAGCTGGACGCTGCGCGGCAGCCCGGCCTGGGTGAAGCCCAACGGCACCGAGATCGCCGGCTGACGGGACAGGTTGAACGCGAACGTCCACGGCGCCCAGTTCGTCCACAGCGCGCGCATCGGGTCACTCGTCGGCGAATCGGCCAGAGGTGGCCCGTTCGGCACAGTGGGGCACAGCACCAGATCATAGCGCCGATGAAACCGCGCCATCGCATGCGCGGCCGCAATCCGCATCGCCTCCGCCTCCATGAAATCCAGTGCCGACACGTCCCGCACCGCGGCCGCCACCTCGAGCAGCCCCGGATCGAGCATATGGCGCCGCGCCTCCGGCACCCCGGCCACCACGCGGCCCAGTGCCACGCCCCAGATGCGGCCGAACACCTCGCGCACATCCGGCAGTCCCGCCTCGGCCTCCTCCACCTCGGCGCCCGCGTCGTTCAGGATCTGGGCCGCCTGCTCCACGGCCGCGATCCCCTCCCAATCCACC